>JAAYYF010000052.1 GCA_012515535.1 Deinococcales bacterium
AGCGCGCCGGTGACGATGACGAAGCGGCCCTTGGCGGTCCGGTACCAGGCGGGGGGCGTCTCAGGACCGCCGTACGCTCCGCCCGCCACGGCGCCACCGGGCGCGTCCGCCAGTACCTCGCCGCCCTTGAGGCGCGGCGGGTAGCCGAGGCGCGCCAAGTCACGCTCCAGCGCCGCGCGCGGGGTGCGCGCCTCGTCAAGGGTCAGGCGCAAGGTCTGGGTGGTGAAGTTGACGCTCACGTCGCTGGCGCCGGCGACGTTGCCGATGGCGCCCCTGACCGTGCGGGCGCACTCGGCGCAGTCCATCTCGGACACGAAGTACTCGAGGGTCGCGGCTGGGGTGGCGGGGCGCTCGCTCATGGTGCGAGGACTCTATCATCTGCATACCTGAGCAGATGTAGAGTATGTCGGTCGCCCGCCCCGCGCGGGCGCCCGCACGATACCGCCGCCGCGCCCGCCGCGCAGGAGGAAGAGCCGTGAGACCATCATGCCAACAGGGCAGCTCGCGCCCGCTAGCGCCAACACCCTCTCGCCTGGCGTCGCGGGCGCCCACCGCACGACCAGTCCGCGCGCGCCTCCGGGCGCTGCTCGCCGCCTTCGTGCTGGCGCTGAGCGGCGGCGCCCTGGCGCACGCCACTTTGGTGTTCGGCACGGTCACCACGCACCCCACGCTTTCGCGCGCCGGCGAGCGCATAACGCTGAACCTCAAGATGCACGACCCCGTGAGCACGCCGGTCGAGGACGCCATCGTGTTCCTGGAAGCCGGTCCGCACAGCGATCTGGCGGACGTGCCGGGCGAGAGCGCGGAGAGCCTGATCATCGCGGAGCCGGTGGTGAGCAGCGAGCGCTTCGCCGAGGTCGCGCCGGGCGTTTACCAGACGGAGTTCGTGCTGCCGCATGGGGGCGCGTGGCGGCTGGTGTTCCGCGACCAGACCTTCCGCCAGGAGGAGGCGCGCGCCGGCGTCACCCTGGTCGTGGGCGAGGGCGCGACGGCCGAACCGCTCTACTTCGTGTTCCCGCCCACCGCCACCGGGCCCGAGAGCCTGGCGACCTGGCTGGTGTTCGTGGTGGGCATCCCGCTGCTGGCGGGGGTGGGCATCACGGTGGCGGCGCTGCGCAAGGGGGCAGACGAGGCGCCCACGCGGGAGCCCGCGAGCGCAGGTGGGGCCGACGCCGACTCGCCGGAAGCGCCGTGACCCGGGCCGCCAGCCTTCCCGCCGCCCCACGCAAATGAACCCGCGCCACGATTGGAGCCTCACCCCGTGACCCAGCGCCGCCTCACCCTCGCCACTCTCGCCGTCCTCGCCCTCCTCGCCGCCGGCTTCCTCGCTTACCGCCAGTTCCTCGCTCCTGCCGCCACCGTCAGCGCTCCCGCCAGCGGCTACGCCGGCCAGCCCACCCTGGGGCGAGAGGACGCGCCCGTGAAGCTGATCCTGTTCGAGAACTTCCTGTGCGAGCACTGCAAGGCGTTCGAGGAGAGCGTGTTCCCGCGCATCCAGCGCGACTACATCGACACGGGCCAGGTGCAGGCGTACTACGTCAACCTCGCCTGGGGCGCCGAGAGCGCCACCACCGCCGGCCTGGCCGGCGAGTGCGCCTACCGCCAGGACGAGCGGGCGTTCTGGGAGTACAAGCGCGCCCTCTACGCCGCGCAGGACGATCACGCCGGCGCCTGGGCCGGCCCCGCCAACCTCGTGGCCATCGCGGAGAGCGTGCCCGCCCTCGACGCCGCGGAGCTGCGCGCCTGCCTCGCGGACGGGCGCTACCTGAGCGAAGTGCAGCGCGACCTTGAGTTGGGCGACCGAGTCGGCGTGCGCGGCACCCCCTCCATCGTGGTGGGCACGCAAGGCTTCGAGGCGCCCAGCTACGAGACGCTCGCCAGCGCCATCGAGCGCGAGCTCGCCGGCGGGCGGTGACCCATGCCGCAAAGGCGCCTCATCCTAGTAACCGTCGCGCTGCTGGCGCTCGTGGCCGCCGGCGCCGCGCTCTTCCTCCCGCGCGCGGGCGCCGCGCCGGGGTGGGCGGGCGTGCTGCTCGACAGCCCGCCGGCCATGGGCGACGTCACCCTGGCCACCACCGGCGGCGAGCGCGCCGCGCTCGCGGACCTGGCCGCGCCCTACCTGCTGGTGTTCTTCGGTTACACGAGCTGCCCCGACGTGTGCCCGCTCACCATGGCGCGCCTGGCGCGCGCCTACCGCGGCCTGGGCGAACCGGCCGAGGTGCAGGTGGTGATGGTCACCGTCGATCCCGCCATCGACACGGCCGAGCGCCTGCGGGCCTACGTGGAGGGCTTCCACCCCACCTTCCTTGGGCTGCGCGGCGGCAACCAGGAGGTCGCCGAGGCCGCCCTGCGCTTCTACGTGGGCGTCAACGCCCTGGGCGACGGGCTCGTGGCGCACTCCGACCCCGTCGCGCTCCTGGGGCCCGACCGCACCATGCGCCTGCTCTACCCGCAGGACAGGCTCGCGGGCCTGGAGGAGGACCTGCGGGCCGTGCTGGCGGGCCCGGCGTGGTGACAGACGCCATCGTCACGGCGTCCACCGCTCAGGCGCAGCAGGAGAGCCTGGTCACGTCCTGGGTGAACGCCTGCGCCGCCAGCTTCACGCCCTCCGCCCACGTCAGGTAGGGGTGGAGGGTGGAGGCGAGGTCGGCGCTGGTGAGGCCGAAGCGCAGCGCCAGCGTGGCCTCGCCGATGACGTCGCCGGCGTTGGCGGTCAGGAGGTGCGCGCCGAGCAGGCGGCCGCCGGCCACATCCGCCACGAGCTTGATGAGGCCGCGGTCGGAGCCGGTGACGGCCGCGCGCGGGATGGCCGCCGCCGGCAGCGTCGCCACTTGCACGGCGTGCCCCGCCGCCCGCGCCTGCGCCTCCGTCAAGCCCACGGCGGCGAGCTGCGGGTCGGTGAAGGTGACGCGCGGCACCACGCTCGCGTCGAGCGGCACGCTGGGCGCGCCCGTGAGGTCGGCGAGGGCGGCCTCCGCCGCGACCCGGCCCGCCGCGGCGGCGAGGTAGACGAACTGGGGGGCGCCGGTGACGTCGCCGGCGGCGAAGACGCCCGGGTTCGAGGTGCGCATGAACCCGTCGACGCGCACGAAGCCGCGCGCGTCGACCTCCACCCCCGCCGCCTCCAGGCCGAGGCCGGCGGTGGCGGGGCGGCGGCCGGCGGCCACCAGGAGCTGCTCGGCGCGCAGCGTCTCTTCCGTGCCGCCCTGCGCGACGTCGAGGCGGTAGCCGGTCGTATCGCGCTCCACGCGTGTCACGCGCGCGCCCGTGCGCAGCTCCAGGCCCTCGGCGGCGAGGGCGTTCGCCAGCGCGTTCGAGAGTTCGGGGTCCTCGGCGGGCAGGATGCGCGCTTCGGCCTCAATCACGGTGACCTTGACGCCGAAGCGCGCGAACGCCTGGCCCAGCTCCAGGCCGACGGCGCCGGCGCCGAGCACGATCAGCGACGCCGGCAGCACCTTAAGCTCCATGGCGCTGGTGCTGGTGAGGGCGCCCCCCTGCGCCAGGCCGGGGACGGGCGGTAAGGCGGGCGCCGCGCCCGTGGCGATCACCACCTTGCGCGCGCCCACCACCGCCTCGCCCACGCGCACGCGGCCCGCCCCCAGGAGCGCGGCTTCCCCGCGCAGGAGCGTCACGCCCTCGTAGCCGGCGAGCACGTCGAGGTACTTCTCCTGCCGGAGGCGCTCGATCACGGCGCCCTTGCGCGCCTGCGCCTGCTGCCAGGCGGCTCGCGCCTCGCTGGCGAGGGCCGGGAAGCTGCTGCGGGCGGCGTGGAAGTGGGCGGCCGCCTCGAGCAGGAGCTTGGAGGGGATGCAGCCGACGTTGACGCAGGTGCCGCCCACCACCG
>JAAYYF010000053.1 GCA_012515535.1 Deinococcales bacterium
ATCCTGACGAGCATCGCTCGCGCTTCCCCACGAGCCTCGGATCCTCGTTCAAGGCTACGTGGCTATCCTTGAACAACGACCTGAGCGGCCGAAAGAACCCTCTCCTCCCCCGCCCTCCGTCACCTGCCGTCGATGAGCGCTCGCTCCACGCCGCCTTCACCGAAGAGTGTCAACTGCCTCACGTCGCGCGCCACCGCATCCGCTAACATGCACCTACCACGGAAAGGAGGTGGTCTTATCAGCAGCAGTTCAGAGATGACCAGTGGAGGTGCCCGCCGAGGGTAACCGAAGGACCGCCTCCTGAGAGAGCGAACCGCGAAGGTTCCCCTCAGAACCAGGTTGGCACCGACCCGCCCCAGAAGTTCACTGGGGCGGGTTTCTTCATGGCGCGACGGCGCGACCGCGAGCGGCCCGGGGCCGCGACCTATACTGGCCTGATGCCGCCCTCCACGCGCGAAACGGTAGCCTCCGACTGGGTGGTCAGCGTCCGCACCGCCTTCCCCAACATGGCCAACCCCCTGGGCACCCTCTTCGGGGGCGAGGTGCTGGCGCTGATGGACGTGGGCGCCGCGATCGCCGCGCAGCGCTTCTGCCGCAAGGTCGTGGTCACCGCCTCCACCGAGCCCATCGACTTCCGCAACCCCATCCACGTCGGCGAGATCGTCGAGCTGAAGAGCCGCGTGGCCTGGACCGGCCGCACCAGCATGATCGTGCGCTGCGAGGTGCACGGCGAGAACCCGCTCACCGGCGAGCGCCGCCTATGCACCATCGGCCACCTGAACTTCGTGGCCATAGGCGCCGACGGCCGCCCCGCCGAGGTGCCCCAGCTGCGCGTCGAGACCGAGATGGAGAAGCGCCACTGGCAGACGGGCGAGCGCGTGCGCCAGGACATCGAGCGTCGCCGCCAGCGCAAGGCGCCCGAGCCCAGCGAGCCGTGAGCCGGTCAGAAGTCCCACTTCCTTAGCGCGCCCGACCGGATAGATTCGTACACGCTGACCCCAACACACGCCGAGCGCCCCCCGCGCCCGCGCCAAGCGAGGTAACGCATGCTCCGTTCCGTCAGGTCCCTCGTGCTCGCGCCGCTGCTGGCCCCGCTTCTGGTCCTGCTGCTGACCGCCCCGGCGGCGGCCCTGGCCCAGGGCGCGCCGGCCGCCGGCCCCAGCCACGTCGAGCTGATCCTCGACGCCTCCGGCTCGATGTTCAACAAGCTCGCCGACGGCCGCTACCGCATCGTCGCCGCCAAGGAGGTGCTCGCCGAGCTGGTGGCCGCGCTGCCCGCCGACGCCGACCTCAACGTCGGCTACCGCGCCTACGGCTCGGAGCTCCAGGCCACCGCCGCCGGCTCCTGCGAGGACAGCCGCCTCTACGTGCCCATCGAGGGCGTCGACCGCCAGCTGCTCCTCACCACCGTCAGGAACACCCAGGCGCGCGGCGCCACGCCCATCGCCTACTCGCTCGAGCGAGCCCTCGAGGACCTCGACGGGCGCACCGGCGAGCGCATCGTGGTGCTCATCACCGACGGCGAGGAGGGCTGCGGGGGCGACGTGCGCGCCGCCGCCCAGGCCCTGAAGGACGCCGGCATCGACCTGCGCATCATCGGCTTCGACCTCGACGAGCTCGCGCGCGCCAGCTTCGACGGGCTGGGCGCCTTCGAGAACGCCACCAGCGCCGCCGAGCTGCTGGCGGCGCTGAACCGCGCCGTGGAGGCGGCCGCCGCGCCCGTGGCGCCGGCCACCTACCCCGTGCGGGTCACCCTCACGCGCGACGGCGAGCCCGCCGAGGACGGCGCCAGCGTGGCCTTCCAGCCCGCCCTGGGCGCGGAGGCCGACGCCGCGTGGTTCGCGGCCGAGGCGGGCGGCGTCTTCCGCACCGAGCTGCCGGCCGGCGGCTACGTGGCGCGCGTGGCCGACGCCCTCAGCGCCGAGCCCCTGGTGGTCTCTGGCCTGGCCGTCACGCCCGAGGGGCCCAACGAGTTCGCCTTCGAGCTGGCGCCGCGCCTCGACGTCACCCTCACCCCCGAGACCGTCACCCCTAACGCCGGCGCAACGCTCACCATCGCCTGGGAGGGCGCTCCCAGCGGCGGCGGCTACATCGCCCTCGTGCCGGCCGGCCTCGACGCCCTGCTGCGGTACGAGTGGGCCGAGGGCCCCGCGGGCGAGCTGGCCATGCGCCTGCCCGCCGAGGCGGCCGAGTACGAGCTGCGCTTCCTCGTCGACCAGCCCGGCGGCACCACCCACATGCTCGGCGTGACGAGCATCGAGACGCAGCCGGTGACGGTGACGCTCGAGGCGCCGGCCGAGACCACCGCCGGCCAGGTCATCGAGGTCGTGTGGCACGGCCCCGACAACGCCGCCGACTACGTCACGATCGTGCCGGTGGGCACGCCCGAGGGCGCGTGGGGCGCCTACGAGTACACCGAGCGCGGGAACCCGCTCGCCCTCCGCACCCCGCAGACCGACGGCGAGTACGAGATCCGCTACAACGACGGCTTCAGCGACGTCACCCTGGCCACGCTGCCCCTCACCCTCGCGCCCGCCAGCGGCGCCATCCGCGCGCCCGCCGAGGCGTCGGCGGGCTCGGTCGTGGCCGTCGAGGTGGTGGAGCCGTCCGGCGACCCCACCCACTACGTCACCATCGTGCGGGCGGGCGCTCCGGCCACCGAGTGGACCGACTACGCGTACGTCCACGACGCCGGCACCTTCGAGCTCCTGACGCCCGAGGAGCCGGGCGAGTACGAGGTGCGCTACGTCACGGAGGAGGAGTACATCGTCCTAGCCAGCGTCCCGATCAGCCTCTACCCCCTCACCGCGAGCCTGCAGGCGCCCGAGACGGTGGTCGCCGGTCAGCGCTTCCCGGTCTTCTGGGAGAGCACCGGCTACTGGGCTGACTTCGTGACCATCGTGCCCGCGGGCGCCCCCGAGGGCGACTGGGGCGACTACGCCTACGTCGCCGACGGCAGCCCGCTCGAGCTGACGGCCCCCGAGGAGCCGGGGCGCTACGAGGTGCGCTACCTGACCGGGAGGTCGTACTCGACCGTGGCGAGCCAGCCCATCGAGGTGCGTTGAGCGCCGCTCCCACGCGCGTCGGGCGGGAGCGTTCCCCGCCCCGACGCGCCGGCGCCCGAGCCAGCCATGCGGCCCTGCTATCGTTGACAGGGCCGCTTTCACGTCGTGCGGACGCGGCCGAGCGGCTTCAGGAGGAAACGCGATGTCCGACACCAACCAGGTAGACCCGGCGCTACAGACGCGCGCCGTCAACGCCATCAGGGCGCTCGTGGTGGACGCGGTCGAGGCGTCCGGCGACGGTCACCCCGGCATGCCGCTGGGTACCGCCGCCATGGGCTACACGCTCTTCACGCAGGCGATGCGCTACAACCCCAGGAACGCCAAGTGGCCGAACCGCGACCGCTACGTCCAGTCCGCGGGCCACGGCTCGATGCTGCAGTACGCGCTGCTGCACCTGACCGGCTTCGACCTCTCGATGGACGAGCTGCGCGCCTACCGCCAGTGGGGCTCCAAGACGCCCGGCCACCCCGAGTACGGCCACACCGACGGCGTCGAGACCACCACCGGCCCGCTGGGCCAGGGCATCTCCACCGCCGTCGGCATGGCGCTGGCCGAGGCGCACCTGGCGGCGCGCTACAACCGGCCCGGCTTCGACATCGTCGACCACCACACCTACGTCATCGCCTCCGACGGCGACCTGATGGAGGGGGTGGCGTCCGAGGCGTCGTCGCTGGCGGGCCACCTGGGGCTCGGCAAGCTGATCGTCCTGTACGATGACAACGAGATCTCCATCGACGGCTCCACCGACATCACCTTCACCGAGGACGTCGTCCAGCGCTACCAGGCCTACGGCTGGCACACCCAGCGCGTGGAGGACGGCAACGACGTGGCGGCGCTCGCGGCCGCCATCGACGCCGCCAAGGCCGAGACCGGCAGGCCCAGCCTCATCGCGGTGCGCACCGTGATCGGCTACGGCGCGCCCAACCTGGCCGGCACCTCCAAGGTGCACGGCTCGCCGCTGGGCGCCAAGGAGGCCGAGCTCACCAAGGAGCACCTCGGCATCGACTGGCCGGCGTTCACCGTGCCCGACGACGTGCTGGCGCACTACCGCCAGGCGGTGCCGCGCGGCGAGCGGGCCGAGGCGGCGTGGCGCGAGCTGTTCGAGCGCTACCGCGCCGAGCACCCCGAGCTGGCCGCCGAGTTCGAGCGCACCACCGCGCGCGAGCTGCCGGCGGGCTTCGACGCCGAGCTGCCCACCTTCCCGGTCGGCGAGTCGCTCGCCACCCGCAAGGCGTCGCAGCACGCCATGAACGCGCTGGCCAAGAGGCTGCCCGAGCTGGTGGGCGGCTCCGCCGACCTGGCGGGCTCGAACTACACCGACATCGAGGGCGAGACCGCCATGCAGCGCTGGGACTACTCGGGCCGCATCGTCCACTTCGGGGTGCGCGAGCACGCCATGGCCGCCATCGCCAACGGCCTCACGCTGCACGGCGGCACGCGCGCCTTCGTGGCCACCTTCCTCGTCTTCTCCGACTACCTGAAGCCGGCGCTGCGCCTGTCGGCGCTGATGGGCCAGGGCGTGATCTACGTCTTCACCCACGACAGCATCGGGCTGGGCGGCGACGGCCCCACCCACCAGCCCATCGGGCACCTGATGGCGCTGCGCGCCACCCCCAACCTGCACGTGATCCGCCCCGCCGACGCCAACGAGACGGCGCAGGCGTGGGCCCTGGCGGTGGAGCACGAGAGCACCCCCACGGCGCTGGCGCTCACGCGCCAGAACGTGCCCAACCTGGCGGTGCCCAAGGGCGCCGTGCGGCGCGGCGGCTACGTGCTGGCCGAGGCCGGCGCCGCCGGCGGGCTGGCGCAGGGCGGCGCCGGCGCCTGGACCGAGGCGCCCGCCGCGCCGGCGAAGCCCGACCTGATCCTCATCGGCACCGGCTCCGAGGTGCAGCACTGCCTGGCGGCGCGCGACGTGCTGGAGGCCGAGGGCGTCCGCACGCGCGTGGTCAGCATGCCGAGCTTCGAGCTGTTCGAGGCGCAGCCGCGCGAGTACAGGGAGGCGGTGCTGCCGCGCGGGGTGCGGGCGCGGGTGGCCGTGGAGGCCGCCGCCACGCTGGGCTGGGAGCGCTACGTCGGCGACGCCGGCGAGATCGTGGGCATCGACCACTTCGGCGCCTCGGCCCCTGGCGACGTCGCCATGCGCGAGTTCGGCTTCACCGCCGAGAACGTGGTGGCGACGGCGCGCCGGGTGCTCGAGCGCCTCGCGGAGGCGGAACGCGCCCGTCTCGCCTGACGCGACGAATCCACCCACGCCCCCCGACCGTGCGGCTACAATGCAGGCCGCTTGCAGCATGGAGGTCCTATGTCACGTCCGTCGTACCTAACCAACCCCATCGGCTCGCCGCTACGGCGCGCCGTGCGCGGCCTGGTGCTCGCCCTGGTGGCCCTCGCGCTCGCCGCCACGGCCTCGGCGCAGGGCCTCGAGCGGCTGCTGCCCCAGGACACCTTCGTGGCCATCGGCCTGAGCGGCCTGCAGCAGCACGAGGCCAAGTTCCAGCCGATCGTCGACGAGTGGGTGCGCCTCGACCTCGGCGCCCTGCTGAACGAGGCCCTGGCCGAGGAGGAGGTCGCCGGTGAGCTCGACGAGCTCGACGACGCCATCCCCGAAGCGTTCGCCGGCCTGGGCTTCTACGACTTCTTCGGCGACGAGTTCTGGTTCGCCGTCTCGGCCTCGCGCTCCAACCCGCTGCCGACCGTGACGGTCGTGGCGCGCGTGAGCGAGGAGGCCGCCGCGGCCCTCGCGCAGGCCATCGAGGAGGAGTCGGACCCCGCCGACTTCCAGGTCCTCACCGAGGGCTCGATCGAGTTCCGCGTGGGCGCCACCGACGAGTTCGACACCCCCATCGCCTTCGCCATCGAGGGCACGCTCGTGACCGCCTCCAGCAACCCCGACGCGCTGCGCGGCGTGCTGCGCCGCTACCAGGGCGCCGCCGAGCCCAGCTTCCGCGACAGCGCCGGCTTCGCCGCCGCCGTGGCGCCCATCATGCCGGGCAACGTGGTGGCCTACTTCGACCTGCCGACCATCGTCGGCCTGGCGCGGCCGTTCGCCGAGGGCATGGGCTTCGACGCCAGCGTCGACCGCCTGGCGCGCGCGCTCGAGACGGTCGGCAGCTACGGCGCCGTCACCCGCGTCACCGACCAGGGCGTCGAGTCGCTGTCGCTGCAGGTGCTCGGCGACGCCTCGCTCGACCCGAGCCTCCACGCGCTCCTCTCCAACCGCACGCCGGTGTCGTCGGAGCCGCTGGCCTTCGTCGGCCCCGGCGCCGTGGGCTACCAGGCCGGCAGCACGGACCTGGGCGCCTGGTGGGACTACCTCGACGAGCTCAGCGCCGACCTGCCCGAGCTCGGCATCGGGGGCCTCAACGCCTTCGTGGCCGACAACCTCGGCCTCGACCTGAACCAGCTGCTGTTCGACTGGATGGGCGACACCTTCGCCACCATCACCCCCGCCTTCGCGCCCGCCACCCAGATCGGCGTGATGCCCGAGAACCTCCTGGGCGACGCGGTCTACCTCATCGAGACCACCGACCCCGCCGCCGCCGCGCAGGGCCTGCAGATGCTGATCCAGATGGCCGGCTTCATGGCCAGCAGCTTCGCCGACCCGTACGGCGAGGGCGGCGGCATGCCCGCGGCGCCGCAGACGCGCGACGTGGGCGGCGTGAGCGTCGACAGCTATGCGCTCGCCGAGGGCGTGACCCTCGAGGTCGCCATCACGGGCGGCTACGTGCTGATCGCCACCAGCAGCGACTCGATGGACGCGGCGCTCCAGGCGCAGGCGGCGGGCGGCGGCCTGCCGGCCGGGCTGGCCGAGCTCGCGGCCGAGGTGCCCCTGGGCGCCGGCAACGTGTCGTTCGTCGACGGCGGCGCCTCCTACCGCGCCCTGGCCGAGCAGCTCGGCGCCGAGTTCGGGCTGTTCGCGGGCCTGGCCGGCTCCGACTTCGACTTCGAGGCCGTGGAGCGCGCCGGCGGAGCGCTGCAGGAGTTCCTGAGCTTCGTCGCCGACCGCATGGGCGGCGCCTACAGCTACGGCGTGAGCGACGGCGGCGTCCTGCGCGGCTACTCGCTCTCGCGCGTCGCCTGGTAAGCGGCGCCCCGCGGCCCCCTTCGGGGGCCTAACCCAGAGCGTCCGAGGTGGCGCGGCGGGCCAGCAACGCTGGCCACAGCCGCGCCACCTCCCGTTCCAGCGCCGCCTCGTCGCCCGCGTTGTCGACCACGAAGTCGGCGCGGCGCGCCTTCTCGGCCTGGGGCAGCTGGGCAGCGTCGCGCGCCCGCACCTCCTCGGGCGGCAGGCCCGAGCGCGCCACCACGCGCGCCACGCGCGTCTCGAGCGGCGCCGTCACCACCACGGTGGCGTCCATGGCGGCGTCCAGGCCCGTCTCGAAGAGCAGGGGCACGTCGTGCACGATCACCGGGGGCGGGTCGGGCGTCCGCGCCGCCGCGGCCTGCAGCTCCAGGCGCCGCCGTCCGACCCACGGGTGGACGATGCCGTTGAGCGCCGCGCGCGCCGCGGGGTCGTCGAACACCCGCCGGGCGGTGGCCTGGCGGTCGAGGCGGCCGTACACCACCAGCCCGGGGCCCAGCTCGCGCGCGATGCTCGCCAGCACCTCCGGGTCGTCGGTGGCCTGGCGCGCCAGGGCGTCGGCGTCGATCACCAGCGCGCCGTGCGCCTGCAGCAGGCGCGCCACGCTCGACTTGCCGGCGCCGATGCTGCCGGTCAGCCCCACCACCAGGGGGCGTAGGCTGGGGCCGGACATGTCTGGGTCTGGGCTCGACACGCGTCAGTTTAAGCCGTGGCCCGCGGGCGCCTGGCTGGTGGGCGGCGCGGTGCGCGACGCCCTGCTGGGCGCGGCGCCCGCCGACCTCGACTGGCTGGTGGCGGACCCGCGCGCGGCCGCCCTGGAGCTGGCGGCGCTGACGGGCGGCTCGCCCTTCGAGCTCGACGCCGAGCGGGGCCACTGGCGCGTGGCGCTGCCGGGCGGCGCCGTGCACGACCTCGCGCCGCCGCGCCCGGGGGCGGGGAGCTTCGAGGCCGACCTGGCGCTGCGCGACCTGACCCTCAACGCCATGGCGCTGGACGCCGCGGGGCGGCTGGTCGACCCGCTGGGCGGGCTGGCGGACCTGCGCGCTGGGCGGGTGCGCATGACCTCGCGCGCGGCGCTCGAGGCCGACGCCGTACGGCCGCTGCGGGCGGCGCGCTTCGCCGGGACGCTGGGGTTCGCGCTCGAGGCCGCCACGCGCGCGGCGGTGGTCGAGCTGGGCGCGGCGCAGGCCGCGGGCGCGCGGCCGCTGCCGGCCGCCGAGCGGGTCGGCGCCGAGCTGAGCGCGATGCTGGCCGCCCCGCGCGCGGCCCACGCCTTCCAGCTGCTGGCCGAGCTGCGCCTCACGCGCGTCTACCTGCCCGAGCTCGAGGCGGCACGCGGCGTCGACCAGGGGCGCGGCTTCCACCACCTCGACGTGCTGGACCACTCGCTCGAGGCCCTCGACCAGCTGCTGCACGGCTTCCCCGACGCGGTCGCGGCGCTGCGCTGGGCCACGCTGCTGCACGACGTCGGCAAGCCCGCCACCGCCGAGCGCGGCCCCGCGGGGCAGGTGACCTTCCACGGCCACGACCGCGTCGGCGCCGAGCTGACCCGCGAGCGGCTGCGCCGCCTGCGCCTGCCGAACGAGGTGGTCGAGCGCGCCACGAAGCTCGTGCGCTACCACATGCTGCCGCTGCCACGCGGCGAGCGCGCCGCGCGGCGCTTCGTGCACCGGCGGCGCGAGCTGCTGCCCGACCTGCTGAAGCTGATGATCGCCGACCGCGAGGCGGCGCGCGGGCCGCTGGCGAGCGAGGCGCAGCGGCGCGCCTACCGCCTGGCGCTGGGCCAGGTGATCGCGCTGCTCGAGGAGCCGGCCCCGCCGCGACCGCTGCTGAGCGGGCGCGAGGTGATGGGGCTGCTGGGCCTGGAACCGGGCCCGCGGGTGGGCGAGGCGCTCGCGCTGGTGGCGGAGGCGCGCGCCGTGGGCGACGTGCGCGACGCCGAGGAGGCGCGCGCGCTGCTGCTGCGCTACGCCGAGGCGCAACGATGGCTGTAGGGGCACGGGCGCCGGCCGGGCGGGCTCTACGTGGGTACGGACGCAGACCGCGCGGGCTCTACGTGGGGGTGCTTGGGGCGAGCCTCAGGCTCTCGGATGACCGCGTAGCCTCGAACGAGGGCCTGAGGCTCGCGCCGCCACCCCTCGTCACGCGTCAGAAGGCCGACGTCAGTCGAGCTCCTTCATGAGGTTGGCCATCTCCACGGCCGCCACGGCCGCCTCGGTGCCCTTGTTGCCCACCTTGCCGCCGGCGCGGTCGAGCGCCTGCTCCATGGTGTCGGTGGTGAGCACCCCGAAGATCACGGGCACGCCGCTGGCTTCCGCGGCGCGCGCCACGCCCGAGGCCACCATGCTGCACACGTAGTCGTAGTGGCTGGTGGCGCCGCGCACCACGGCGCCCAGGGTGATCACGGCGTCGTACTCGCCGGAGGCCGCCAGCTTGGCGGCCACCACCGGGATCTCCACGGCGCCCGGCACCCAGGCCACCGTGACCTCGTCCTCGTCGGCGCCGGCGCGGCGCAGCCCGTCGAGCGCGCCCTCCAGCAGGCGGCGCGTGACGAGCTCGTTGAAGCGGCTGACCACCACGGCGAGGCGCAGGTCCTGCGCGATGAGCTTGCCTTCCTTGACGTTCATGGCACCTACCTCAGCACGTTCGCGCGCCGCGCGCGCGTCCTGGGACGACGCACGCCGCGGCGCGCCTCGGGGGAAGGGTCAGGGCAGGATGACGTCGAGGACGATGTCCTCGACGCCGCCGACCACGGCGTAGCTCGACACGTCGTCGGGGAAGCGCACGGTGAAGACGTTCCAGCCGGGCTGCAGCTGCAGCTCGACGCCGCTGGCCGTGAGGGTGGCGGCCTTGTCGACGTACAGCAGCGTGAAGAAGCCCATGGGGTTCTCGAGGCTGGGCACGCCGATGTACCAGCGGTCGACCACGCGGTCGAACACCTGGTTGCCGTTCTGGTCGACGTACATGTTGAAGCGCGCCACCGCGACGTTCACGTCGTCGGGGGCCACGCGGTACTCGTTCTGCAGGCCGGGCAGGATGACGCTGCCGCTGCGGAACGGGCGCAGCTGCTCGGGGGGCAGCGGGCCGGGCGTCACGCGGAAGGTGCCGCCCACGGGCGCCACCGACACCACCTCGAGGCCCCACACGTTGTCGCTGTCGACGACGTGGATGGCCACGCGGGTGTTCTCGGCGAGGGGCTCCTCGCTCTGGACGATCCCGCTCAGGACGGCGCCCTGCTGCGCCGACGCCGCCGCGCCCAGCGCGAGCAGCGCGGTGATCACGAGTCGTTTCATGGCAGTCTCCAAGTCATGTAAGGGTAGCACGGGCGCCCTGGCGGGCGGCCTGCGGGTCTTCCGGCTAGCGCGCTAGGCCCGCTCCGGCGGCGGCGCGTAACGCCCCGCGGGGGCCGGCTCCCTGGCGTCGCCCAGTGTCATATCACATCATCCCGGAGCGCTACAGCCACGTGGGTGAGCGACGGCGCGGGGACGTTAACCGGCCGCTTAACGGCCCGCCGCCCCGTAGCCGTCGGGGTGGGCGCGGTGCCACGCCCAGGCGCTCGCCACCATCTCCTCGAGCGCCTCGCGCCGCGGGCGCCAGCCCAGCTCGGCGCGCGCGCGGCCGCTGTCGGCCACCAGCACGGGCGGGTCGCCGGCGCGGCGCGGGGCCGCCACCTCGGGGATGGCCTCCCCCGTGACCCGGCGGCACACCTCGATCACCTCGCGCACCGAGTAGCCGCGGCCGTTGCCCAGGTTGTAGGCGCGCGCCTCGCCCGGCACGAGCGCCTCCAGCGCCAGCACGTGCGCCTCGGCCAGGTCGAGCACGTGGACGTAGTCGCGCACGGCGGTGCCGTCGGGCGTGGGGTAGTCGTCGCCGAACACCTGGATGCTCTCGCGGCGGCCGGCCGCCACCTGCAGCACCAGCGGGATCAGGTGCGACTCGGGCCGGTGGTCCTCGCCGCGCGCCGCGCTGGCGCCGGCGGCGTTGAAGTAGCGCAGCGCCACCGAGCCCAGGCCGCTGGTGCGCGCCAGCCAGGCGAGGGCGCGCTCGATCATCAGCTTCGACTCGCCGTAGACGCTCTCGGGGCGCAGCGGCGCGTCCTCGGGGATGGGCACGCTGGCGGGCGTGCCGTAGACGGCGGCGGTGGACGAGAGCACGAAGCGCTGGACGCCGTGGCGCACGAGGCCGTCGAGCAGCGCCAGCGTGCCGGCGGCGTTGTTGCCGAAGTACTTCATCGGCTGGCTCATCGACTCGCCCACCAGCGAGAAGGCCGCGAAGTGCAGCACCGCCTCGGCGCCCAGGTCGCGCAGCGCGTAGCCCACCATGTCGGGGTCGGCCACGCTGCCGTGCACGAACGGCACGCCCTCGGGCACCGCGTCGCGGTGGCCCGTCGAGAGGTCGTCGAGGACGATGGGCTCGTGGCCCCGCGCCAGCAGCGTCTCGACGGTGATGGAACCGATGTAACCGGCGCCGCCGGTGACGAGGACCTTCATGCGCAGAAGTGTAAGCGATGCCCGCGCCCGGACAGGGGTCCCGCCACGCGCCCGGGCGAGCCCCCCGGCCCCGCGCCGCCCGCAGCCGCGTCCGCCCGCCTCCCGAGTCCTCCTCCGCCACCCCGGGACCCTCCGGGCGCCCGGCCAGGGGGGATAATCGACGTACAGGAGTACAACAGGAGGACAGATGACCATCCCGAAGAGACCCACGCCAGCGGCTACCAGCACGCAGAGCGCCGGCCTGATCTGGCTCGACGGCGACCTGGTGCCCGAGGCGGAAGCCACCGTCTCGGTCCTCACCCACGCGCTCCACTACGGCACGAGCGTCTTCGAGGGCATCCGCGCCTACCGCACCGAGCGCGGCCCCGCCGTGTTCCGCCTGCGCGAGCACGCCGAGCGCCTCGTCCAGTCCGCGAAGATCGTCCTGATGCGCCCGCCCGTCACGGCGCAGCAGGTCGAGCAGGCGGTGGTCGAGACGCTGCGCGCCAACCGGTTGCAGGAGGGTTACGTCCGGCCGCTCCTGTGGTACGGGGCGCAGTCGCTCGGCATCGACCCGACGCGCAACGAGGTGCGCTTCATGGTCGCCGCGCTGCCGTGGGGCAGCTACCTCGGCGAGGACGTGGTCCGCCAGGGCGCCAAGCTCATGACCAGCTCGTGGCGCCGCAGCCCCGGCGACGTGCTGCCCACCAAGTCGAAGGCGGGCGGCAACTACGTCAACTCGGTGCTCGCCAACCAGGAGGCGCGCGACAACGGCTTCGACGAGGCGCTGCTGCTCGACAAAGCGGGGTACGTGGCCGAGGGCTCCGGTGAGAACGTCTTCTTCGTGAAGGACGGCGTGCTGCACCCCATCGCCCACTCTGTGAACCTGCGCGGCATCACCCGCGACAGCGTCGTCCAGATCGCGAAGCAGATGGGCCTCGAAGTGGTGCCCACCATGGCCACGCGCGACGAGCTCTACATCGCCGACGAGGTGTTCCTCGTGGGCACCGCCGCCGAGGTCACGCCGGTGGCGAGCATCGACCGGCGCCCCATCGGCGAGGGGCGGGCGGGGGAGGTGTCGCTGGCGATCCGCCAGCGCTACCTCGACGTGGTCCGGGGCCGCGTGCCCGGGTTCGAGCACTGGTTGACGTACGTGGACGGCTAGCCGGCTCGCCCCGGCGCCCGCCGAGGGCGTAGGCTGGCCGGCACGTGACCACGCTCGCCTTCGCCCTGGTGCTCGGCTCCGCCGTCATGCACGCGTCCTGGAACCTGCTGGCCAAGCGCGTGGCGGGCGGGGCCGAGTTCGTGTGGCTGCTGTCGCTGGTGACGCTGGCGGTGCTGGGGCCCGTCGTGGCGGTCTACGCCTGGCTCGAGCGCCCCGCGTTCACGCTGGCGCACGCCGGGCTCGCGCTGGTGTCGGGCGCCATCCACATCGGCTACTTCGTGACGCTGCAGCGTGGCTACCGCGTCGGCGACCTGTCGCTCGTCTACCCGTTGGCGCGCGGCAGCGGCCCGGCGCTGGCCACCGTCCTGGCGGTGCTGCTCCTCGGCGAGCGCCCCGGCCCGCAGGCGCTGCTGGGCACCCTGCTGGTGGTGGGCAGCGTGTTCGTCCTCACCGGCGGCCGCGGCCACGGCGGCGCCCGGCGCCCGGCCGTCCTCTACGGGCTCGTCACGGGCGGCTTCATCTCGCTCTACACCGTGTGGGACGGCTACGCCGTGGGCCACGCCGGCGCCGTGCCGCTGGTCTACATGGTCGTCTCGGAGGGGTGGCGCGCGCTGTTGATGCTGCCGGTGGCGCTGCGCGGGCGCGCCGAGGTGGCGCGCGTGTGGCGCGCCCACCGCGGGGCCACCGTGGCTGTGGCGCTGCTGAGCTCCTGCGCCTACCTGCTGGTGCTGACGGCCATGGGCTTCACCCCCGTGAGCCTGGTGGCGCCCACGCGCGAGGTCAGCATCCTGCTGGGCACGCTGATGGGCGCGCGGCTGCTGGCCGAGGGCCACGGCCGCCGGCGCGCCCTGGGCGCGCTCGGGATGGTGGCGGGCGTGGCCCTGTTGGCGTTAGCGTGAGGCGACCGCACGACCCCTGAACACCCACACCGGTTCGAGGCAGCGCCCGAGCCGCCAAGGAGGCCACGATGCCCACCCCCACCTTCGAGCAGCTCGCCAGCGTCCGGCGCCTCGCCAGCCCCGCCTGGTCGCCCGACGGCCAGTGGTTCGCCTACCTGGCCGACACCAGCGGCCGTTTCCAGCTATGGCTCCAGCCCAAGGGGGGCGGCTTCGCGCGGCAGCTCACGGCGCTGCCGGGGCGGCGCGTCACCGCGTTCGCCTGGTCGCGCGACGGCCGGCGCATCGCCTTCGCCGCCGACCTGAAGGGGAACGAGACGCCCGAGCTGTTCGTGATCGACTTCGAGGCCGGCACCGCCAGCTGGCCGCGCCAGCTCACCGACCGCCCCGAGGTGGAGTACAACCTCGCCGGCTGGACGGCCGACGGCCGCATCGTGCTCAGCGCCAACGACCGCGAGCCCAGCGAGATGGACCCGCTGCTGCTGGACCCCGACTCGGGCGAGGTCGAGCGCCTGATGACGGGCGGCCTCTACTACGCGGCCGAGGTGTCGAGGAGCGGGCGCTGGCTGACGGTGATCGAGACGCGCTCGAACTCGGACACCGACGTGCACCTCGTCGACCTGGAGCGAGGCGAGGCGCGGCTGGTGACGCAGCACGAGGGCGACGCCAAGTTCTACGCCGGCCCCTGGGCGCCCGACGAGAGCGGCTTCTACCTGTTGACCGACGCGGAGCGCGAGTTCGTGGGGCTGGCGTTCTGGTCGTTCGCCGACGACGGCTGGCGCCTCGTGCACCAGCCCGAGCGCGACGTCGACGGCGTGACGGTGTCGCGCAGCGGGCGCTACGTGGGCTACGTCGAGAACGACGGCGGCAACGGCGTGCTGGGCGTGATCGACCGCGAGGCGGGCCGCACGCTCGCCCCCGAGCTGCCGGTGGGCGTGATCGAGGCGCTCGACCTGCACCCGAGCGAGCCGCTGGCGCTGCTCGTCCTGTCCTCCCCGCGCGAGGCCGGCAACGTGTTCGAGCTCGACCTGCAGGCCGGCACGCTGGCGCGGCGCGAGCAGTCGATGCTGGGCGGCGTGGCGCTCGACGACCTGGCCGTGCCGCGGCTGATCGCCTACCCGAGCTTCGACCGCGAGGTGCCGGCCTGGCTCTACGTGCCGGAGGGCGAGGAGCCGCACCCGGTGGTGCTGTCGATCCACGGCGGCCCCGAGGCGCAGGAGCGCCCCGGCTACGCCTACGGCGGCATGTACCAGTACCTGGTGACGCGCGGGGTGGCGGTGCTGGCGCCGAACATCCGCGGCTCGACCGGCTACGGCAAGAGCTACCAGAAGCTCATCCAGCGCGACTGGGGCGGCGCCGAGCTGCGCGACATCGAGGCGGCCGCCGACTGGCTGGCGCAGCAGCCGTGGGCCGACGCCTCGCGCCTGGGCATCTGGGGCGCCTCGTTCGGGGGCTTCGCCACGCTGTCGGCCATCACGCGCCTGCCCGACCGCTGGGCGGTGGCCGCCGAGGCGGTGGGCCCCTCCAACCTGGTGACGTTCGCGCGCAGCGTGCCGCCGCACTGGAAGCCGATGATGCGCAACTTCGTGGGCGACCCCGACGAGGACCACGAGTTGCTGGTCGAGCGCTCGCCGATCACCTACGTCGAGAACGTGCGCGTGCCGCTGCTGGTCTACCAGGGGGCGCACGACCCGCGCGTGGTGCAGGCGGAGTCCGACCAGATGGTCGAGGCGCTACGCTCGCGCGGCATCGAGGTGGAGTACATCGTGGACGAGGAGAGCGGCCACGGGCCGGCGAGCACGGAGACGGCCATCGAGTGGTGGCGCACGATCTCCGAGTTCCTGGTGACCCGCCTGACCTGAGGGGAGGGCGGCGGCCGGGGCGTGACGCGGCTCGGGCCGGTGCGCCGCGGCCCGCCCGGTACGGCATGTCGCTCCGGGGCGGGGTACCGAACCGCTGCACAGCGGGGCGTAGCGTGCGGCGTTACGTAACGCGCATCGTCGCGGCCGACGACGCAGGAGCGTCGTGCCGCACACGAACGGCCTCGCTACGGCCGGCCGGGGTCTCGCCCGGGCTCACGGCCCGCCGAACGCGTGCGCGCGTGGTCGCGGCGCGATCGCGTCAGGGACGGCGCTGCCGCGTACGGGGCGCGGAAGCACGCGCTACGTAGCGCTACCCTCCAGCGCCACCGTGCCGCGGTTCGGTACCCAGCGTTCCCGTGACCGTCCCCGCTCCGCTCGGCGCGCGCCCCCGGACCGCGTATCGTGGCAGGGTCGAACCCACGCGCTACGCCCGCGGCCCTCCGGCCGGCCGGGGCCGCTACCGAGGAGGCGGAGATGACGGACGCCGGAAGCTACCCCACGAACGACCTGCCACCAGTGGGGGTCGGCTCGTTCCTCGACGTCGACGGCGTCACGCTCCACGCGCGCCGCGACGGCGCCTGGGGCGCCGGGGACGGCCGCTCCCCCGCCCCGCCGCTCCTCTACCTCCACGCGCTGGGCGCCGACCTGCGCGTCTTCGACGGCGTGGTGGCGCGCCTGCCCCACCACCGCCACCTGCGCCTCGACCTGCGCGGCCACGGGCTCTCCGACGCGCCCGAGGGCGCCTACACCGTCGCGCGCCTCGCCCAGGACGCGCTGCGCGTGCTGGAAGCGCACGGCGAGCGGCGCGCCGTGCTGGTGGGCGTCTCGGTGGGCGGGCTGGTGGCGCTGCGCGCCGCCCTCGACCGCCCCGACGCCGTGGCCGGCCTGGTGCTGTCGGGCACCGTGGCGCGCTTCGGCGACGAGGACACCTGGCACGCCCGCATCGACACCGTCAGGGAGCAGGGCGTGGCCGCCCTCGCCGACTCCACGCTGCTGCGCTGGTTCCCCGAGGCGTTCCGCGAGGCCCACC
>JAAYYF010000054.1 GCA_012515535.1 Deinococcales bacterium
ACGGTCCTCTCCTTGGTGCAGTACGCCATCGACAACGAGATCCACCACCGAGCCCAGGGGTACGTCTACCTGCGCGCGCTCGGGGTGGAGCCACCTCCCTTCTGGGAGCGCTGACGCCGGCAGCAGGTCGCGTAGCGGTACCGCCCGCCCCTTGGATCCGCGCGCACCGCCGCTTCGGCGCTACCGGGCCGCCCTCCTCGCCTAGCGAGGCGGGCGGTTCGCGTTCTGGTCGGGGTCGACGGCCCCGCGGCGCGAGCCGAGCGGCAAGTCGGCGGCTCCGGAGCGCGTGCGCGGCGCGCCGAGCGGCGCCGGCCCGCCGCCCGGCATGACACCTGTCACCCCGCGCGGCTGACCGACGACACTGCCGCGCCCACCGCCCCGAGCGCCATCCTCGGGGCATGAACGAGACCTACGTAGCCCAACTGGAGAGGGTCACCAAGCGCTACGGCCCCGTCATGGCGCTCGACGCGGTGACCCTGCGGGTCAGGGCCGGCGAGGTTCTCGCCGTCCTCGGGCCCAACGGCGCCGGGAAGACGACGGCGGTGAGCACGCTGCTCGGCCTCCTGCGGCCAGACGAGGGCGCCGCCTCGCTCTTCGGCACCAGCCCCGATGACGTGGCCGCGAAGGTGCGCGTCGGCGCGATGCTGCAGATCAGTGGCGTGCCGCCCACGCTCACCGTGCGCGAGCACCTCGAGTCGTTCGCCGCCTACTACCCGCGGCCGCTGCGCGTCGACGACGCCATCGCGATCGCGGGCCTGGAGCAGGTCGCGCGCCGGCCCTACGGCAAGCTCTCCGGGGGTCAGAAGCAGCGGCTCCACTTCGCGCTCGCGATGATCGGCGACCCCGACCTCCTGTTCCTCGACGAGCCCACGACGGGCCTCGACGTCGAGTCGCGCCGCGACTTCTGGCGCCAGGTCAGGTCGTTCATCGGCGACGGCCGCACCGTCGTCCTCACGACCCACTACCTCGAGGAGGCCGACGCGCTCGCCGACCGCATCGTCCTGCTCGACGAGGGCAGGCTCATCGCCGAGGGCACGCCGGCCGAGATCAAGGCGCGCACGGCCGGCAAGGTAGTGAGGGCCGTCACCAGCCTCGACCCGGCGCGCCTGGCCGCGCTGCCGGGCGTGAACCGCGTCGAGCTGGTGGGCGCCGCCACCGAGCTGCTCACCACCGACGCCGAAGAGACGGTCAGGGAGCTCCTCGCCGCCGACCGAGGCCTCACGGGCCTCGAGGTCACCGGCGCCAGCCTCGAGGAGGCGTTCCTGGCCATCACCGGCGGCCGCCACGAGGCCGCCGCCGCGTACACGGAAGGGGTGCCGGCATGACGTCCGCCACCATCACCGCTCAGACCGCCGCCGCCCGGCCGCGGCGCAACGTGCTCAGGCTCGTGCTGACCGAGACCAAGTTCGAGTTCCTCAAGCTGCTCAGGCTGCCCGTCTACAGCGTCGCGACGCTGGCGTTCCCGCTGATGTTCTACCTGCTCTTCGGCTCGTTCTACGGGAACCTCGAGGCGCAGGGCGTGCTCGCGTCCCGCTACATGGTCGCGACGTTCGGCGCCGCCGGCGTCCTCTCGGCCGCGCTCTTCTCCTTCGGGGTGGGCGTGGCCTCGGAGCGTGGCCAGGGCTGGATGCGCCTCAAGCGCGTCTCCCCGATGCCTCCCATCGCCTACTTCCTGGCGAAGATCGGCATGGCGCTGCTGTTCGGCGCGCTGGTCGTGGTCGTGATCACCGCCGCCGCCTTCCTCATGCACGGCGTGCGCATCGCGCTGCTCGACTGGCTCTCGCTCCTGGGCGTGCTGCTCCTCGGCGTGCTGCCGTTCGGGGCCCTCGGCCTCGCGATCGGGTACCTGTTCGGGCCCAACTCCGCGCCCGTCGTGCTGAACCTGCTCTACATGCCCATGGCCTTCGCCAGCGGCCTGTGGATGCCGATCACGGTGCTGCCGCCGGTGGTCCAGAGCGTCGCCCCGTACCTGCCGACCTACCACTACGCCCAGCTCGCCCTCGGGACGGTGGGCGCCACGCCGCTCGGCGACGCCACGCGGCACGCGCTGGTCCTCGCCGGCTTCGCCGCGGTGTTCCTCGTCGTCGCGGTCGCGGCCTACAAGCG
>JAAYYF010000055.1 GCA_012515535.1 Deinococcales bacterium
AGCGTGAGCGAGGCGGTGCCCACGGAGAGCACCGTGAACGCCATCAGCGAGCCCAGCGTGCGGATGGGCACGAACTCGCTGATGATCATGGCGGCGAAGCCGGCGCCCAGCGTGAGGGCGGTGAAGAGGATCGAGCGGCCGGAGCTCAGCAGGGTGGTGGTCATGGCGGCCTCCGGCGCCTGGCCGGCGCGGCGCTCCTCCATGTACCGGACCGTGAGGTGGATGGCGTAGTCGCCGACCCCGATGGCCAGCGCGCCGAGCAGCATGGTCGAGAGGTCGAGCGGCAGGCCCAGGTAGCCGAGCGCGCCGTACTGCAGCGCGATGGTGAACAAGAGCGCCAGGATGGTGACTAGCGCGGCGCGCACCGAGCGCACGAAGCTGTCGATGACGATCACCAGCACGATGGCCAGCGACAGGCTGATGAGGAAGTCGTGAAGCAGCACGTCCTCGATGGCCAGCTGGATCAGCGACGAGCCCGTGTAGGAGAGCTCGGCCAGCGGCGCCAGCGTGGTGGCCGCGGCGGCCTCGACCTCGTTCTGGATGCGGCGCATCACCGAGGTGGAGGCGGAGGCGGTGGCGATGTCGATGAGCCCCTGGCGCGAGTCGAGGGTCATGAAGGCGCTGATCTGGCTGGGGTCGCCGGAGAGCTGGTAGATCAGCAGCTCCTGCGCCACGCCCTCGCGCGTGGTGGGCAGCCCCTCCTCGCCGGTGAGGGTGTGGTGGATGCCGCGCAGGATGGTGGCGATGGAGGTCACGGGGCCCACGCCCTCGATGCGGCCGGCGGCCTCCTGGAAGTCGAGCATCGCCTGCAGCGTGGCGGGGTCGCCGAGGTCGCCCTCGACCAGCACCTGGATCTGGCTGGAGCCGCCGAACGCCGCCTCGACGCGAGCGTAGTCGGTGCGTAGCGGCGAGTTGGCGTTGAAGTAGTCGATGACGGCGGTGTTGGGCACGATGCGCGTGGCGCCGAACACCGCCAGCACCAGCAGCGCCGCGCTGACGCCGAGGATGGCGTAGCGGCGGCGGTCGACGAAGCGCGCGACGGCAGCCAGCAGCCCGCGGATGGCGCCGGGGCTCTCGGGGTCCATGGCGCGCTTGGGCGCGGGCAGCAGCGTCAGCACCGCGGGCAGCAGCAGCATGGTGGCGATCAGCGCGCCGAGCACGCCGCCGGCGGTGAGCAGCCCGAGCGTGCGCACGGTGGGCATGCCCGACAGCACGAAGGTGCACAGCGCCGCCGCGATGGCGAGGCCCGAGATGAGGATGCCGAGGCCGGTCTCGGCCAACGTCTTCTCGATGGCGGCCGCCTTGCCACCGCCGTGGGAGAGCTCCTGGTAGAAGCGCCCCAGCAGGTGCAGCGAGAACGAGCTGCCCACTGCCAGGATCGCCACCGGCGCGATGACGCTCATCGTGCTGAGCGGCTCGCCGATCCAGCCGAGCACGCCGAACGACCACACCAGGCCCACCGTCACCGCCAGCAGCGGCAGCAGCGCGCCGCGCAGGCTGCGGAAGTTGAGGAACAGCATCAGCAGGATCAGCGCCGCCGCGGCGCCGCCCAGGAGCGGCATCTCGCGCGCCAGCGTCTGGCGCATCTCGCCGTCGATGAGCTGGCCGCCCACCAGGTAGGTGTCCCCGAGGCCGCGCGCCTCCCACTCCTGCGCCAGCGCCTGGCGGATGCCCGCCACCACCGCCTCGGAGTCGTGCTCGGCGTCGACCTCGATGACCACGTTGGCGGAGCTGCCGTCCTCGGCCACCAGCAGCCCGCCGCGGTACAGCGGCGAGCTCTCGAGGTACGCCCGCGCCGCGGCGATCTGCTCGGGGGTGGCGCGCGCCGGGAACAGGTCCTCGATCAGCAGGAAGCCGTCGTCGTCCTCCATGCGCTGGGCGTTGGCGGCGCTGGTGACGCCCGTGACGCCGGGCGCGCGCGCCAGCGCGGCGGTGAGGCCGCGGAGCGCCTCGATGGCCTCGGGGGTGTAGACCTCGCCCTCGACCAGCGCCACCATCACCGCGTCGGTGCCGAAGGTGCGGCCGATCTCGGCCTGCAGCTCGGTGACCTCGTCGCCCTCGGGCAGCAGCGCCAGCACCGAGGCGTCGAGCTGCAGGCGCGTGGCGCCCCAGCCGAGCACCAACGACAGCAGCGCGAACGCCGCGACGATGGCGCGTGGGCGGCGCAGCGCCAGGCGACCTAAGCCCCTCACCGGGAGCCCCCCGGCGCGGGCGCGTCGAGCACCGAGAGCGTCACGTCGGTGAAGGCGGTCAGCCGCTCGCGCGAGCGGTCGATCTTGGCCACGAAGCCGAGGCTGTAGGCGGAGAAGAGGAGGAAGTGGGCCACGTCGGCGGCGGGGTGCGCCAGGTGCAGCTCCCCGGTGCGGTGGGCGGCGTCGAGTCGGTCGGCGAGCATGGTGGTGAGCTCCTGTACGTAGTCGGAGAGCAGCTGGAAGACGGGCGGCATGCTGGCTGCTTGCTCCACCGCCGCCCTCAGGGTGAGGGAGGAGGCGTTCTCGGAATCGACGAGCTCGGCGATGAGGTCGTCGAACACGGCGCGCAGGTTGGCGCGCAGGCCGCCGGGGGCGGTGAGCTGGGCGTGCAGCTGCTCACGCTCCACGGCCGCGTGGGCCCGCAGCGCCTCGACGAACAGCGCCTCCTTGCCGCCGAACGCGGCGTAGAGGCTGCTGCTCGAGAGGCCGGTGTGCTCGAGCAGGTCGCGCACCGAGGTGCCTTCGTAGCCGCGCCGGCGGAACAGCTCCACCGCCTGGGCCACCACCTCCTGTTCGTCGTACTCCTTTGGTCGCGCCATCTTTCACAAGCTAGCATGTTCTGGAACGGACGTTCTGTATCCGCTGAAGGGGAGGCCCGGGGCGGCCCATCGGCCGGGCCCCCGGGCCTCCTCAGGCGTGGGTCAGCGGCCCGTGAGCTTCGTGCGGATCCGCGCGAGGGTGGCCTCGGCGACGCCGTGGCGCTGCAGGTACGCCTCGGCGCCGCCGTAGGTGCCGTGCAGGTGCTCGATGGCGGGTTCGATCAGGTCGGGGGTGGCGCCCAGCAGGCGGCTGAACTGCTCGCGCGCCACGCCGCGGCGCTCCGCGTCGGCGAGCAGGCGCTCGCGCAGCGGGTCGATGCGGTCGTGGGTCAGGGCGAAGTCCTCGACGATCTGCTCGGTGGGCACCCCCGCCACCTCGAGCAGCAGCAGCGCCAGCAGCCCGGTGCGGTCCTTGCCGGCGGTGCAGTGGAACAGCGCGGCGCCCTGGCTCTCGGCCAGGATGGTCACGGCGCGCACGAAAGCCGGCCCGGCGTGGTCGAGGGCGGCCAGGTAGAAGGCGGTGATGTCGTACTCGTCCTTCGGCGCCGAGCCCTCCTCGATACGGCCCCAGACCTCGACGTTGTGGCAGGCGAGGCCATCGCGGCCCGCGAGGCAGGAGGGGTCGCGCTCCAGCTCGAACGGCTGGCGCAGGTCGACGACCGTGGTCAGGCCGCGGCGCTCGAGCTCGGCGATGTCGCCGTCGTTCAGGTCGAGGGGCACGTCGGAGCGGAAGAAGACCCCCGGGCGGGTCACGCCGCCCTGCGCGAGCGGCAGCCCGCCGAGGTCGCGGGTGTTGAGGGTGCCGGCGAGCGGCAGGAAGCGGTCTAGGTGGCTGGGGGCCTGCGTGGTCACCCCTCGATGCTAACCCCTCCCCCGGTGGGCCGTGAGGCACGACCCTACGCGCGCCCCCAGCCGCCGCCGCCGCGACCTGCCGTCTGCACCGGGGAAAGCGTCGGCCGCCTGTAACATCGCCTCACTCGACGCGCGCCGTATCGGGCCGCGCGAGCGCGCCGCAGGCCGCCCGCCGGGCGGCCCAGGGGCGGCCCCAGAGGTGACCACGCATGAAATGGGAAGACCGCGGTAGGAGCCCCAACCTCGACGACCGGCGCGCCCGCGGCGGCGCCGGGCGCGGCCTGGGCGGCGGCGCCATCCCGCTCGGGATCGGCGGCATCGTCCTGCTCTTCGCGCTCAGCGCCATCACCGGCATCGACCTACTGTCGCTCTTCGGCCTCGGCGGCGCCCCCACCAGCGCGCCCCCGTCGCAGCAGGAGCTGCAGGCCGAGGAGGAGCAGGTGCGCTTCGTGTCGTTCGTGCTCGACGACGTGCAGGGCTTCTGGCAGGAGACCTTCGTGCAGAGCGGCATCGACTACCCGGCCTCCACGCTGGTGCTCTACCGCGACGCGGTAGAGTCGGGCTGCGGCGTGGCGCCCGCGGCCACCGGGCCGTTCTACTGCCCCACCGACCTGAACGTCTACCTCGACCTGTCGTTCTACGACCAGCTGCGCTCGCGCTACGGCGCCCCCGGCGACTTCGCGCAGGCGTACGTGCTCGCCCACGAGCTCGGCCACCACGTGCAGAACGCGCTGGGCACGCTGGCCATGTCGCAGCGCAGCCAGCAGACGCAGCCCGGCAGCGCCAACCAGCTGTCGGTGGCCACCGAGCTGCAGGCCGACTGCTACGCCGGCGTGTGGGCCGCCAGCGCCGCCGCGCGCGGCATCATGGAGGTGGGCGACCTCGAGGAGGGCCTGAACGCCGCCGCGGCCGTCGGCGACGACACCCTCGCCCAGCGCACCGGCCGCATCCCCAACCAGGAGACGTTCACCCACGGCAGCGCCGAGCAGCGCAGCCGCTGGTTCCACACCGGCTACGAGACCGGCGACCCGAACGCCTGCGACACGTTCGCCCAAGGGTTCTGAGCTCGTCGTAGGCGGCCGCGCGGGAGTAGGCTAGCCGCGTGACCGCACCCGAACCGTCGGGCGCTGAGCTGGAGGCGGCGGCGAGCGACGCCGGGCCGACCGCAGCCGCTCCGCCCGTCGCCTCCATCGCCCAGGCCTCGAACGCCCAGGCAGCCCCGCCCGTCAGCCCCGAGCGCCTCCTCCGCGCCCGCCAGGCCCGCCGCATCACCGCCGCGCTGTTCGTGAGCCAGAGCCTGGGCTCGGCCGGCTCCATCGCCGCCGCCACCGTGGCGGCCATCGTCGGCGCCGAGCTCTCGGGCATGACCTCGCTGGCGGGCCTGCCCGCCGCGGTGGTGCAGGTGGGCACCGCGCTGGGCGCGCTCTTCTGGAGCCGGCGCTCCGACGTCATGGGCCGCCGCGGCGCGCTCACGGCCGCGCTGCTGACGGGCGCGGTGGGCGCGGCGCTGTCGCTGGCGGGGGTGGCCAGCGGCAGCTTCGCGCTGGTGCTGGTGGCGCTGTTCGTGACGGGCTCGGGCACCTCGGCGGTGCAGCTCGGGCGCTTCGTGGCCGCCGAGGTCAACCCGCGCGCGCGCCGCGCCCGCGCCATCGCCACCGTGGTGCTGGGCGGCACCGTGGGCAGCGTGCTGGGCCCGGTGCTGGTGGCGCCCACCGGCGAGCTGGCCGCCTCGCTGGGCTGGAGCGAGATCGCCGGGCCCTACCTCGCCACGGGCGTGGGCTACCTGCTGACGGCGGGGCTGCTGTTCGCGGCGCTGCGGCCCGAGCCGCGCCGCCTCGGCGACGCCATCGCCCTCGAGGAGCGCGGCGCGGTGGCCGAGGCGCCGGCGCGCAGCCTCCGTCAGCTGCTGCTGGACCCCGCCGTGCGCACCGCGGTGGGCTCCGTGGTGACGGCGCACATGGTGATGGTGGGGCTGATGCAGATGACGTCGCTGCACATGCACCACCTCGAGCACCCGCTCTCGAACGTGGCGCTGGTGTTCAGCAGCCACACCTTCGGCATGTACGCCTTCTCGACCCTGACCGGCTGGCTCACCGACCGCTGGGGGCGCCGGCCGGTGCTGGGGCTGGGCGCCGTGATGCTGGTGGCCTCCTGCCTGCTGGCGCCGTTGTCGCCGCGGCTGCTGCCGGTGGCGTTGGCGCTGTTCCTGCTGGGGCTGGGCTGGAACCTCTGCTACGTGGCGGGCTCGGCGCTGCTGTCCGACTCGCTGACGCCCGCCGAGAAGGGGCGCATGCAGGGCTTCAACGACCTGCTGGTGGGCGGCGCCGCGGCGGCGGCCACCCTGGTCGGCGGCGTGATCATGGCGCAGGCCGGCTACGGCGTGATGGGGCTGGTGGGCGCCGTGGTGAGCGCGCCGCTGCTCTTGGTGGTGGCGCGCCTGCCGAAGGCGGGCTCCACCGCGGCGGCCGCCCGCTGACGGAAGTAGGCGTCGGCGCGGCGGCCGATCAGCTGCGTGCTGAGCAGGTTGCCGCCGCAGGCCGTGACCACGCCCACGAACGGCACCGCCCGCAGCGCCACCCGCCCCAGCGAGCGCGACGCCACGCGCAGCGCCGCCCGCTCGCCGACGCGGTAGGAGAGCGCGGTGAGCTGGTTGGAGAGCGCCGCGCCCGCGGTCCCTAAGCCGGCGGCCACCAGGGTGGCGCGGCGCAGCTCCTCCTCGTCCATGCGCACTCCGCGCGCGGCGGCGATCTCGAGGACCATGGTGGTCTGCAGGCGCACGCAGGCCGCCATGTCGGCGGCCACGCCCACGGTGAGGGAGGCGATGGTGCCCAGCCCCGGCAGCGCGGCGGCGCCCGCCGTGGCGGCGCCGATGGCGGCGGCCTGGCGGCTCGCGCGCGCGAGGATGCGCTTGACCTGCGCCTCCTGGGTGAGCCCCGGCTCGGCGCGCCGCTCGGCCGCCACGCGCGTGGCGGCGGCGTGCATGTCGGTGGTCGTCACCGCGCGGGTGAAGAGCGTGGTGAGCTCGGCGAACCAGCGGCTCGAGCCCTGTGGCGGTAGGCCTTGGCCTCGTGACATGGTGTCGATGGTAGCGCCTGCGCCGCGCCCGCGGTGTGGCGTGGCAGCGTGGAGCGCGCCGGAGGGCCGATGAGCGAGAGCTACGACATCGTGGTGGTGGGCGGCGGCGTGGCCGGCGCCGCGCTCGCCGCGCGCCTCGCGCGCGCCGGCGCCGCCGTGCTGGTCGTGGAGCGCGAGCTCGCCTTCCGCGACCGCGTGCGCGGCGAGGTCCTCTACCCCTGGGGCGTGCTGGAGGCCGAGCGCCTGGGCCTGGCGACCGCCCTGGCCGCCGGCGGCGCCCGCGAGCTGCCGTACTGGCGCACCAGCTTCGTGGGCGCCGCGCCGCCCGAGCCGCGCGACCTGCGCGTCGAGGCGGGCGCGCCCGCGCTGGCCTTCTCCCACCCGGCGCTGCAGGAGGCGCTGCTGCGGGCGGCCGAGCTCTCGGGCGCGCGCGTGTGGCGCGGCGCCAGCGTGACGGGCCTGACGCGCACCGGGGGCGGCGTGGAGCTGGCCGTGCGCCGGCGGGGCGAGGCGCGCCCGGTGCGCGCGAAGCTGGCGGTGGGCGCCGATGGCCGCGCCTCGGGCATGCGGCGCCTCGCGGGCTTCGCGACGTCGCGTGACCGCCCGCGCCTCGTGTTCGCGGGCGTCCTGCTGGAGGGCGTGCACGTGCCGTACACCGCGCGCGAGGACGACACGGCGCAGCTCTACTTCCACCCGTCCGAAGGCCTGCTGGCCATGCTGCTGCCCATCGGCGGGGGCCGCACGCGCGTGTACGCCGGCTACCACCTGCGCAGCGGCCGCGACCCCGCGGTGGGGCGCTCGCTGGAGGCGTTCCTGGCGTTGGCGACGCGGGCGGGCACCCCGGCCGGCGCCCTGCAGGGCGCCCGTGCGGCCGGCCCGCTGGCGGCCTTCGACGGCGCCGACGCCTGGGTGGAGCGCCCCTACGCCGAGGGCGTGGCGCTGGTGGGCGACGCCGCCGCCACCAGCGACCCGAGCTTCGGCAGCGGCCTGGCGCTCACGCTGCTCGGGGTGCGCCAGCTGGCCGAGGCGCTGCTGGCGGAGCCCGACCTGTCGCCGGCCGCCGTCGAGCGCGCCGGCCGGGCGTACGCCACCGCCCAGGCCGCGAGCTACGGGGCGCTGCACCGCAAGATCGACTGGCTCACCGACCTCTACCGCACCCCCGGCGCCGAGGCCGACGCGCTGCGCGCCCGCCTCTACCCGCTCCACGCCGCCGAGCCGTGGCGCGTGCCCGACGTGGTGGCCGAGGGGCCGGCCGGCGCCAGCGACGAGGCGGCGCGGCGCGCCTTCTTCGGCGAGGACCTGGCGGGCGCGGGCGCGCCCGGCTGAGGCGTCACGGCGCCCGTACCGGGCGCTTCGCTGCAACCCCTTGACGGATAACGCATACGGCGGTAGATTGAAGGTATCGAACGCGCCCGAGGGGCGCGTTTCGTCGTTATGGCCCCCTCGCGTCCGCTCGCCGGTACCCACCAGCGGCCCCCCGAGCGTCCATGATGGGCTCACGGGGCGCGCCCGCGCCTAGGAGGCGCCCGGAGAGGGGCTCGAGCGACATGGCAGACGGCGACCTGCGGTTCGGCGGCTTCCACCACCTGACCGCCGTATCCGCCCGCATCCGCGACAACAAGCGCTTCTACACCGAGACCCTCGGCCTGAGGCTCGTGAAGCGCTCCGTCAACCAGGACGACACCAGCGCCTACCACCTCTTCTACGCCGACGCGGTCGGCAGCCCCGGCACCGACATCACCTTCTTCGACTGGCGCCTGCCGCGCGAGCGGCGCGGCAACCGCACCGTGACGCGCACCGGCTTCCGCGTGGCCAGCGAGGCGTCGCTCGAGCACTGGCGCGGCCGCCTGCACGACCTGGGCGTGACCCACGGCGAGGTGGAGACGGTCGACGGCCGCCTGCAGCTGCGCTTCGAGGACCCGGAGGGGCAGCGCCTGGCGCTGGTGGTGGACGGCGGCGCCGGCGACGACCCGATGCCGTGGGAGGGCAGCCCCGTGCCGCCCGAGCACCAGCTGCGCGGCCTGGGGCCCGTGACCATGACGGTGCCCGAGCTGGCCCCCACCGACGCGGTGCTGCAGCGGGTCACGAACATGCGCCCCGTGCGCACCTACCCCGACCCGGAGGGCGAGGGGCACGAGGTGCACGTCTACCTGATGGACCCCGACGCCCCGCACGCCCAGGGGCCCCACGCCGAGCTGCACGTGGCGGTGCGCCCCGACCTGCCGGTGGCGCAGCCCGGCGCGGGCGGCGTGCACCACGTGGCGTTCCGCGCGCCCGACGAGCCCACCCACCGCCGCTGGCTCGAGCGCCTCACGCGCATGGGCATCCCCAACAGCGGCTGGGTCGACCGCTTCTGGTTCCGGAGCATCTACTTCCGGGAGCCGGGAGGCGTGCTGTTCGAGATCGCCACCGACGGCCCCGGCTTCGCCGTCGACGAGGACCCCGCCACGCTGGGGGAGAAGACCGTGCTGCCGCCGTTCCTGGAGCCGTACCGGGCGCAGATCGAGGCGGGGCTGCAGCCGCTCGACTGACGCGTGCGCACGCCTGGCCGCGGCTAGGCGGTCTCGGCCTCCAGCGAGAGGCGGTAGGCGGGCGCCAGGTCGTCGGGGCGGCTCACCGCGAAGCGCAGGTCGCGTAGCAGGCCGTCGTCCACGCCGTAGATCCACGCCCGCACCGTAAGCGGCCGCCCCGCCGCCCACGCCTCCTGCACCACGCTCGTGTAGCACACGTTGCGCGCCTGCTCGATGGCGTTCAGCTCGGCGAGCTTGGCGGCGCGCTGCGCCTCGGGCAGCGGCTCCAGCGCGTCGGCGTGGCGGGCGGCGACGTCCTTGATGTGGCGCAGCCAGTTGTCCATCAGGCCGTGGCCGCGGCGGTCGAGCGCCGCCGCGATGCCGCCGCAGCCGTAGTGGCCGCAGACGATCACGTGCTCCACCTCCAGCACCGTGACGGCGAACTCCAGCACCGTGAGGGCGTTGAGGTCGGTGTGGGGCAGCACGTTGGCGATGTTGCGGTGGACGAACACCTCGCCGGGGTCGAGGCCGGCGATGACGTTGGCGGGCACGCGCGAGTCGGAGCAGCCGATCCACAGGAGCCGCGGCGCCTGCTGGGTGGCCAGGCGGTGGAAGTAGTCGGGGTCGGCCGCGAGCATCTGCGCGGCCCAGGCGCGGTTGCGCCGCAGGAGGTCGGCGGGCTCCTTCATCGGGTCACCTAGGGGTCGGCGGGAGCGGCGCGAGCGCCGCGGGCGGGGGACGGGGGAGGCCAGCGGAGGCGCTCCCGGGCCAACAACGAGCGAACGCCACCCGAGGGGGTGGCGTTCCGCCTCTCGCGAGGCACTATAGCCGCTCGCCGGAACGGACGTGCGCGTGCCTCAGGCCCGCGAGAACGCCCTCACTATCACCAGCAGGACGATCGCCCCGGCGACGGCTACCAGCAGGCTGTAGACGTTGAAGCCGGTGACCCCGGAGCTGCCGAACATGTCGAAGATCCACCCGCCCAGGAAGGCGCCGATGATGCCGACGATGACGTTGGTCAGGAGGCCTTTGCTCGTGCCCATGATGGCGCCTGCGATCCACCCGGCCAGAGCACCAAGGATGATCCATAGCAGGATGTTCATGGTCCACTCCTTCTGCTTCGGTGTGCAGCCTACGGTCGTCCGGCGAGCGGCTCACCTTCGGTCTGCGACGTTGGCGCTGGTTCGCTGGGGACCGGGAAGCCTCAGCGCCCCAGCGGAATAACGCCTTGGCGAAGCACCTGAAAGGTAGCACCCTGCCGGTGCGCGGCAGGGTGCAAACGTCGCAGCGGAGGCGCGATTACTTGCTCTGGGACAGGGCGAAACCGCGCATGAACTGCTCCTGCAGGAGCATGAACACCAGGAGCGGCGGCACGATGGTCAGCAGCGCCCCGGCCATCACGTAGCCCCACTGCACGCCGTCGCCCGTGCCGATGATGAGGTTGAGGCCGACCTGCACGACCTGCAGCTCCTCGCGCCGGATGATCACGCGCGGCCACAGGTACTGGTCCCAGACGTAGACGAACTGGATGACCGCCAGCGCGCCGATGGTGTTGGCGCTCATCGGCACCAGGATGCGCCACAGGAAGCGCAGCGGCCCGGCGCCGTCGATCTTGGCGGCGTCGGCCAGCTCGCGCGGGACCGACATGAAGTGCTGCCGGAACAGGAAGATGCCGGTGGCCGAGGCCAGGAACGGCACGGTGAGCGCCAGGAAGGTGTTCGACCAGCCGAAGCCGAACGGCAGCGGGCGCAGGACCACGTCGGCGGGGTTCCTCAGCCACTCCCACACCGCCGCCCAGCTGGCCGGCGGCTGCTGCGCGATCAGGTCGAAGAGCGGCACGATCAGCACCTCGGTGGGCATCATCAAGGTCAGCAGGATGAGCGTGAAGATCACGCGCTTGCCGCGGAACTCGAAGTACACCAGCGCCAGGCCCGCGAGCAGCGCCGTGAGCGTCTTGCCGAGCGTGACCACGGCCGCCACGAACAGCGAGTTGCGCATGAAGATGGCGAGGCGCGCGTTCGTCCAGGCGGCGCTGATGTTGTCGAGCAGCTCGCGGCCCGGCACCAGGCTCGGCGACAGCACGTCGGAGTAGCTCTGGGTGGCCTTGATGAGCGCGAACAGCACCGGGGCCATCACCACGAAGCACGCCACGATCAGCAGCGCGTGGGTGAGCCAGGCGTTGCGCGGGCGCATCAGGCGCCCCCGTAGTAGACGCGGCGCCCGCCGTAGCGGAACTGCAGGAAGGTCACGCCCGCCACCAGCATCAGCAGCAG
>JAAYYF010000056.1 GCA_012515535.1 Deinococcales bacterium
TCCGGGCCGAGGCATCGGCGCTGCCGTGCTCGCACGGTCAACGGTGCCTACTACCCGACTGCTTCGTTCGACACGCTAGGAGTAGCAGAACCGCGCTCACGCGTTTCACACAGAGATATGACGGGCCACTTACACGAGGCTACTGGCGGCGCGGTGGCGCCGGCGCGGCCGGTCCGCCCGCTCACGCCCGCCCGGCGCCCGGTCCCGGTGTCGCGCCACCGCGAGCGTCGGGGCCGGGAGGCCTGGAGCGTGCCGGGAAGGCCGTCCACGTCCGGGCGACCGTGAGGGTGGGAGACAGGCAACCAGGAGCGTTACGGAACGCGGTACACGCGCCGCTAGCGTCGCGCGGTTCGGTACCCGCCCGAGAAGCGACTCGGCCTACCGCGAACGGTAGGCCGAGACCGAGACGACGGACAGCCGACGGCCACGCACGGCCCCCCGCCGCGCGCGAAGCCGTCAGCCGCGGCTCACACGAAGATGTGCTTGGGCAGCACCGCCGACACCACCCAGTTCGGCATGTCCACCACCTCGCTGATGCGCAGGTTCACCGCCACGCTGCACAGCGCGTAGGCCATGGCCGGCTCCAGGCCGTACTCCTTGCCCAGGTGGTCGATCATCGCGCGGATGGCGTCCTTGGTGGCGTCCATCAGGTCGGGCGCCACGCCGGTGGTGGCGTAGAAGCCCTTGGGCATGGGCTCGGAGGCCGCCGCGCCCGTCACCTCGTAGCGCGGGTTGGCGAACCCGGCGCCCTTCACCAGGTTCACGCGCACGCGCACCGTCATGGCGGTCTCGACCGCGGTGCCGCACACCTCGCCGTCGCCCTGCGCGGCGTGGGTGTCGCCGATCGACAGCAGCGCCCCCGGCACCGCCACCGGCAGCCACAGCTTGGTGCCGCGCGTCAGGTCGCGCACGTCGAGGTTGCCGCCCTGGGCGCGCGGCGGCACCACCGAGTGCGAGCCCGGCTCGGCCAGCGCCAGGCCGATGGTGCCGGGGAAGGGGCGCGTGGGCAGCTCGATGCCGGGCTGGAACACCACGCGCTTCTCGTCGTAGCGCGAGATGTTCATGAACGGCTCGGTGAACTCGTCGGCCAGCAGCCCGAAGCCGGGGATGATGCCGGTCCAGCCCCAGCCGCTCTCGTCGAAGTCGAGGATCTCGACCTCGACCGCATCGCCGGGCTCGGCGCCCTCGACGTACACGGGGCCCGTCACCGGGTTCACCTTGGAGAAGTCGATCTTGGCCACGTCGGCGGCGGTGGAGGCCTCGTTCAGCTGGCCGCCGCCCGAGTCGATCGTCTCGAGCTCGAGCTCCGCGCCCGGCTCGACGGTGAGCACGGGCTCGAGGGAGTTGTCCCAGCCGAAGTGGTGATGGTGGTCGTGGATGGTCTTGAAGCCGCTCATCATGTTCTCCTTGGCAAAATAGCGCGCGCCCCTAGCTAGAGGCGCGCGCGGCCTTGCGGTGCCTTACTGCGCCCGGCGCACCATCTCGTAGTGCACGGGGATGTGCATGGGGTCCACGAAGATCTCCTTCGGGCCCGTCACGTTGGTCGAGTGCATGCTGACCTGCAGCTCGTGGAACACGGGGATCCACGGCGCGTCCTCCATGATCGCGAGGAAGATCTCGCGCCACTCGGCCACGCGCTCGTCGGCCTGGTCGGAGCGCGCCAGGGTGTCGGCGCGGGCGGCGCGCGCTTCGAGGTCCTCGTTGCAGTAGCGCGCCCAGTTCCAGCCGCCCGGGATGTTGCTGGCGCAGGCCAGGATCGGCCAGTAGAAGTTGTTCGGGTCGGGGTAGTCGGCGATCCACGCCATGCCGCCGGACCACAGCAGCGGGGCCTGGCCTGCGCCGCCCGCCTCGATCACGGTGCTCTGCGCCTGGGTGCGGAGCTCGACGTTCACGCCGATCTCGGCGAGGTCGGCCTGGATGGCCTGGGCGATGCGGTCGTTGGGCGCCACGTTGTAGGCGTACAGCTCGGTGTCGAAGCCGTCCGGGTAGCCGGCCTCGGCCAGCAGCGCCCGCGCCGCCTCGGGGTCGTAGGGGTAGCCCTCGTAGTCGTCGGCGTGGCTCTCGAACAGCGGCGGCAGGATCTGGTTGGCCGGCACGGCGCGGTTGTTCACGATGCGCACGATGCGGTCCTTGTTGATCGCCATGTTCAGCGCCCGGCGCACGCGCACGTCGGTGAACGGCTCCATCTCGACGTTGATGGTCACGTAGCCGGTCTGCATCTGCTCGCCCATCGCCACCTGCTCGCCCAGGACGGGGTCGTTGATGACCTCGGTGTAGCGGGCGGCCGGGATGCCGTCGCCGAGGATGTCGACCTCGCCGCGCTGCAGGCGCAGGAACGCCACGTTGGGGTCGACGCCCACCTGGAAGGTGATCTCGTCGAGGTAGGGCAGGCCCTCCTCGAAGTAGTCGGGGTTGCGCTCCAGCACGACGCGCTGGCCCAGCACCCACTCCTTGAGCTTGAAGCCGCCCGTGCCCACCGGCTGGTGGCCGAAGTCGCCGGCCGCCGCCTCCACCGCCTCCTGCGGCACCACGTGGGCGAAGTTCAGGCCCAGCTTGTGCAGGAACGAGGCGTCGGGCTCGGAGGTGGTGAAGCGGATGGTGTAGTCGTCGACGACCTCGATGCCGGCCACGCTGTCGGCGGCGCCGTCGATGAACTCCTGGGCGCCGGCGATGCTCAGGTAGAAGCCCTGGCCGGGGCTCTGGGTCTCGGGGTTCAGCACGCGCTCGATGGAGTAGCGGACGTCGTCGGCCACCATCTCGCGGCCGTTGTGGAACAGCACGCCCTGGCGCAGGACGAAGGTGTACGTCAGGCCGTCGTCGCTGACCTCGTACGACTCGGCCAGGTGCGGCACGAGCTCGGTGGTGCCGGGCACGTAGTCCATGAGGCCGTCGAAGATCGACTTGATGATCGACCAGTTCTGCCAGTCGTAGCCGATGGCGGGGTCGAGGGTGCTGATGTCGTCCTGGAACGACACCACCGCGCTGCCGCCCTGCTCCTGCGCGTGCACCAGCGAAGCGCTGAGGAGCAGCGCGCCAAAGGCCAGCCCGAGCCGTCGCAGCACGCCGTGTTGGCGGGGCCTCGGGGGGAGGCTGCCGGGTGTGTGGGTCCTCTTCATACTGCCTTCCTTTCGCGCTTCCGCGCAGGTTCTGCCGGCAACTCGCGGCGGCCGGGGTCCGGCCGGCGAGGTGTCCGCTAGCTGTACCGGATCCTGGGGTCCAGGACCGGGTAGACGAGGTCGGCGAGGAGGTTGCCGACCACCACGAAGAGCGCGGTGACGAGGACGCCACCCATGATGACGGGGATGTCGACGAGCTGGATCGCCTGCCAGATCATCTGGCCGATGCCGGGCCAGCCGAACACCGACTCGACGATCACGATGCCGCCCATGAACACGCCGATGTCGAGGCCGACCAGCGCCACCACCGGCAGCACCGCGTTCTTGAGCACGTGCTTGAACACCACCTTGGCGGGGAAGACCCCCTTGGCGCGGGCGGTGCGCACGTAGTCCTGCCTAAGCACGTCGATCATGGCGCTGCGCGTGACGCGCGCGTACCAGCCGCCGCCGGCGAGGCCCACCGCCACGGCCGGCAGCACCACGTGCAGCGGCGTGCCGTAGCCGCCCAGCGGGAAGAGGGGCAGCAGGTAGGCGAACACGTAGATGAGCAGCAGCCCCACCACGAACTGCGGCGCCGACACGCCCACGAAGGCGAACGCCATCACCGCCTGGTCGACGGCGGTGCCGCGCCGCAGGGCGGCGACGATGCCGGCCGGCAGGCCGATCAGCAGCTCGAACAGGATGCCCGCCAGCGCCAGCTGCAGGGTGGGCGCCAGGCGCGACCGGATGAGCTTGGTGACCTCGGCCTTCTGGGCGTAGGAGCGGCCCAGGTCGCCCCTGAGCAGCTTGCCCAGGTAGTTGACGTACTGCACCGGCAGCGGGCGGTCGAGGCCCAGCTGCTGGCGGATGCTCTCGACCGTCTGCACCGTGGCGCTGCGGCCGGCGATCATGCGCGCTGGGTCGGCGGGCAGCAGGAACGCCAGCAGGAACGTGACGATGCTGACGCCGAGCAGCACGCCGGCGGCCTGCAGCAGGCGCTGCGCGAGGTAGCCGATCATCGGCGCTCCGCCAGGTCGAGGGCGTCGCGCAGCGCTTCGCCCAGGAGGTTGAACGACAGCGAGGTGAGCACGATGGCGATGCCGGGGAAGATCACCAGCCAGGGGGCGTCGAGGAAGTACGACTGGCTCTCGTTGATGATGCCGCCCCAGCTGGGCGCGGGCGGCTGCACGCCCACGCCGAGGAACGACAGCGACGCCTCGAGCAGCACCGTGGTGGAGATGCCGAGCGTGCCGAACACCATCAGGGTGCTCACGAGGTGCGGCAGGATGTGGCGGAACAGCGTGCGGAAGGTGCCCACGCCCAGGGCGCCGGCGGCCTCCACGAACTCGCGTTGCCGGATCGACAGCACCTGGGCGTAGATGGCGCGCGCGATCCACACCCAGTTCACCAGCGCGATCACCAGCGCCACGATCCACAGGCTGGGACGCAGGATGGCGGCCAGCGCGATGGCGAGGATCAGGGCGGGGAAGGCGGTCATCACGTCGGTCAGGCGCATCAGCACCGCCTCGACGGCGCCGCGGAAGTAGCCGGCGGCCACCCCCACGAGCAGGCCGATGAGCACGGCGGCGCCGTTGGCGAGCACCCCCACCAGCAACGACACGCGCGCGCCGAACAGCACGCGGCTTAGCAGGTCGCGGCCCAGGGTGTCGGTGCCGAGCGGGAACTGCCGGGAGGGGGGCAGCGGGTCGCCCTCGAGCGTCAGGCCGTCGAAGTACTGCCGCGCCGGGTCGTGCGGCGCCAGCAGCGGGGCGCCGAACGCCATCACGAGCACCAGCACCACCCCGACGAGGCCGAGCATCCCCGCGCCGTTGCGCGCGAAGCGGCGCAACCAAGCCGGCCGTGGCCTGCCCTTCACGGGTGCTGCTCGCTGGACAACCAACTGCCGACCTCCAAGTAGATGTAGTCGTGCAGCCGGAGCGTCGTGACTCCGGCGCCATTATGCATCCGCCGACCGCTTCGGCCGTCGTGGAACGGGTTCGAACGGTGCTCGCTCAGGCGAGGTCGCGGGCAGCGACGCTTGCCTTCATCGGTTAGGGGCTATATGTAACCCGGCCCGCAACTGTTCTGCAACTGGCCCGATGGTACCGGTACGTCCGCCGTAAGGCAACCGCCGGCCGCGCCCCGCGGCTAGCGGGCGCGCGCCCGCTCGATGGCGGCCTCGAGCTCCGCCACCGTAAGCAGGCGCGTGGCAGCCTGGTCGAACGCCACCTGCCCGGCGGCGCCGGCCTCGGCGAACAGGCGCGCCCACCGCTCGCGGCTGTCGAGCCCGGCGTTGAGGCGCACCACCACGGCCCCCTCGAGCGCCGGCCGCAGCTCGGCGCCGCTGACGGGCTCGGGCGAGTGGTCCTCGCCGTTGCCGAACACGATCAGCACGCGCGCGTGCTCGGGCGGCGCGTCGCGCAGGTAGACGGCGGCGCTGCGCAGCGCCTCGCTGAGGCCGGTGCCCCAGACGTCGTCGACCGCGCCGGGCAGCACGCTGCGCAGCTCGGCGAAGAAGGCGAAGCGGTCGAGCTGCGAGCCCGGGTAGGTGGCGTTGAAGAGCGCCGAGTAGACGGTGTCGAGCTCGCCCGGGGCGCGCACGGGGAGGACCACCAGGCGGTCGCCGCGCGCGAGCAGCGCCAACTGGGGCGAGGGGTCGGCCCAGCTCAGCAGCTGCCGCTCGGCGGCCGCGAGGCGGCTGACCTCGCCGCCCGACACGTCCAGCAGCACCACGTACGTGGTCGGCGCCTGGGCGCGCGCCGCGCCGCCCGCGGCCAGCGCCGCGAGGGCGAGCAGCGCGATCCCCACCTCGGTGGGCGGGCGGCGCCGCACGCGCCCGGGCAGGCTGGTGAGGAACAGGACCACGTGGCCCGTCACCACGGCGAGGAACAGCCACAGGCGCATCAGGCCGCTCTGCAGCTTCAGCAGCAGGCGGCCGAGCGCGGTGGTGGCCAGCACGAACAGCCGCGCCGCCCCGCTCTGCAGCTTGAGGAGCAGCCGACCGAACGCCGTTACCAGCAGCACGAACAGGCGCGCGGCGCCGCTCTGCAGCTTGAGGGCCAGGCGCCCGACCACCACGGCCGCCACCGCCCAGGCGCGCCGCACGCCCTCGGCCAGCACGGCCAGCAGCGCGCCGAGCAGGTCGACGAGCCGCGCGCCGGCGCCGAGGTCGGCGAAGCCCAGCCCGGCCATGCGCAGCCCGAAGCGCGCCGCCACGCCCAGGTAGATGACCACCACGCTCAGGCCCAGCGCCAGCACCACCGCGCCCCACTGCGCCACGCCCAGGTAGGCGGCGGGCAGCTCGGCGTCGAGGCCGAGCGCCAGGCGCACCTGGCGGTCGGCCGCCTCGGCGGCGCCGCGCAGCCAGGCGAGCCACAGCTCCACGAACAGGATCGCCACCAGGCTGGCGTTGGCACCGAGCCAGGCGAGGAAGGCGGGGAGCAGCCTCTCGCGCCAGCCGAGCGCGCCCTCGGCGTGGTCGTTCCCGGGCCGGTCGCGGGGCGGGGGCGCCGCCACCGCCGGCCCTCGCGCTGCGTCGGGCGCCGCCTGCAGGCTCTTGGCCAGGAAGATGCCCAGCAGCGGCAGCACGCCGATGACGCCCCCGACGCTGGCGGCCGGCAGCCCCAGCCAGGCGGGCAGGGCCAGCGGGTCCTCGCAGGCGGGCAGGGTCACGACCTTGCAGGTCAACGACTCGTAGAAGCCGCCCACCAGCGCCAGGAAGTAGCCGGTGACGTACAGCACCAGGACGAACAGCGCGAGCCCGATCAGCAGGCGGCTGGCGGCGCGCAGCGCGAGCCCCATGCTGGCGCGGTGGCGCGCCGGCGCCGCCTGGGCCGCGAGGGTGCCGAGCACGAGCACGGCCAGGGCCGTCGTGAGCCAGGCCAGCACCAGGCTCATGCGCCTACCGTAGGAGGTAGCGCCACACGAGGTAGGCGCCCACGCCGATGAGGATCAGGGTGAGGACGTTGACGCCCACGCGGAACGCCAGCCGGTCCTCGGGGTCGACGTCGATGCGGCGCACCTCCTCGTCGGCGGGCGTGCCGGTGCGGAGGGGCGGGGCGGGGCTGGCTGGGTCGTAGCCGCGCGACGGGGGCAGCTCGCGCGAACGGTCGGCCGGCTGGTCGTCCACAGGCAGGTCCTCTCGGGCTCGGCGATCGCTGCGCGCCCCGGGACGCCCTGTGGAGCGGGGCCGCACGCGATGACGTCCTACACGCCCATTATCGGCACCCGCCCGCAGCGAGGCGGCGCAGCCGGCACGCGCCCCGCCGA
>JAAYYF010000057.1 GCA_012515535.1 Deinococcales bacterium
CCGACCTGCTGGACGAGGCCGCCGGCGGCGAGGACACGCGCTTCCCCATGGCGCGTCAGCTGTTCGACAGCCTGCGGCGTACGTTGGACACGCTGCCCGACTACGTTCAGGTGCATCCGGGCCACGGTGCCGGCAGCGCTTGCGGCAAGGCGCTCGGGGCGGTCGCCAGCACCACTCTCGGATACGAGAAGGCCACCGCCTGGTGGGCCGACTACGTGCGCAACGACGACCGCCAGGGCTTCGTGGACGCCCTGCTGGAGGGGCAGCCGGACGCGCCCCTCTACTTCGGGCGCATGAAGCGCACCAACCGGGCCGGCGCGCCGCTGCTGGGGAGGCCGGCGCCGCTGCCCCACCTGTCGGGTGCGGCGCTCGCCGAGGCGCTGCGCGACGGCGCGGTGCTGGTGGACACCCGGCCACGCGAGGCGTACGCGGCGGGCCACGTGCCGGGCTCGCTCAGCCTGCCGGCGGGCGACAGCTTCGTCACCTGGGCAGGCTGGGTGCTGGACCCCGAGCGCGATCCCAAGCTGGTGTTGCTCGCCCACGACCAGGAGCAGGCGCATGCGCTCCGGGCTCGGCTCTCGCGCATCGGCATCGACGGGGTGATCGCTTACGCCACCAGCCTCGCGGGTCTGCCGCTCGAGCCGGTGCCCGTGGTGAGCCCGGCGCGCCTCGGAGAGGTGCCCGACGCCCTGATCCTCGACGTGCGTACGCGCACGGAGTACGAGGCGGGGCACATCCCCGGCGCCCGGCAGCTGTATGGCGGCCGCGTGCTCTGGAGCCTCGACACGCTGCCCAAGGACCGGCCCATCGTCACCCACTGCCAGGGCGGCGCGCGCAACGCCGTGGTGGCCAGCGCGCTGCGCGCGCTGGGCTACACGCAGGTGCTCGAGCTGGAGGGGAGCTACGAGGGGTGGCTCGCGCACCGGGGCCAGAGCCGCGATGCGCGGGCCTAGCTGCCGCGTGGGCGCGTGCCCGTTGCAGCGCGTACTGGGTTGGGTCTTCGGGCTGTTCGACAGGAAGGGTGATGTGATGTACCAGGAGATCTTCGCGGAGGAGCTCGGAGCCTGGCGCGGTCGCGGGGCGCGGGTCGTCGACGTGCGGGAGCGGTGGGAGTACGAGGCGGGCCACATCCCGGGCAGCGAGAACGTCCCGCTCGACGCGCTAGCGAGCCTGAAGCTCGACGGCAAGCCCATCGTGCTCGTCTGCGCGTCGGGCAACCGCTCCGGGTACGCGGCGCAGCTGCTCGCGCAGCGCGGCTTCACCGAGGTGGCGAACCTGCTGGGCGGCACCGCCGGCTGGGCGCGCCAGGGGCGGGAACTGACGCGCGGCCGCGGCTGATGCCACTGGCGCTCGCCGGCGCGCTGGTGGTGGGGCTGAGCCTCGGCCTGCTGGGCTCGGGCGGTTCCATCCTGACGGTGCCGATACTCGTCTACTTGCTGGGTCAGCCCGACAAGTTGGCCATCGCCGGCTCGCTCGCCATCGTGGGCGGCGTCAGCCTAATAGGCGCCGTGCCGTACGCCCTGAAACGCCAGGTGGAGTGGCGCAGCGTCGTGTTCTTCGGCGTGCCGGGGATGGGCGGCGCGCTCCTGGGCGCCACGGTGGCGCGCTACGTGAGCGGGTCGCTCCAGCTGCTGCTCTTCGCGCTGGTGATGCTGCTGGCGGCGGGGTTCATGTTCCGCGGCCGGCCCCAGGCGGTCGGCGCCGCCCCGCGCCCGGCCTGGTGGCTGCTAGCGGCGCAGGGCGCTGCCGTGGGGCTCGTCACCGGCCTCGTCGGGGTCGGCGGCGGCTTCCTCATCGTGCCGGCGCTAGCCCTGCTGGGCGGCCTGCCGATGCCGCTTGCGGTGGGCACGAGCCTGGTGATCATCGCGCTCAACTCTCTGGTGGGCTTCGCTGAGTACCTGGGCGTGCTGTCCGCCTTCGACCTGCGGCTCGACGGCGGCCTGATCGCCTGGTTCGTCGTCATCGGGGCGGCCGGCAGCCTGCTGGGGCGGAGGCTGGGCGCGCGGGTGCCGCAGCGAGCCCTCCAGCGCGCGTTCGCGCTGTTCCTGTTGGCGATGGGCGGGTTCATCCTGTGGCAGAACCTGCCGCC
>JAAYYF010000058.1 GCA_012515535.1 Deinococcales bacterium
ATCGGCGCGGCGGTGCTCGGCACCGTCCTGAGCGTCACCCTCGCCGCCGCGTTCGCCGGGAACCTGGCGGGCGGTCCGCTGGGGCCGCCCGCCGGCCAGGCGGGCGCGCAGGCGCCGGCCAGCGCCGCCGACGTGGAGCGCGCGGTGCGGGAGGCGATGGGCGCGCAGCTGGCTCGGCTCGAGGCGGCCTTCGACACCGGCGACGCCGCGTCGATCCGCGCCACGCTGGACGAGGCGGGCGTCCCCGAGGCGGCGCAGGTTGGCATCCTGCAGGGTTACGAGGCGTCCGCCGGTTCGCCCGAGGCGCGCGAGCGGCTCGTCAGCGGCCTGCACGAGCGGTTCGAGCAGCAGGTGGTGGAGGTGGTCGCGCAGGTAGACGCCGGCGTGCGAGCGTCGTTCACGGAGGCCGTGACGCGCGTGTTCACCTACGTGCTCTACGTCGTGGCTCTCGCCTGGCTGGTGACGCTGTTCCTGCCCGTGCTGCCCCTACGCGAGACGCTGGACGTGGCGCCGCCGGGCGAGTGAGCACCGGCCGGCGGCGCGCTCCGCTCAGCGGGGCCTCGGGCGCAGGTCGAGCTCCACCTCGTAGCTCGGCTCGGGCCGCTTGAACAGGTAGTCGCCGTCGCGCACGGAGGCCAGCACGTCGGCGCGCTGCCTGACGGCCTCGAACGGGGAGTCGGCGTCCAGCACCAGGAAGCTGGCGGGCTTGCCGGCCTCGAGGCCGTAGCGCTCCTCGACCATCAGCGTCCTGGCGCCGTTGTAGGTGATGAGGTCGAGGCAGCGGTCGAGCTCGTCGAACGACATGGTCTGCGCCAGGTGGATGCCGTTGTCGAGCACGTTCATGAGGTCGCCGTTGCCGACCGGGTACCAGGGGTCGTTGATGGAGTCCTGGCCGAAGCAGACGTTGACGCCGGCCTCCCACAGCTCCTTGACGCGCGTGAGGCCGCGGCGCTTGGGGTAGCTGTCCTGGCGCCCCTGCAGGTAGGCGTTCTCGGTGGGCAGCGAGATGAAGTTCATGCCCGAACGCTGGAACAGCCCCAGCATGCGGAAGGCGTAGGCGTCGTCGGCCGAGCCTAAGGAGCAGGTGTGGCTGGCGGCCGTGCGGGGGCCGATGCCCTCGGTCATCACCAGCGCGTTGAGCAGCTCGACGAAGCGGCTCATGGGGTCGTCGGTCTCGTCGCAGTGCACGTCGATCAGCTTGTCGTGCTTGGTGGCTAGCTCGACGGTGCGGTGGACCGAGCGCTCGCCGATCTCGCGCGCCCACTCGAAGTGCGGGATGGCGCCCACGCAGTCGGCGCCCATGCGCAGCGCCTCCTCGACCAGCTCGTCGCCGCCGGGGTAGGCGTACATCCCCTCCTGCGGGAACGCCACGATCTGGATGGTGACCAGGTCCGCGAGCTCCTCGCGCAGCTCGAGCATGGCCTTCAGGCCGGTGAGCTCGGGGTCGGTGACGTCGATGTGGGTCCTTACGAACTGGACGCCCTTCAGGACCTCCTCGCGGATGCCCCTGAGCGCGCGCTCCTTGGCGCTCTCGAGGGTCTGCGTCTTCTTGACGTCGTGCCAGCGAGCGATGCCCTCGAACAGCGTGCCGCTCGCGTTGGTGGCGCCGGGGCCGCTGCCGGTGAACACGTAGTCGAGGTGGAGGTGCGGGTCGACGTAGGGCGGGACCACCAGGCGGCCGCGGAGGTCGACGACCTCGGCGGCGTCGGGCAGGCCCGTGCCGACCTGCTGGATGACGCCGCCCTCGACGAGGATCTCGCTGAGCCGGTCGTGCTGGCGGTAGACGCGGGCGTTGATGAACTTCCTGCGGGTGGGCTCGGTCATGGGTCCGTCGGTCCGTTCCTGGATGAGACGGCGTCAGCCTTCGGTCTCGCGCACGACGCAGCGGAAGCCGAGGTGCGCGGCGGACACCTGGGGTTGCTGGGCGCGGCGCGCGGCGGGGCGGTAACGGAAGCTGTAGTTCGCAGCGCTGAGGTACGAACCGCCCTTCACCACGTGATGCGGCTCGCCCAAGGGCTCGGGGTCGACGTCGTCGAGCACCGGACCGGGTGCGGTCTCGTCCGCTCGCGCGTCGGTGGCGCGGTGCCGGCCCGTCCAGGGGTGGAAGCGGAAGCGGTCGACGGTCCACTCCCACACGTTGCCCATCATGTCGAAGAGCCCGTAGCCGTTCGGGAGGTAGGCGCCCACGGGGGAGGTGGTGAGGTGCTCGCCGTTCACGATGCGTTGCCAGGGGAACTCGCCGACCCACACGTTCGCCATCAGGCGGCCGCCGGGCGCGAAGTCGTTGCCCCAGGCGAAGGTCGCGCCTTCGAGGCCGCCGCGGGCGGCGTACTCCCACTCGGCCTCCGTGGGGAGCGCCTTGCCCGCCCAGCGCGCGTACGCCTGGGCGTCCTCGAACGCCACGTGCACCACGGGGTGGTCGTCGCGCCCCGCGAGGTCGCTGCCGGGTCCCTCGGGGTGACGCCAGCAGGCGCCCGGCACCAAGCTCCACCAGCAGGCCTGATCGAGCGGGCCGCCGGTGAGGTGCGGGAAGCGGAACACCAGCGAGCCGCCCGGGGCCCCGTCGCTCGGCCCCCTCTCGGCGGCGTCCCGCGTGCGCTCCGCGACCGTGACGTAGCCGGTGGCGTCGACGAAGCGCCGGAAGCTCGCGTTGGTGACGGGGTAGGCGTCGATGCTGAAGGGGGGCACCGTCACGCGGTGCGCGGGGCGCTCCTCGGGGTAGAAGTCGTCGCTTCCCATCAGGAACGGCCCGCCGGGGAGGCGTACCATCCGGCCGGGGTCGAGCGACGACGCCGCGACCTCGTCGCTGACGCTCATCGCGTCCGTGAGCACGTCTCGTCGGTTCAAGTCGCTCACTGCGGCCTCCTACCGGGGGTCGTTCCGTGGGCGCTTCCACTGCAGGGGCTGACCCCGGCTCCTAGCTGATGCTCCGTAGGCTAGACGTCTCCCGGTCGCGTGTGAGGTACGCATGCGCCTGGCGCCGGCTCGCGGTATGAGCGCTGCGCCCCAGGGCGGGGCGATGCCGCCCTAGACTCCGGCATCGGCGGCCGCCCTGCGGCCGGCCGAGCGACCCGCCAGCGCGCGGCGGGCGCGCCCGCGTGGGGCGGGCGGGGCCTCGCCGCCGCACCCGGACCGGAGGATGCCGCATGAGACGACCGCCGTTCGCGCTACTCGCGCTCCTGTTCCTGTTCGCCGCCTGCTCGCAGCCGGAGCCCGTCGACGTCTCGGGCCAGTGGAGCGGCCAGCTCGGCGACACCGACACCATCGCCTTCACCGTCGACGAGACGAACGAGGTGGACCCGTTCGACTTCTACGCCACCTACCAGGACGAGGACCTCCTCTACGAGGTGAGCAGCAGCGTCCGCGGCGACCGCTTCACCTTGACCGCGACCGCCACCACCCCCGAGCTGAGCCTCACGCTGGACGTCGAGGCCACCGTCAGCGGCGACAGCATGACCGGGACGTACGAGTTCCGCGCCACCAACGCGCAGGGCGGCACGTTCACCACCGGGGGCACGTTCGCCGCGAACCGCCTGTAGCCAGGCCGGCGGTGGAGGCGGCCAGGGGCGGCCTGGTATGAAGACGGTAGCGCCACCCCGGGAGACGACCACCGTGACCACCGACCGCGAGCAGATCCGCCAACGCTTCCTGCAGCTCAACACCGCCATCGTGTGCGACGTCTACGACGAGCTCGGCTGGCCCGTCACCGCCCTGCACACCGACATCCGCCGCCGCACCTTCGAGCGCGCCCGCGTGGCGGGCTGGGCTTACCCGATCGAGGGGCAGCTCTCCCCCGCCACGGGGCCCGACCGCCTGAAGCTCGAGGTGGCCGACGCGCTGCCCGCCGGCTGCGTGACGGTGTGGGGTGGCGCCAACGCCAGCGGCATCTGCCTGTTCGGCGACCTGATCGCGGCCACCATGGCCAAGCGCGGCTGCCACGGCGCGGTCGTGGACGGCGGCTTCCGCGACCTCGAGGCGATCTCCGAGACCGGCTTCCCCGTGTTCGCGCGCTACGTGAGCCCGGTGCAGTCGGTGGGCCGCTGGCGCGTCACGCGGCACGCCGAGCCGATCGTGGTGCGCGGCGCGCTAGGGGGGCTGGTGACCGTGTCGCCCGACGACTTCGTGCTCGGCGACGAGGACGGCGTGGTGGTGGTCCAGGCCGAGCGCGTGCGCGAGGTGCTGGAGCGCGCCGAGGCGATCGTGCGCCAGGAGGCGGAGGCGCGCAAGCTCAGCGAGGAGGGCATGACCGCGCAGGAGATGCTCGAGCGCTTCGGGCACGTCTGACGCGCTACGGGGCGCGTCAGACGCCGCGCACCACCGCGTAGCGCGCCTGCACGAACACCCCGCCGTACTCGCGCGCGCCGATCAGCTGGAGCCGCGGGTACGCGAGCGCGCGCGGGAATAGCGGCGTGCCGGCCCCCAGCGTGGCGGGCGCGAAGGTGACGTTCAGCTCGTCGAGCAGCCCCGCGTCGTGGAAGCGCGCCGCCAGCTCGCCCCCGCCCACGATCCACACGTCCTTGCCGGCCGCGGCGGCCAGCATCTCGCGGTGCACGGGCGCTACGTCGCCGGACACGAAGCGCACGTCGGCGCCGGGCACCTCGCGTGTCTGGCGGCTGGTGAACACCCAACTGGGCTGCTGGTACGGCCAGGGGCGCGGCTCGCGGCCCGGGCGGAAGAGCTCGTGGTCGAGCAGCCAGCGGTAGGTGTTGGCGCCCATGGCGATGGCGCCGACGTTCGCGATGAACTCGGGGTAGTCGCCGCCGGGCACGTCGCCGAGCTGCAGCAGCCAGTCGAGCGAGTGCTCGGGGGTGGCCAGGAAGCCGTCGAGGCTCGAGGCCGTGTAGTAGACGGTGCGCGGCTCGCGCGCGGCGGCGGGGGCTCCAGGGTCCATGGCCCGATGTTAGGCGTAGGCGGGGCGCGGCGTCGACCGTAGCGGTCTCAGGCGGCTTTCAGGCTTCTCCCCGGAGGATGACCCTTCTCACGCGGGCGGCCCCTATCTTCGTGGCAGAGGCACCGAAGAGCGGGGTGGAAGGCGTGTCACGCGGGCACCCCAGGTCGTCGCCTCGTCGCTCAGCGACCGCCCGAGCAGCCACCCCCGGTCTCGAAGGGAGCGCAGGATGAACAGGTACCGCGACTACGGCAGAGGTTACCGCGACTACCCCTACGACGAGGACGACCGCGGCTTCGGCGAGCGCGCCATGGACGAGATGCGCTCCTGGTTCGGCGACGAGGAGGCAGAGTACCGGCGGCGCATGGACGCCATGGAGCGCGAGCGCGAGGACCCCGGCTTCGACCGGGGACGCTCGTTCGAGGACATGGACCGCAGCCGGCGCTACGCCCGCGATCGCGACGACTACGAGCGGCACGGCTACGGCCCGCGCCAGCATGCCCGCGGCGAGATGGCTCATCGCGGTAGCGGTTGGGCCGGCCCGCACGGCCCCGGCTTCGAGGACGGCTTCCGCCGTCGAGGCGGCAGCGCGTTCGGGCCCGGCGCGCGCGACCGTTACGCCGTCGACGACTTCGGCGGCACCTACGGCGGTTCGTACGGCAGCGGCTGGTACGGGCGCGACCACGGCGGCGGCCGCTACGGCGGCGCCGAGCGCTGGGGCGCCTCTGACTGGAGCGAGCGGTCGGCACGCCACGACATGGGGCGTTACACGGGGCGCGGCCCCTCGGGCTACCGCCGCTCGGCCGAGCGCATCACGGAGGACGCCAACGAGGCGCTCACCTGGGACCCCGAGGTGGACGCCAGCCAGATCCAGGTGAAGGTCGAGGGCGACGAGGTGATCCTCGAGGGCACCGTCGACAGCCGCCGCGCCAAGCGCGCCGCCGAGGAGGCCGTGGAGCGCGTGCGGGGCGTGCGTGACGTGCACAACCGCCTGCGCGTCCAGGCGCAGGACCAGGGCCAGCACCAAGGCCAGGAGCAGCACCGCGGCCAGGAGTCGAACCAGACCCGGATGGGGCAGGACCCCACGCGCAAGCCGGGGATGTGAGCGGCTAGCCGCGCCCCGAGCGCCCTAGCTGGTTGGAACGGGCGGCCCTCCGCGGGTGGAGGGCCGCCCGTTCGCGTGCCCGCCCGGGGCCCGGCGCCGTGGGAACGCCGGCGCCGGGCGCGTGCGACAGTTCCGTGACAAACACCGGCGCGAGCGAACGGATAATGCCGCCGGCACGGGCGGGACGCTCCTGCCGCCCGCAGGCTGGCCGGGGCTCGCGCCCTCGCGCCAGGACCCGACTCCCCCTCTCCCGCCCGGAAGGAGAACCCCATGAACCGCACCCTCGCTCTCGCCCTAGCGGCCGCCGCGCTGCTGCTGGCGCCGTTCGCCTCCGCCCAACGCGTCCTGTCGCTCGCCGGCGACGCCACCGAGATCGTCTTCGCGCTGGGGGCCGAGGACAAGCTCGTGGCCGTCGACGCCACCTCGAACCACCCGGCCGCCGCCGCCGAGCTGCCGAACGTGGGCTACCCCGGCCGCCTCTCGGCCGAAGCGCTGATGGCGTTCGAGCCCACCCACGTCATCGCCAACGACCAGGCCGGCCCTGCCGAGGTCCTCGACCAGCTCGCCGCCGCCGGCGTGGAGATCGTGCGCCTCGGCTCGGCCCTGTCGCTCGACACGCCGGTCGACAACGTGCGCCTGATCGCCGGCCTGCTGGGCGAGGAAGAGCGCGGCGAGGCGCTGGTGGCCGAGTACACCGCCAGCCTGACCGCCGCCAAGGAGCGCGCCGCCGAGCTCGCCTCGCAGCCGCGCGTGGTCTTCCTCTACCTCGGCTCGCGCACCATGCAGTTCGCGGGCGGCGCCGAGACCTCCTCCAACGTGATGATCGAGGCCGCCGGCGGCATCGACGTCGGCGCGGAGCTCGGCTTCGTGGGCAACGTGCCGTACACCCCCGAGGCCATCGTCACGGGCGCCCCCGAGGTCATCATCGTGACCGAGCGCGGCATCAACGTCGTGGGCAGCGTCGACGCGGTGCGCGAGCTGCCCGGCGTGAGCGAGACCCCCGCCGCGCGGGCCGGCAACGTGATCGTGTTCGAGGACGGCTACTTCCTCAACCTCGGTCTGCGCACCGGCGACGCCCTCATGGAGCTGGTCGAGTACCTCCACTCCCTGCAGTGACCCGGACGCCTGGGACCGGTGCGCGCCGCTCGCGCGCGCCGGTCCTTCTGCTGTCGGCGCTCGCCCTGGCCGCGCTGCTCGCGTCCTTGGGGTGGGGCGCCGTGAGCGTGCGGCCCGACCAGATCCTCGGCGTCGTGCTGGAGCGCGCCGGGGTGGACGCCGGCATCGAGTTCACGGCCCAGCAGCGCGCCGTGCTGTGGAACATCCGCCTGCCGCGCGCCTTGCTGAGCGCGCTGGTGGGCGCGGCGTTGGCGGCGGCGGGCGTGGCGTTGCAGGCCGCGTTCCGCAACCAGCTGGCCGACCCGGCGCTCCTGGGCGTGAGCGGCGCGGCCACCCTCGGGGTGGTGCTGGCGTACGCCTTCGGCCTGGTGACGACGCTCGGCCGCTGGGCGCTGCCCGCGGCCGCCTGCCTGGCGGCGCTGGTCGGCGCCCTCTGGCTGCTGCGGTACGCGGCGCGGCACGCGGGCTCCGACCGCCTGACCCTGATCCTGGCGGGCGTGGCGTTGCAGCTGTTCCTGGGCGGCGTCGCCACCCTGCTGGTGAACGCCGTGCGCCGGCCCGGCATGCCCGACGCGAGCTTCCTCACGCTGGGCGGCCTCACGGTCGTGTTCTGGCGCGACGTGGGGCTGGCGGCGGTCGTGGTGGCGCTGGTGGCAGCGCTGCTCGTGCGGCGGGCGCCGGTGATGAACATCCTGCTGCTCGACGACGGCACGGCGCGCGCGCTCGGCGTGGACGTGGCCCGGCAGCGGGCGTTGCTGGCGGGCCTGGCGGCGGTGGCGACCGGCACGGTGGTGGCGTACGGCGGCAGCGTCGCGTTCGTGGGCCTGGTGGTGCCGTTCCTGCTCAGGCGCCTGCTGGGTGACGACCACCGCGTGCTGGTGCCGGCGGCGCTGCTGGCCGGCGCGGTGCTGGTGACGCTGGCCGACGCGCTGGCGCGCAACCTGTTCTCCCCCATGGAGATCCCGTTGGGGGTGCTGCTGACGGTGGTCGGTGGGCCGCTGTTCTTCTGGCTGGTGGGGCGCGGGCGGACGGTCGGGCGCTGGTGAGGCGGGCGCGCCCGCGCCGCCACGGGCGCGCACGCGCTCAGCGCTCGGCGCGCTCCGCCTCCTCGGCGCCGCGCGCCTGTCTCTCGGGCTCGGGCGTGAAGCGGTACCCCACGCCCCACACGGTGTGGAAGTGGACGGGCTCGCTGGGGTCGGGCTCGAAGTAGCGCCGCAGGCGCATCACGAAGTTGTCGACCGTGCGGCTGGAGGGGAAGCGGTCGTCGCCCCACACGGCGTCGAGGATGTCGTCGCGGCTCACGGCCTCGCCGGCGCGGCGCGCCAGCAGGCGCAGGACGCCGACCTCGCGCGCGCCCAGCGTTAGCTCGCGGCCGTCGGCCGTGCGCGCGGCGAACGAGCGCAGGTCGACCTCGTTGCCGCCGAAGGCGAGGCGCGCGCCGGCCGCGCGCAACGCCCCGCTGCGCGCCAGCAGGCGCTCGACCCGGAGCAGGAACTCCGGCAGGTGGAACGGCTTGGCGAGGTAGTCGTCGCCCCCGGCGGCGAGCCCCTCCACGCGCTCCTCGGGCCGGCCCTTGGCCGACAGGAACAGCACGGGCGTGTCGTCGCCGGCCTGGCGCCGCTCGCGGCAGAGCGTGTAGCCGTCCTTGTGGGGGAGCATCACGTCGAGCACCACCAGGTCGGGGCGCGCGTCGCGCCAGGCGAAGGCGCCCTCGCGCCCGTCGGCGGCGTGGCGCACCTCGTGGCCCTCGGCCTCGAGGTTGTCGGCGAGCACCGCCGCCAGCGAAGCCTCGTCCTCGACGATCAGGACCCTCGCGCCGGTCACGCCGCCGCCTCGCCTTCCGGCTCGCTGGCGCTCCCGCGCGCCAGGCGCAGCGTGACGGTCACGAGCGTGCCGCCTTCGGCTGGGGTGGTGATGCTCACGTGGCCGCCGAGGGCCTCGGCGGTGCGCTGCACCAGGTAGAGGCCGAGCCCGAGGCCGGCGGTGGTACGGGTGAGCTCGTCGCCCGCTCGGTAGAAGCGATCGAACACCTTGGCGCGCGCCGCGGCGGGGATGCCGCTGCCCGCGTCCTGCACGCGCAGCCGCGCCCAGCTGTCGTCGCCCTCCAGGCGCACCCGCACGCGCTTCTCGCGCTCGGGGGTGTACTTGACGGCGTTGTCGACGAGGTTCTCGAGGATGGTGGCCACGTCGTCGAGGCCGGCCCTCACGGGCAAGGGGGCGTCGGGGACGTCGAGCTCGACGACCGCGCCGCGCTCAGCCAGCACGAGCCGGGAGCGGTCGATCACGGTGCGGACCAGTCGCGTGAGGTCGGTAGGCGGCGGGGCGTACTGCTGCGCGCCGGCCTCGAGGCGGGCGGTGGCGAGCACCTGCTGGCCGGTGCGCTCGAGGCGGTCGACCTCGAGGCTCATGCTGCGGAGGTACTCCTGCAGCTTCTCGGGCGGCACGCTGCGCAGCTGCAGCGTCTCGATGAGCAGCCGCAGGGTGCTGATGGGCGTCTTGTACTCGTGGCCCACGGCGTCGAGGAAGTTGCGCTGCCGCTGCTTGAGCTCGCGCTCGAGGCGCAGGTTGCGCGCGATGATCAGCAGGCCGGTCATCACCACCAGCACGAAGAACGGGCCCTCGAAGGCGAGCATGCGCACCACGCTGCGCTGCGACGCCAGGAACGCGTCGAGCGCCGCCTGGTCCACCTCGGTGGCGCGGCCGCTGGCGTCGAGGCGCAGGTTCGGCTGGTCCTCGAGCAGCGTCAGCGCCTGGTCGGTGGCGCCGGCCGCCAGGAGCGCGTCGATGACGCGGCTCTCGCGCTCCAGGCTGGCGATGGTGGCGGCGTTGACCTCGCCGACGTAGCCCACCTGGAAGTAGATCCACCACGTCATCTGGGCGGTGACGAAGAGGATGATCACCACGAACGCCACGCGCGTGGCGGCGGGCGAGGTGAGGAGGTCGCGCCTCACGCGCTGCTCCGAGGGGCGGGTCGCCTCCGCGAGGCGGGGCTCCTCGGGGAGGGGGGCGTGAGGCGTGGGTTCCGGGCGTGGGTGTCGGGGTCGGTCATGCTCGAGCTGCTCGAGCCAGCCTAACCCTGCCGGCGCCACAGCTTGGAAGGCCACCACACGACGCTGCCGAGGTCGTAGACGAGGGCGGGCACGAGCAGCGAGCGCACCACGAAGGTGTCGAGCAGCACGCCGAACGCCACGATGAAGGCGATCTGCGCCAGGAACAGGATGGGGATCACCCCCAGCGCGGCGAAGGTGGCGGCGAGAACCACGCCGGCCGAGGTGATGACCCCGCCGGTGATGATGAGGCCGCGCAGCACCCCGGCGCGGGTGCCGTGGGCGAGGGCCTCCTCGCGCACGCGCGTCATCAGGAAGATGTTGTAGTCGATGCCGAGCGCCACCAGGAACACGAAGCCGTAGAGGGGCACGGCGGGGTCGGCGCCGGGGAAGGCGAAGAGGCCGTCGAACACCCAGGCGGCCACGCCGAGCGCGGTGCCGAAGGAGAGCACGGTGGTGGCGACCAGCAGCACCGGCGCCAGCACCGCGCGCAGCAGCAGCATGAGGATCACCAGGATCACCGCCAGCACCACGGGGATGATCAGGTTGCGGTCGTGCACGGAGGCGTCGTTGGTGTCGACGGCGGTGGCGGTCACGCCGCCCACCAGGGCGCCGGGCACGGCGGCGGCGAGCGCGGGGCGGAGCTCGCGCACGGCCGCCTCGGCCGCCTCGGAGTCGGCGGCGACGTTGAGGGTGGCCTGCAGCATCACGTCGCCGTTCACCACGGTGGGCTCGGGCGGCGCGGCGCCGGGGCGGGGGTTGCGCACGCCGTCGCGCGTCACGGTGGCGGTGCCGCTGGCGCTGCCGGCCGTGACCACCGAGACGCCGGCCACGCTCGGGTGGTCGAGCAGCAGGTCGGCGGCGGTCTGGAGGCCGGCCTGGTCGACCACCACCAGCATGGGGCTGCCGGAGCCGCCGGGGAAGTGCTGGCCAAGGGCGACCTGCCCGTCGCGCGCCTCCGAGGCGCCGAGCACCAGCTCGGACTGGGCCACGCCGTTGGCGTCGAGGCGCGTGACGCCGAGGGCGCCTACCACCAGCAGGGCGGTGACGGCCAGCCAGACGGCGCGGGGGCGCTGCTGCACGCGCCGCGCGATCCACGACCAGACGCCGCGCCTGGGGGTGACCTGCTCGGCCTTCACCACCTCCGGCTCGTAGCGGGGGCGGCGGGGCCAGAAGGCGGCGCGCCCGAGCAGGCCGAGGATGGCCGGCAGGAGCGTGAGGGCCGCCAGCATGGCGAAGACGATGCCGATGGAGGCCACGGGGCCGAGGGTGCTGTTCGACTTCAGGTCGCTGAGGAGCAGCGTCAGCAGGCCGGCGATGACGGTGCTGCCGGAGGCGAGGATGGGCTCGAAGGCGCCCCTGAGCGCGCGCCGGGTGGCCGCCCAGCGGTCCTGCTCGACGCGCAGCGCCTCGCGGTAGCGCGCCACGTACAGCAGCGAGTAGTCGGTGGCGGCGCCGATCACGAGGATGAACAGGATGCCCTGCGTCTGGCCGCTGAGGAGCAGCACGCCGGCCTTGGCCAGCCACCAGACGCTCAGGAGCGCCACGGTGAGGGCGGCCATGCTGGTGGTGAGGACCGCCACCGGCAGCAGCAGCGAGCGGTAGACCAGCACCAGGATCACCAGCACGGTCACGAGCGTGACCACCAGCAGCAGGCCGTCGATGCCGGCGAAGGCGCCGGTGAGGTCGCTGATGAAGCCCGCCGGCCCGGTGACGTAGGCGGTCACGCCGGCGGGCACGGAGCCCCGCAGGGCCTCGCGCACGTCGGCGACGGTCTCGGCCGTGGCATCGCCGCCGACCAGCGCGAACGCTTGCGCCGCGCGGCCGTCGGCGGAGGGGATGGCCGGCGACACGCCCTGCCCCACGCCGGGCAGCTCGGCCAGCGCGGCGAGGCTGGCGCCGATGCCCTGCAGCTGCTCCGGGGTCAGGGGGTCGTCGCTCTCGAACAGGACGATGGCGGGCGCGGCGCTGGCGCCGCTGAACTCGCCGAGGAGGGCCTGGACCTGGGTGGCGTCGGCGGACGAGGGCAGGTAGGCGGTGGCGTCGTTGGAGGCCACCTCGCTCACGCGGCCGAAGTAGGGGCCGCCCACGCCGGCGAGCGCCAGCCAGACGAGGACGATGACGCTGGGGACGAGGGCGCGGAGCCACCTGCGGCTCGGGGTCGTGCGGGGCGCCGCGTCGACGGTGACCGCCGTCGGGCGGCCGGTTCGGGCTTGAGCCACGGTGGGACCTCCGGGTTCGTTGCTAAGCCTAGCTGATTACTAGCTAAGCGAGATAAGAACCTAGCACGAAGAACCCTTGGTGTAAAGTGTGCCTGTGGCGGACCCTCCCAGCAGCGTGGACGTGAGGCCCCTCGACGTCTACGACGTGGATGCCAGCGACCCCCTGAGCCGCCTGGTGGTCCGCGCCGGCATGGCCGAGGCCGACGTGCGCCAGGTGGGGCGCGTGATGGCGGCCCTGGCCGCGCTGCGCGAGGCCGAGCAGCGCCTGGCCGAGGCCTCGCAGCGCTACATGAAGCTGAACCGCAACGACATGCGCGCCCTGCACTACCTCATCGCCGCCAAGAACCGCGGCGTGATCGCCACGCCCGGCGCCATCGCCGAGCACCTGGGCATCTCCACCGCCTCCACCACCAAGCTGCTCGACCGCCTCGAGCGCGGCGGCCACGTGACGCGCGAGCCGCACCCCACCGACCGGCGCGCGCTCGCCATCGCCATCACCCCCGAGACGCACGAGGCCGCCGTCGCCACGGTGGGCCGGCAGCACGCCAAGCGCTTCCACGCCGCCGCGCGCCTCACGCGCGAGGAGCGCGAGGTGGTGATCCGCTTCCTGGAGGAGATGACCGCCGACATCGCCAGCGGCGCGGAGGCGTGGGCGCAGCCCGAGGACCGAAGCGGCCGCCCCTGACGGAGCCCGTCCGCTCCTCCCGTGCGTCCGCTCAGCGCCGGCCCGTTGCCGAGCCGGTCGCGGTGTCGTAGGCTTACCTACCGACCGGTCGGTCGGGCGGCCGCAGGCGGCCCGAGACGCGACCGGTCCTAGGAGCAGCGATGATCGATTCCATCTGGGTACCCTCCAGCGTGCACGTGACCACCGGCATGCTGGTCCTCGTCACCACCTTGCTCGCCACGGTCGTGACGGCGGTCTTGGCCGTGCGCCGCCGGCCGCTGGGCGCGGGCGCGCACGCCGTGCTCATCGCCGCCCAGGTCGCGCTGATGGCGCAGGCCGTCATCGGCATCAAGCTGCTCGACCAGGGCTTGGGGCCGCTGCAGCTGTTCGTGCACTACCTGGGCGGGCTCGGGCCGCTGCTCTTCTTCTTCGTCTGGTACTGGCTCCCGAGCCGGCTGCGCGACGCGCGCTGGACGCCGCTGATCGTGACCGGCTCGGCGTTCCTGTTCGCGTTGATGGCGTTCGGGATCGGCCAGAGCTACGTGGCCGGCCAGGGAGCCTGAGACGGACCGGCAGCCCGACACGCACGCGCGGATCGTGGACGCCGCCACCGCGCTGTTCGTCGAACGCGGGTTCCACGGCGCCTCGATGCGCGAGATCGCCGAGCGCTGCCAGCTCTCGAAGGCCGGCCTGTACCACCACTTCCGCGACAAGCAGGCGCTCCTGCTTGCCGTGCTGCTGGCCGGCGTCGAGCAGGCTGGCGTCATCGTCGCGCGCGCCACGGCGGCGCAGGGGGGCACGCGCGCCCAGGTGCGCGAGCTCCTGGCCGGTATCGCGCGGCACCGCGACCGCCAGCGCAGCGTGATGCGCCTGGCGGAGCGCGAGGCCGCGAACCTCTCCGCCGAGGCGCGCGCGCAGATGCTGGCCGCCTACCAGGCGAGCTTCGTGGGTCCCATCGAGGCGCTGCTCGAGGAGGGGCGTACGAGCGGCGCGCTGCGCTCGGACGTCGACGCCGCGTGGCTGGCGCGGGCGCTGCTCGCCCTGTCGCAGCCGCTGCTGACGGCGCGCGCAGGCGAGGTCCCGGAGCAGGTGGAGCGCACGGTCGCCCTCTTCCTCGACGGCGCGGGGCGGTGACATGGGCCGCCTTCGGCGCGTGTGTCGTCCAGGTAGGTGCCCGTGCCGGCGCGGCCGCAGCCGAGCCGTAGTAGGTTCTAACTGAACCATCACACAGTCCCTGGTTCTCCGGAAGAGGTACACATGGGCAGACCGGTTCTCCTCCTCCTTCTAGGCGTGCTCCTGTTCCTGGGGGCCTGTTCCCAGCCAGAACCGTCGGCCACCCAGCTCGAGGCGAGCGCCGCCGCGCCGCCGCTGTCGGTCCAGGCGACCACGGCCGGCGGCGTCTTCTTCAGCGAGTACGTCGAGGGCAGCTCGAACAACAAGGCGCTCGAGATCTACAACGCGACCGGCGCGACCGTCGACCTGGGAGGCGAGGGCTACGTCGTCGAGCAGTACTCCAACGGCGCCACGACGCCCAACCCGCGCGTGACCCTGCATGGCACCATCGCGCCGGGAGGCGTCTTCGTGCTGGCGCACGCCTCGGCGGCGGCGGAGGTCCTGGCCGTCGCGGACCAGACCACCGGCGCGGGGCTTTTCAACGGCGACGACGCGGTGGTGCTCAAGCGCGGCGACGTGATCCTGGACGTCATCGGCCAGATCGGCTTCGACCCGGGCACCGAGTGGGGCTCGGGCCTCACCAGCACCGCCGACAACACCCTGCGCCGCAAGCCCACGATCTGCGTGGGCGACGCCGACGGCAGCGACGCCTTCGACCCCGCCGAGGAGTGGATCGGCTACGCCACCAACACCTTCGACGGCCTCGGCAGCCACACCGTGGACTGCGAGGGCGGCGACGGTGGGGACGGTGGGGACGGCGGCGACGGCGGCGACCCGCACGACCCGCGGCAGTGCGCGGCGGAGGCGACCTTCATCCACGAGGTGCAGGGCAGCGGCGCGGTGAGCCCGCTGGCCGGCCAGGTCGTCACCGTCGAGGGCGTGGTGGTGGGCGACTTCCAGCGCAACGACGGCGACGCTTACGGCACCAACCTCGGCGGCTTCATGCTGCAAGAGGAGGACGCCGACGCCGACGCTGACCCCGCCACCTCGGAGGGCATCTACGTCTTCCACTCCGCGGACGACGTGAGCCTCGGCGACCGCGTGCGCGTCACCGGCACGGTCGGCGAGTTCAACGGCCTCACGCAGCTGTCGGCCGTGACGGCGCTGGTGGTGTGCGACACCGACGTGGCGCTGCCCACACCGGCCGAGATCGTCTTCCCGCTCGAGAGCCCGGAGGCGCTGGAGGCGTACGAGGGCATGCTCGTCACCTTCCCGCAGGACCTCGTGATCGCCGAGTACTTCGACTTCGACCGCTTCGGCGAGATCGTGCTGACCTGGGTGCCCGACGGCATGGAGCGCTGGCAGCAGCCCACGGCGCTGTACGGGCTGGACGACGCCGAGGTCGACGCCTACCTCGAGCTGATGGCGCGGTCGCGCATCACCCTCGACGACGGCATCGGCGACCAGAACCCGAGCGTGGTGCGTCACCCCGACGGCGGCCTCGTCACGGCCGAGCGCGCCTTCCGCGGCGGCGACGTGCTGCGCGGCCTCACCGGGGTGCTCGACTTCGCCTTCGGGCAGTACCGCGTGCAGCCGGTGCTCGGCGCCGAGCACGTCGAAGCGAACCCGCGTCCCGCCGCGCCCGCCGACGTGGGCGGCTCGGTGCGCGCGGCGGCCTTCAACGTCCTCAACTACTTCGTGACCCTGGGTAGCCGCGGCGCCGACACCGCGGAGGAGTTCGAGCGCCAGCGCGCCAAGATCGTGGCCGCCATCGCCGCCATGGACGCGCACGTGGTGGGCCTCATCGAGATCGAGAACCGCGCCGACCAGGCCGCCCTCGCCGACCTCACCGAGGGCCTGAACGACGCGGTCGGCGCCGGCACCTACGCGTTCGTCGACACCGGTCGCCGCGTCGGCAGCGACGAGATCATGGTCGGGCTCGTCTACCAGCCGGCGGTGCTGCAGCCGGTGGGCGCGCCGGCGATCCTCGACACGCCCGAGTTCCTCGACCCCCTGAACAGCGGGCAGGACCGCAACCGCGCGGCGCTGGCGCAGACCTTCGAGGAGGTGGCCACCGGCGCGCGCTTCACCGTCGTGGTCAACCACTTCAAGAGCAAGGGCTCCGCGTGCGGCGAGCCGGGCGAGGGCGGGCTGGTGGGCAACTGCCATCTGACGCGCGTGGCGACGGCGGAGGCGCTCCTGGCGTGGCTCGCCACCGACCCCACGGGCGCGGGCGACCCCGACTTCCTGCTGCTCGGCGACTTCAACGCCTACGACCACGAGGAGCCGATCCAGGTGCTGCGCGCCGGCTACGACGGTGCCGAGGGCAGCGACGACGACTTCGTCGACCTGCTCGAGGAGTTCGAGGGCGAGCACGCCTACACCTACGTGTTCGACGGCCAGCTGGGCTACCTCGACTACGCCTTCGCCAGCGCCTCGCTCCTCGAACAGGTCACGGGCGCGACCGCCTGGCACATCAACGCCGACGAGCCCGACGTGCTCGACTACGACACCTCCTTCAAGTCGGCCGAGCAGGCGGCGCTCTACAGCCCCGACCCGTACCGCTCGTCGGACCACGACCCGGTGATCGTGGGCCTCGACCTGACGCGGCCGGTGCCGCCGGTCAGCTGCGAGGTGCGCCCGAGCACGGGCAGCCTGTGGCCGGCCAACGGTCGCCTGGTGCCGCTCTACCTCGACGTCGAGAGCGGCGTGGCGGTGACGATCGACGCCGTCCACCAGGACGAGCCGGTGCTGGGCGGGGGTTCGGGCAACACCGCCCCCGACGCCGTGATCAACGCCGACGGCACCTTCGAGCTGCGCGCCGAGCGCGACGGCGGCGGCAACGGGCGCGTCTACCACGTGGCGTTCACGCTCTCCGACGGCTTCAGCAGCTGCTCGAGCGTGGTCACGGTGGGCGTGCCGCTGAACCAGGGGCGCGACGGGCAGCCGGTGGACGACGGCGCCCTCTACGACTCGACCGGGCGCTGAGCGCCTGACGCTCTAGGGAGGCGAGGCCGTTCGCCCTCAGCCCGCCAGGCGCGGGTCGAAGGCGAACGGCCTCGCCTCCCCTGTCTGCAGCTCGCCGAAGCGCGGGTGGCGCACGTCGACGATGAGGTCGCGTTCGAGCGGCAGCACGGCGCTCGGCACGCGCAGGGCCAGGCTGGCCTGGCTCGACAGCCAGGCGTCGCCCACGGCGGCGGCGCGTGAGGGGTCGGCCGGGTCGTTCCACCCCTCCGGCAGGGCGCGCGGGTCGAGGTCGAGGACGACGTCCTCGGGCAGGCGCGCCTCGACGATCGCGAAGCTGGCGCTCAGCAGGCCGGGGCGGGCGTTGTGCGCCAGCACCTCGAGGGCCGCGATCGCGGGCGTACCGCCCAGGTAGACCACGGGCTTGCCCGGCGAGCTCCAGCGCCCGCCGTAGAGGCGCGCCCCTTCCCCGTCGAAGGCCTGCGAGGCGAAGGCGCGCTTGACGATGAGCCAGCCGGAGATCAACCGAAGACGCCCTGCTCGATGCGCCCCAGGAGCGCGAGGGCGCGCTGCAGGCCGGGCCCGTCGCGCGACACCGCGAGCGGGGTAGCGCCGCCTAGCGCGGCGGCGGGGGCGTGGAGCCACTCGACGGCCGCCTCGGGTTGCTCGTGCACCTCCACGGCGCGCGCGTACAGCAGCAGGTAGCGCCACAGGCGGTCGCTCTCGGTGGGTTCGAAGCGCCCGGCGACGCGCCGGCGGTAGAGGGTGCTCTCGCTGATGCGCAGCAGGTGCGGCGCGCGGCTCAGCTCGTTAGCTTGAGCCCGATCACGCAGCCGATGATCCCCATGAGCAGCAGCACCTTCGGCAGCGAGACCGACTCGTCGCCGGTGAGCATGCCGTAGACGACCGCGAGGCTGGCCCCGACCGCTACCCAGATGGCGTACGAGGTGCCGGTGGGCAGCGTCTTCATGGCGTAAGCCAGGCCGCCCATGCTGATGATCAGCCCGACCACGAACACGAGCGACGGGACGAGCTTGGTGAAGCCCTCGGACTTGCCCAGCGCCACGGCCCACACGGCCTCGAACATGCCCGAAGCGATGAGAACGAACCATGCCATCGGCATCCTCCTGAAGCAACGTCTTGTCTTGACCGGGTACGCCGCGCTCGTCCGAGGCCCGACCGGGCCGGCGACAAGTTAGCACGTGGGGCACGCGCGGCGCGTAGGTCGGGGCGCCGCGCCGCGCACGTGGGCGCCGCGCCCGGGCGCTGGCTGGCCCAGGCGCGGCGCGGCGAAGCGCCGTGGGTCGCTGCTGGCCGGTCGCGTCCTCAGGCGCTCGCGAACGGGAACGCCACGTCGCACGCCTGGTCGTCGGGCCCGAGACCGTCCCAGTCCGTGAAGTAGACCTCGCGCGGCGGGGCGATGCAACGCTTGCCGTTCCTCTCGAGCCACGCCTCGACCGACTCGTAGGCGCGCAGGATGGCGGGGTACTCGACCTCCCGAACGGTGATGCGGGCGTACGCTTCCTCGTAGGCGGGCTCGAGCCGCACGCGCGCGTTACCGAACGGCTCGACGGCGCCCGCCACGGGCATGCACACCTCGACCGGGCCGTCGGCGTCGAGCGACACGATGCCGTGGAACACGACGAGCATCGGCCCCGCCTGCTCGACGCCGGCCTCGCGGGCGTGCGCGATCAGCGCGTCCATGCTGCGCTGGATGACGTTCGGTAGCTCGTCGGCGAGCGTGCGCTCCTCGATGCTCAGGAGCTTGCGTTCGGGTACGACCCTCGTCTTGACCTCGTGCATGATCTCCACCTCGTTCCTGAGGCGCCTCAGGACGCCGGTGAGCAGCTGGCGCTTGACGCCCACCTCGTCCTCCACGCCTCGCCAGTACTCCTCGACCGCTCGGGCCCGCTCCCCTTCCGGCAGCGCGAGCAGCTCGGTGATGCGCGCCAGCGGCATCTCGAGCTGCCGCAGCGCCGACACCAGCCGCGCGTGCTCCAGCTGCGCGGGTGCGTAGTAGCGGTAGCCGCTCCGCTCGTCGACGTGCGCGGGCGTGAGCAGCCCGAGCTCGGCGTAGAGCCGCAGGGCCTTGAGGCTCAGGCGGCTCGCGCGCGAGAAGCGGCCGATGCTCATCAGTTCGGTGGCGGTCGGGTCTACCGGCATGGGCTCAGCTTGGGGCAGGCCCCTGGGGCAG
>JAAYYF010000059.1 GCA_012515535.1 Deinococcales bacterium
CAACGTGCGCTGGGTGTTCAGCCCCAACGTCACCGACGAGCCGCGCACCGACGCCAACCGCATGGAGCTGTACTACCCGGGTCACGACTACGTCGACGTGCTGGCGCTCGACGGCTACAACTGGGGCTCCACCCGCCCGCACATCGGCTGGCGCAGCTTCGAGGAGGTGTTCGCCCGGGGCTACGCGCGCGTCGCGGCCCTGGGGCCGCAGCCGGTGTGGATCGCCGAGGTGGCGTCCGCCGAGCAGGGCGGCAGCAAGGCGCGCTGGGTGCGCGAGATGCTCAGCAGCACGCGCTTCGACCGCCTCGAGGCGATCGTGTGGTTCAACGAGGACAAGGAGGCCGACTGGCGCATCGAGAGCTCGCCGGCGTCGCTGGCGGCGTTCCGCGACTGGTTCGCCTGGCGCGCCGCCCAGGGCGGGGCCGAGGCCGACGAGCCGCGCGCGGCGGGGCGCTGACGCGTGCGGGGCCTCGCGGCGGCGCTCCTGAGCCTGCTCGCCCTGACGCTGGCGCCCGCGGGCGCGGCGCAGGGCGGCTACCCGGCCGAGGTCGCGCTACCGCCGGTGCACCCGAGCGAGGTCGCCTACGCCACGCGCACGCTGGTCGAGGGGCTGCCGACGCCGGTGTCGGTGGTGCCGCTGGGCGACGGCTCCGGCCGCCTGCTGGTGGTGGGGCTCGGCGGGCGCGTGTGGCTCCTCGACGCGGGGCTGGCGCTGCGCCCGGAGCCGTTCCTCGACCTGGCCGGGCGCGTGACGGGGCTCGAGGGCGAGCAGGGGCTCTTCAGCGTGGCGCTCGAGCCGCCCGAGCGCAGCGCCGAGCGCGGCGACGGGCGCCGGCTGGTGGCCGCCTTCACCGAGAAGGGCACCGGCGACCTGGTGGTGGCCTCCTACCCGCTCGCCGACGACCTGAGCGGCGCCGACGCCAGCCAGGAGCGGCTGCTCCTGCGCGTGCCCATGCCGGAGCCGTTCCACCACGGCGGCCAGGTGGCCTTCGGGCCCGACGGCATGCTCTACGTCAGCGTCGGCTCCGGCGAGGCGGCCGTGGCTCACCTGCACGAGCGCCCCGCCAAGGCGCAGGACCTGCGCACGCTGCTCGGCAAGCTCCTGCGCGTCGACCCGTTCGCGGCGCCGGAGGCGGGCGCCGCCTACGCGGTGCCGCCCGACAACCCGTTCACCGCCAGCAGCGACCCCGTCGCCGCCGCCGCGGGTGCGCGCGGCGAGGTGTGGGCGCTGGGCTTCCGCAACCCCTGGAAGTTCACCTTCGCACCCGGCGGCGAGCTGTTCCTCGTCGACGTGGGCCAGGACCGCTGGGAGGAGGTGAACCTCGTGGCGCGCGGCGGCAACCACGGCTGGCCCGCGCGCGAGGGCGCGGAGTGCCACTACCTCCCAGACGCCCCCGGCCTGGTGGAGCCCGACTGCCCGCACCTCGAGCTCGTCGACCCGGTGGTGGCGTACGCCCACCTGGCGCTCGACCCCGAGGGCGGCCAGTCGGTCACCGGCGGCGTGGTCGTCACCGACCCCGGGCTGCCCGAGCTGCTGGGGCGTTACGTCTACGGCGACTTCGTGACGGGCCGCCTCTGGGCCTACGACCCCGCCAGCGGCCGCGTGGAGCGGCTGCTCGACACGGGCCTGCCCCTCACCGCGGTGGCGGCGGGCGAGGCCGGCGAGGTGCTCCTGCTGGGCGTGAACGGGGTGCTGGCGCGCCTGGAGCGCCTCCCCTGACGTCGATCGCTCGGCGCGCCCCTCAGAGCGAGGCGGTCGTCTCCCCCAAGCCGTAGAGGCGCTCGCGCACCGCGTCGTAGAGGGCGGCGTCGTCGATGCCGAAGCGCTCGACCAGCTCGCCGACCGTCAGGTAGGCGGCGCTCAGGCTCAGCTGTCCCTCGCCCACGGCGCGGTAGACGTCGAGCAGCGCGCGCTCCTGGTCCGTGAGGCGCTGCGGCTCCTCGCGGTAGGCCGCGAAGACGGCCGTCAGCGCGTCGGCGAGCGGCCGCAGCTCCTCGAGGGCCACCACCAGCTCGGCGTGCACGGGGTTGAGGGCGTTGCGCTGCACCCCCTCGAGCGGGTTGATGTAGCGCGCGTAGGCGAAGCGCTCGTCCTCGCCGCCCGGCTGGCTGCGCGCCCAGGCGAGCTTGGCGGCGCCGGCGCAGAGCGAGAAGTCGGGGTCGAAGACGTTGAACGGCCCGTCGAAGAAGCGCGGGTTGGCGAACGGCGACAGCGGGTCGTCTGACAGCGCGCGCAGGAGCGTGAGGGCGTCGTCGGTGACCTGCGCCAGGCCCAGGTCCTGGGTGGGGCCCACCGCCAGCGGGTCGAGGTACGACTCGTTGACGAGCACGCGCAGGAGCAGCTCGGCGGGCACGTCGTAGGCGGTGGCCGCCTCCTCGAGGTGCGCCGCCAGCGGCGCCAGGCGCGCCAGCACCAGCCGCTCCCAGTAGCTGAGCGGGCGGTAGGCGGCCGCGCCGGCGCCCAGCAGGCGGCGCGTGGGCGCCGACCGGGCGGTGAAGCCCACGCTGCAGTAGGCCGACAGCCCCTCCTCCCCGGGCTGGTCGGGCAGCGCCAGCACCAGCTGCAGGGTGGCGCCGTCGGGCTCGGCCTCGGCGAGCGGCTCGTCGCTCGTGACGGGCGCCCAGGCCGCCGCCTCCCGGTCGCCGCCGTGCGCCGCGCCCGCCTGCGCGCCCGGCTCGAGCAGCTCGGCCAGGGGCGTGATGGCGAGCGGCAGGGGCAGCGCCACGTGGTCCTCGGCCCTCACGGGCTGCGCGGTGTGGATCAGGCGCCAGGTGGTCTTGTAGCCCGGGCGCGTCGCCTCGCCGAGGTAGGCGGCGACCGCGAACAGCGCCACGTTCACCAGCAGCATGCTCAGCGCCACGGTGGTGGTGTGGATCGACACCTGCCGCCCGCGCACCGCCCGCGGGCGCTCCCAGGTGATGGTGACCTTGGCGTCGAGCCGCGCGCGGCGCCGGCGCCGCGGCAGGTCGGCGAGCGCCCGCGCGGCGCCCGCCACGTAGGCGACCGCCCCCAGCGGGCGCAGGACCAGCAGGGGCAGCGTGGCGCGCGCGGTGGCGCCCAGTGCGCGGCCCAGCAGGCGCCCGCCCGCCAGCCCCTGCGCGCGCCACAGGCGCAGCGAGCCGGCCGCCACCAGCAGCAGCGTCACCAGCAGGTCGAGCCCGAGCCAGGCGGCGAGGCCGGTGAGCGCGGTGCCGTAGCCGGGCAGCGCGAAGTTGACGCCCAGCGCCACCGGGAGCGCGAGCAGCAGCAGCGCCAGGCCGAAGAGGTTCTCGAACTGCGCCGCCGCCACCGCGAACGCCACGTTCGGCCGCAGGCCGCGCGGTCCGCTCGGCGCGAGGCGCTTGAGGGCGTTCTCGACGCCGCCGCCGTTCCAGCGCTCCACCTGCCGCAGGTAGCCGGCCAGGTTCGCCGGGTCCTCGGTGCGCATCAGCGCCCCGGCCACGAAGCGCGCGTCGCTGGTGCGGCGCAGCACCACCTCGTCCTGGGGGTCGAAGAACTCGGCGGCGTCGATCTCGGCGCCGCCCAGCTTCACGCGGAAGCCGCGCTCGGCCAGCTCGGCCACCGTCACGCGCCGCTCGCTGACGGGCTCGTTCTGCACCGCCAGCGTGAAGTCGTGGTCCTCGGTCAGGGTGTCGGACGGCATCGGGAAGCAGTCGCGCCGCGCCGCGAAGCCGCAGCCCACCACCGTGTAGAGGCGCGAGGCGCCGAACACGCGCCCCCGACCGAGGCGGGCGGTCTGGCCCGTGCGCAGCAGCGCCGCCACCGCGTACTCGCCGCTGCGGGCGCGCGAGATCAGGCCCGCCATGGGCGCGCCCGGCCCGGGCGGCAGCGAGGTGACGGCGCCCGACTGCAGGGCGACGTCCTCGATGACGTAGCGCCGCGCGCCGCGTCGGCGCTGCACCCGGAGGCGGTAGAAGTCGTCCTTGAGGTTCGCCAGGAAGCCGGGGTCGAACACCGTGTCGCCGTCGACCACCAGGACCCGCTCGCAGGCGAGGAAGCCGCCCGCCAGGACGGCGTTGATGCTGTCGGACTTGGAGATCGGCGCCGCGTGGTCGAGGACCACCACGGCCGGTCCCGCCTCCGCGTGCCAGCGCTCGAGGTGCGCCGCCAGCCCCGGGGCCGGGGCGGCGTACACCCTGGCGAAGCCGCGCTCCGCGAGCGTGCGCCTGACCACCTCGAGGGTGCGGTCGGTGCCGCCGTTGACGCTGACGGCCAGCTCGTCGAACGGCTCGGACTGGTCGAGCAGCGACCCCAGCGCCGCGGCCGCGCCGGCCTCCTCGTCGAACATGGGAGACACCACCCCGACCCGGTCGGGGCCGCGCACCGGCACGGTCCTGTCCGGGACGAAGCTCAACAGGGCGTTGGCGAGCACGGTGGGCATGGCCAGCAGGCCGGGAACGAGTGCCAACTGCTTTACCGTCCTAGCGCCGCCCGGATTCTCCCAAGGGGGCGACGCCTCTCCCACCTTCGAGTCTACACGCCTGGCACGCGCTCCACGTGAAGGGAACGCGCCGCCTGGTGCACCGCCCGGGGGCGCATCGTCAAGGAACCATGAACGCTTCCCCGCGAACCTGTGCGTCCCGTGTGTGCTACGCCACACTTTCTCTGCTAGAGTGCGGCGGTTCGGAGGTGCAGATGACCCTGCACATCAGCGGCAAGATCGCCTCCCTCGGGATCGTGGTCGCCGCCCTCATCACAGCGTTCAGCGCTCCGAGGAGCGAACCGGTGGTACCGGCGGTCGACCTGGAGGTCTCCCCCACCGCCGTGGTGACCCAGACGACCCGCGTCCTGCCCGAGCTCCACGCCGTGCAGCACGGCCCCGTCACCAACCCACGCTTCGTGCTGCGCGCCACCGGCTACAACTCCCTCGAGAGCCAGACCGACTCCACGCCCCACATCACCGCCACCGGCGCCCGCACCGCCTTCGGCATCGTGGCCGTGAGCCGCGACCTGCTCGGCGCCGACCTCCCGTACGGCTCGCTCATCCGCATCCGCGACCTGGGCGCCTACCACACGGGCAACGGCGTGGGCAAGTTCCAGCCGCTCCTCGACTCGCAGCAGATCTTCATCGTCGAGGACACCATGCACGCCCGCAAGCGCAACCAGATCGACGTGTGGTTCGCCGAGTACCGCACCGCCGTCGAGTGGGGCGTCCGCAAGGTCGAGGTGGAGCTGGTGCGCTACGGGCGCCACGGCACCGAGTTCCTCCCCACCCGCGCCTCGGGCTTCGACGCCACCCCGGTGCTGCTGGCCTCGCGCTGAGCCGCCGGGCCTCGAGCGCGCGCCGGCCGGTAGCACCCGCCGGCGCGCGCCCGTCTCGGCCGCCTTCGCGATAACCTGACGGGGTGAGGTCGCTCGTCCCCTACATGGCCTGGCGCCACGTGCGGCGCCGCGGGCTGCAGTCGGGCATCACCGTGCTCGGCGTGGCCGTGGGCGTGATGGTGCTGATCGTGGCGCTCTCGCTCACCAACGGCTTCATCGACGAGCTCATCACCAGCACCCTGCGCGCCACGCCGATGGTCACCCTGCAGAGCTACCTGGCCGGCGACGTGCTGCCCGACGACCGCGCGCTGCTCGCCGACCTGGCGGCCCAACCCGAGGTGGAGGCGGCCGCGCCGTTCCTCACGGGCCAGGCGCTCATCGCGCGCCGCGCCAGCGCCGCCCTCGGCATCTCCGGGCGCCAGGGCTACGTGCAGCTGATCGGCATCGAGCCCGACCTCGAGACGGCCGTGCTCGACCTGCCGGTGCTCGAGGAGCAGGCGGCGGCGCTGGCCCAGGCGGGCGGCGTCGTGCTGGGCGCCTCGCTCGCCCAGCAGCTCGGCGTGCTGCGCGGCGACCGCGTGATGCTGCGCGACATCAACGGTGCCACCACCGAGCTCGAGGTGGTGGGCACCTTCCGCGTCGGCAACGAGCTGATCGACGCCGTGACCGCCTACATGTCGCTGGAGAACCTGCAGGCCTACCTGCGCCAGGAGGGCGCCATCAGCGGCTACCACGTGCGCCTCGCCGACGCCACGCGCGCCCACTCCGTGGGGCTGAGGCTCGCCGAGCGCTACGCCCTGCGCCCCATCTCGTGGGAGGGCCTCTTCGGCAGCCTCGTGAGCCAGCTGCGGCTGCAGAAGGCGGTGATCAGCGTGGTGGTGTTCCTGATCGTGCTGGTGGCCGCGCTGGGGATCACCAACGTGCTGGTGCTGACGGTGGCCGAGAAGACCGAGGAGATCGCCATCCTGCGGGCGCTGGGGGCCACCGAGCGCCAGGTGCTGGCGGTGTTCACCCTCGAGGGGTTCCTCCTCGGCGGCAGCGGCACGCTGCTGGGCGCCCTGCTGGGGCTGGCCGTGAGCGCCTACTTCCGCCTGCAGCCCTTCCCGCTGCCCGGCGACCTCTACTTCATCACCCAGCTGCCCGTGCAGCTGCAGCCGTTCGACGTGGCGTGGGTGTGCGCCGTGTCGCTCGCCACCAGCGTGGTGGCCGGGCTGCTACCGGCGCGGCGCGCCGCGCGCCTCGACCCCGTGGCGGTGCTGCGCTGATGGCCGGGCGGCGCTACGGCCGGCGCCGGGGCGCCGCCGGCGAGGGCGCCGAGGGCGCGCGCGAGGCGCGGCCGCGCAAGCCGTTCACCGCCGAGCGAGCCTGGGAGTACCTGCTGTTCATCCTCGCGCGCCGCTCGTACACGGTCGCCGAGCTGCGCCAGCGCCTGGAGCGCCGCGGCCTGCCCGCCGAGGAGGGCGAGCCGCTGCTGGAGCGCCTGGTGGAGCTGCGCCTCGTCGACGACGCCCTCTACGCCGAGCAGTACGTCCACGCGCGGCAGGCGGCGCGCGGGCGCTCGGCGCTGCGGCGCGAGCTGCGCCGCAAGGGGGTGGACGAGGAGCTGGTCGAGCAGGAGCTCGCCGACCTCACCCCCGAGCAGCAGACCGAGGCCGCCACCGAGCTGCTCGAGCGCAACGCCTGGCGCTACCGCCCCACGGCGGAGGCCGAGGCGGAGAGCGCTTCCGACGAGGAGGCGTACCAGCGCCGCGAGCGCCTCTACAAGGCGCGCGCCAAGGCGTTCGCCTTCCTGGCGCGCCGCGGCTTCGGCGCCGACGCCGCCGCGGCGGCCGTCGAGCGCGTGGGCTGGTTCGATGACGACGCCTGAGCCGCCCCAGCGCGCCATCGTGGGCTTCCACCAGGACGACGAGGGCCACTGGGTGGCAGCGCTCGAGTGCGGCCACACGCAGCACGTGCGCCACGACCCGCCGCTGGTGGACCGCCCCTGGGTGCTCACCGCCGCCGGGCGCGCGGCGCGGCTCGGCGCACGGCTCGCCTGCCGCCGCTGCCTGGAGGAGGCCGCCGAGCCGCGCGCGGGCGCCTGAGGCACGCGAGGGTCCCGCGCGGCTTGATTCGCGGGCGATAGTCGGATAAACTCCTTCGTTGCGTCGGGGCGTAGCGCAGCCTGGTAGCGCACATCGTTCGGGACGATGGGGTCGGAGGTTCAAATCCTCTCGCCCCGACCAGCGAGGCGGGGTCCAAGCGGCCCCGCCTTTCCTATGCCGCCTTCCGCCGCCCGGGCCGCGCCGCCGCCAGGCGCGCCTCGGGGGATGCCCCGCCGCGCCGGCGGCTCAGCCCCGCCGCGCCTCCAGCACCGCCAGCGTGCAGCGGCTCACGCACACCAGGCGCTCGGCCGCGTCGCGGATCTCCACCGACCACACCTGCGTGCTGCGCCCCTTGTGCAGGGGCGTGGCCACGGCGCACACCTCCCCCTCGCGCACCGCGCGCAGGTGGTTGGCGTTGATCTCGAGGCCCACGGCGCGCTGGAAGCCGCCGCCGGGCAGCAGCGTGGCGCCGATCGAGGCCACCGTCTCGGCGAGCGCCACCGACGCGCCGCCGTGCAGCAGGCCGTACGGCTGGTGAACGGCCGGCCCCACCGGCATGGTGGCCACCACCCGCTCGGGCGTGGCCTCCAGCACCTTGATGCCCAGCGTGGCCAGCAGCGTGCCAGGCATGGGGCCCAGCACGTCGTAGGCGGCGCTGGGGTCGGCTGGCCCCTCCGCGTCCACCGGCGCGGTAACGTCTTGCTGATCGGCGCCAGGCGCGCCGGCTGCGTCGTCCATGCGCCACGATACGCCGTGGGCGCGGCGCGACGGACGCCCACCCAACGACGCCAGGCGCCACCCCCGAGGACCGAGCCATGAGCGAAGCCCCGTCACCCAGCCCCCACCCCGCCCCCGCGGCGCCCGGCCGCGCCGGGCTCGCCCTCGCCCTCGTGGGCGTGGCGCTGGGGGTGGGCCCGGCGGTGCTCGCCTACCTGTCGCGCTTCGGCCCCACCCCCACCGAGCGCCTCCCGCAGCTGGCGGTGGCGCTCTACGGCCTGCTGTTCGTGGGGGCGCTCGTCGACCTGTGCGCCGGCCTGCCGCGGCGCCGCGCCGGGCGCCGCCTCGGAGCCGTGGTGGGCCTCGCCCTGGCGGCAGCCGCCGCCACCGCGCTGAGCCCCTGGGGCGAGTGGCGCTACCTGCTGGCGCCGGCGGCGGCGCTGGCGGGCGGCGCCGCGCTGCTGGCGGGCCGCGGGCCGCGCCGCGGGCTCTACGCCGCCGGCGCCGTCTACCTCAGCGCCACGTTGCTGGCCAACTTCACCCTCGACGCCTTCCTGCCCCTCGGCGGCTTCTTCCTGGTCAACGTGGGCACGCTGTTCTTCGGCGTCACCTTCACCCAGCGCGACCGCGTCCACCGCTACGGGCGCCGCGCCGTGTACGGCACCATCCTCACCGCCGCCGTGGCCAACGTGCTGCTGGCGGCTGCGCTCGGCACGCCGCGGCGCTTCGTGCTGGTCAGCTTCCTCACCATCGTGCTGGCCGAGGCCGCCGACACCGAGGTGTACCAGCGCCTGCTGAGCCGCCGCTGGCTGGTGCGGGTGGCCTCCTCCAACGCCGTCAGCGCGCCGCTCGACACGGTGCTGTTCACGCTGCTGGCCTTCTGGGGCCAGCCGTACGCCACCCCCGGCTGGATGGCGCAGGTCATCGTCACCGACGTGCTGGTCAAGTACGCCGCCGGCATCGTGGCGGCGCTCGGCATGCTGGCGCTGCTGCGCTCGGTGTGGCCGCAGGCGCGCCTGGGCGCGGCCCTCGACCCGGGCGCGCCGCCGGGAGGGGCTGATACGCTGGCGCCAGCACCGGCCGACGGCCGACCTGGAGGCGACCCATGACGCACACCACCTTCGCCCGCCTGCCCGACCTGGTGGGCCGGAGCTTCGGCCCCTCACCCTACGTGCTGGTCGACCAGGCGCGCATCGACGCCTTCGCCGACACCACCCTCGACCCGCAGTGGATCCACGTCGACCCGGAGCGCGCGGCGCGCGGCCCCTTCGGCTCCACCGTGGCGCACGGCTACCTCACGCTGTCGCTGCTGGTGAAGATGGTGCAGGACCTGGGCGTGCTGCCGTCCGACGCGCAGCTGGTCGTGAACTACGGCCTCAACAAGGTGCGCTTCCCGGCGCCGGTGCCGTCGGGCTCGCGCGTGAGCTGCCGCGCCGACCTGAAGTCCTGCGAGCCCAAGGGCGAGGGGCGGCTGCTCCTCACCCTGGCCTGCACCGTGGAGGTCGAGGGGCAGGACGCCCCGGCGCTGGTGGCCGAGGTGCTCTACCTGGTCGTCGCCTGAGCCGCGCTCAGCAGCCGTCGAACAGCTTGGCGATCGCCAGCGCCAGCTCCTCCTCGCCGGGGCGCGTGGCGATCATCAGCCCCACGGGCAGGCCGCCGGGCGTGCGCGCGGCCGTGACGCTCGCGGCCGGCGACGCCAGCACGTTGAAGGGCGCGGTGTTGCGTAGGATCAGCCGGTTCGCCTCGTGGTAGGCCGCGTCGTCGGACTCGACCTCCGCGATGCGCGGCGGCAGCCGCGGGATGGTGGGCGCCACCACCGCGTCCACGCCCGCCAGCTCGGGCCAGAAGCGGCGCCGCAGCGCGGCGCGGCCGTATACAAGCCGCAGGTAGTCCGCCGACAGGCGGCGGCTGCCCAGCAGCACGCGCTGCACCACGCGCGGGTCGATCTCGGCGCCGCGGGTGGTGAACTCCTCCTCGTACAGCGCCCACACCTCGTGGCCGGCGAAGCTGCCGTAGCGCTCGTAGAGCGCCGGCGCCTCGGCCAGCAGCGGCAGCGGCTCGCGGCGCACCTCGTGCCCCAGGCCCTCGAGGCGCGCGAGCGCCGCCTCGTAGCCGGCGGCCACCTGCTCGTCGAGCTCGTCGAGCACCAGCGTGGTGGGCGCCAGCAGCGTGAGCCGGCGCGGCGCCGGCGCCAGCGGGCGGTGCGGCTCGGCCGCCATGGCGAGGTAGAGCGCCCAGGCGTCGTCGACGGTACGCGCCATCGGCCCCAGCGTGTCGAGGGTGGTGGATAGCGGCACGCAGCCCTCGGTGGGGATGCGGCCGTCGGTGGTCTTGAGCCCCACCACGCCGTTGACGGCGGCGGGGATGCGCACGCTGCCGCCGGTGTCGGAGCCGACCGCCACCGCCGCGAGGCCGCTGGCCACCGCCACCCCCGAGCCCGAGGAGGAGCCGCCCGGCACCCGCTCGCGGTCGGGCGCCGCCCCGGGCGTGCCGTAGTGCGGGTTGAGCCCGAGCCCCGAGTAGGCCAGCTCCGTCATGTTGGTGCGGCCGAGGAACACCGTCCCGGCCGCGTCGAGGCGCGCCGCCACCGGCGCGTCCTGCGCGGCGGGCGGGCGCTCGGCGAGCACCTTCGAGCCCGAGGCGCTGACCTCGCCGGCGGTGTCGACCAGGTCCTTGATGGCCAGCGGCACGCCCTGCAGCGGGCCGAGGTCGACGCCGCGCTCGAAGAGGCGCTGTGCGGCCCGCGCCTGGCGCAGCGCGCGCTCGGCCGTGACGACGCGGTAGACCTTGGCGCCGTCCGGGTGCGCCGCGATGGCGTCCAGGTACGCCTCGGTGACGCCCACGGGGTCGAGGGCGCCGTCGCGGTAACGCTGGGCCAGCTGGCCCAGCGTCAGAGCGGTGATCGTCTCTGGCATGGCGCATGCTACCGCGGGGTCCCGGGCGCGCCCCCGCCGCCCGCGGTAGAGTTGGTACATGCAGCGCACCAGGGCCGAACTCGAAGCCATGAGCCACGAAGACCTCGTGAGCCGCGTGCTGGAACTGCAGGAGATGCTGCGCGAGGGGCTCGCCGTGCGGGCGTCGCTCCACGCCGTGCTGAACACCGTGCTCAACGCCAAGAGCGAGGAGGTGGCGCGCTACGCCGAGGCGCCCGACGCCACCCTCGACCCCGAGGAGCTCGAGCTCAAGCGCGCCTGGGCGGCGGCGCGGCACGCCGTGTCGAACCCGCTGGGCGCGGCCAGGAAGCGCGCCCAGAGCGCGCAGGGCGCCGAGCGCTAGCCGGACCCGGCGCGCTTCGAGGCGGCCGGACCGGCTAGGCGGGAGCAGCGCCGCTCCCGCGTCGACGCTGCGGCCCGGACGGTCAGCGCTCGGGCCTCTACCCGCGCCCCAGCCTTAGCTCCCCGGCTCGGCGCCGGGCGCCTTCCCCCACGCGCCGGGCGCGCTCGGGCTCGGGCCCCGGCCGAGGGGCCTCTCCGCGACCCGCGCCGCCCCCAGCGGGAGCGCGTCGACGCGCTGCGCCCCGACCGCCCCCAGCAGCTCCAGCACCTCGTCCAGGTGCTCGTAGAAGAGCGCCACCAGCGCCCCCTGCGCCACCTCGTCGAGCAGCCCCGCCAGCGCCTCGCGCGCCGACGGCACCACCTCGACCGCCGCGCGCGGCGCCACGCGCCCGATGGCCGCGCGCAGCAGCTCCGGCACCTCACCGGGCCGCCGGCCGCGCAGGTCCTCGTCCTCGCGCAGCACCAGGCGCGGGAACGCCCGGGCGGCGGCCTCGCCCGCCTGGCGCACGAGCGCGTCGCTGCGGTCGCCGGGCACGCCCACGACGCCGACCAGCGGCCCGTCCCAGCCCGACAGCAGCGCGCCGGTGGCCGCGATGGCGGCGGCGTTGTGCCCGTAGTCGACGAGCACGTAGCCGCGGCCGTGCGCGAAGAGGTTCACGCGCCCAGGGTTGTGCGCCCCGCCGAAGGTGGCGAGGCCGTTGGCGATGCGCTCGAACGACACACCCATGGCGCGGGCGGCCGCCGCCGCGGCGAGCACGTTGGCCACCTGGAAGCGCGCCGCGCCGCCCATCACCAGCGGCACGTCGGCCAGGCGCGCGATGGAGCGCTCGTAGCCGCGGCGCCCCTCGATCAGCCAGCCGTCGCGCACGAAGTAGCCGCGCCCGCCGGCCTGCAGGTGCGCCGCCAGCGCCGGGGTGCCCGGCTCCAGGGCGAACAGCACCAGCTCGAGGCGCTGCACGTCGACCCACGCGCGGCCCACCACCTGCATGGCGCCCGGGTCGTCGGCGTTGAGCACGAGCGTGCCGCCGTCGCGCACGCGCTCCGCCACCAGCGACTTGATCCACACCAGGTCCTCGAGCGTCTCGAGGCCGTCCTGGCCGAGGTGGTCGGCGGTGATGTTGGTGATGACCCCCACGTCGGACCAGTCGTAGCCGAGGCCGCGGCGGAAGATGCCGCCGCGGGCCGTCTCGAGCACCGCCACCCCCACCGTGGGGTCGGAGAGCACGGTGCGAGCCGAGGCCGCGCCGGTGAGATCACCGACGCGCACCAGGTCGCCGCCGATGTGGATGCCGTCGGTGGTGGTCATCCCCACGCGCTCGCCCGTCTGGGCCATCAGGTGGCCCACCAGGCGCGTGACGGTGGTCTTGCCGTTGGTGCCGGTCACGGCGCAGACGGGGATGCGCCCGGTGGCGCCCGGCGGGAACAGGGTGTCGACGATGTGGCCGCCCACGTCGCGCGCCTGCCCCTCGCTCGGCGCCACGTGCATGCGCAGGCCGGGCGAGGCGTTGAGCTCGAGGATGCCGCCGTCGAGCGGCTGGGAGATGTCGCTGGTGACGAGGTCGATGCCGCACACGTCGAGGCCGATCAGCGACGCCGCCCGCTCGCACAGCCGCTGCGTGACCGGGTGCACCTGGTCGGTGACGTCGGTGGCGGTGGCGCCCATCGACAGGTTGGCGCTGGAGCGCAGCACCACCTCCTCGCCCGGCGCCGGGACGTGCTCCAGGCTCAGGCCGGCGCGCTCCAGCCGCGCCAGTAGCGCCTCGTCGACCTTCACCTTGGTGAGGGGCAGCTCGTGGTCCTCGCCCCGCAACGGGTCGTCGTTCAGCGCCTCGATGAGCTGCGCGACGGTGCGCTCGCCGTCGCCCACCACCGCGCAGGGCCGGCGTTCGCTGGCGGCGACCATCTTGCCGGCCACCACCAGCACGCGGTAGTCGCGGCCCGCCACGGCGCGCTCCACGATCACGCGCTCCGAGCGCTCGTGGGCGAGGGCGTAGGCCGCCACGAGCTCCTCCTCGTTCTTCACGCCCACGGTGATGCCCTTGCCCTTGTTTCCGTCGAACGGCTTCACGGCCACCGGCGCGCCGACGTCGCGGAACAGCGCGAGCGCCTCCCCGAGGTCGTGCGCCACGCCGCCGAGCGGCACGGGGATGCCGGCCTCGTGCAGGATCTCCTTGGTGCGCGCCTTGTCGTCGGCGAGGTCGACGGCGATCAGGCTGGTGCGGTCGGTGACGGCCGCCTCGACCAGGCGACGGTGCTTGCCGTAGCCCAGCTGCACGAGGTTGGCGTCGTCCAGGCGCCGCCACGGGATGCCGCGCCGCGCGGCCGCCTCCACGATGGCGCCGGTGCTGGGCCCCAGGTCGGTGTCGGCGCTGATCTCGCGGTAGCGCTCGTGGACGGGCGCCAGGTCGAACGCCTCCCCCCGCAGCAGCGCCTCCACGAGCGCCACCGCCTGGCGCAGCAGGTAGCGCATCCCCTGCTCGGAGGCGAAGCGCACGGCCACGAAGTAGGCGCCCGGCTCGCCCGCCCCGCGCGTCTTGCCGTGGGTGGCGGCGCTGCCGTTCAGGCTCTCCAGCTCGATGGCCACGTGCTCGACCACGTGGCCGAAGAAGGTCCCCTCCATCAGCCGTTCCACGAAGCCGCCCGGACGGCCCTTCGCGCAGTGGTGCTCCGTCAGGCCCGGCAGCAGGCGCAGCAGGCGCTCGACGAACTCGGGGTGCTCCGCGGTGGTTGTAGCGCTCAGGTCCTGCAGCTGAAGCCGCATCACCAGCATGGGCTTGTGATGGTAGACGTTCGGGCCGCTCAAGGTCCGTATCTCTTCGATCAGCATCCGGCTGCCTTTCTGGTCCGCTCCGCGGACTCGGTCCTGCGTGCCGCCCTTCAGTCTTAGAGACGGGCGCGATGAGTTATGTGCGCGTTTCCGGCAACTGCATGAAACCCTCATGACAGAGTGCGTTCCAGTCAGGCGCGCAGGCGCGCGCTGGCCGCGGCCAGCGCGCGGGAAGGAGCCGGAGGTGGCGAAGGGCGAACAGCCGAGGCGCGGTCATCTGCTCCTGATCGGGGGCGCCGAGCGGCGCGAGCCGGAAGGCGAGATCCTGCAGCACTTCGTGCGCTCGGCCGGCGGCAAGAAGGCGCGCATCCTCGTGTGCGGCGCAGCCACCCGGGAGCCGCAGCGAGCGCTGCCCCGCTACAAGAAGGTGTTCGAGGAGCTGGGCGCGGCCGAGGTCGTCACCGAGGCGCTCGACGACCGCCACTACGCCGAGGACGAGCGGGTGATGACGGCGCTCGAGGAGTCGACGGCGCTGTTCTTCACGGGCGGCGACCAGCTGCGGCTGACCACGCTGGTCTCGGGCACGCCGTTCGGCGAGCGCATCCGCGAGCGCCACAACAGCGGCGGCTACCTCATCGCCGGCACCAGCGCCGGCGCCACCGCCATGGGCAGCGTGATGATCGAGATGGGCCCGGGCGGCGGCAGCGTGCGCCGCTCCGACGTGCGCGTGGGCATCGGCCTGGGCTACCTGCGCGACGTGATGATCGACACCCACTTCAACGAGCGCGGGCGCTCGTACCGCTTCCTCACGGTGTTCGCCATGAACTCGCAGACGCTGGCGATGGGCATCGACGAGGACACCGCCGTCGACGTGCGCTTCGGCGAGCCGTACCGCGTGCTGGGCTCCGGCGCCGTGACCATCTTCGACGGGCGCATCGACTACACCAACGCCGCCGACGCCGGCGAGGACGACATCCTGGCCGTGTCGGGCGTGAAGGTGCACGTGCTGCCGCGCGGCTACGGCTTCGACCCGAAGGAGATGCGGATGGTGCTGCCCAAGGGGGCGCAGGAGCGGCCGGCCGCCAGGACGAGCTAGGCGGCGACCGCGACGGCGGTATCGTAGGCTAAGCCATGCTTCGCGGCGCCACGATCGTCGCCGGCGTCGTGTTCGTGATGGCGCTGGTAGGCATCCTCTCGCGGCCCTTGGGGGCGCTCGCCCCCGTGTGGCCCGCCAACGCGGTGCTGGTCGGGCTGCTCGTGCGCCGTCCGCGCCTGGTCACGCCCCTCGCCTGGTTGGCGGCGTTCGTCGCCTACGCCGCGGCCGACCTCGTCACCGGCAGCGAGCCGGGGTTGGCGCTGCTCCTAGCGTTCGCCAACGTGGTCGGCGTGACGGTAGCCTACCTATCGTTCAGGCGGCTGCCCGCCAAGCACCGCCGCCTCGAGGAGCCGCGCTCGCTCGCCTACCTGTTCCTCGTCTCCGGCGCCGCGGCCCTGGCCGCGAGCCTCGTCGGCAGCTTGGCCGGGCCCGTCTACCTCGCCGCGCCTTGGCATCGCATGGTGCGGCTGTGGTTCGTGGCGGAGTTCGTGAACTACACGGTGCTCCTGTCGGTCGTGCTCACCGCGCCGACCGTCCGCCCGGGCGCCTGGCGCGAGCGGCGCGCCTCGGAAGCCCCCGGCATGGCGCGCTGGTACCCGCTCCTCGCCGTGGTGGCCGCCACCGTGCTGGGCATGCTGCTCGACGGCTACGGCGCGATCGCCGTGCCCGTGCCAGCGCTGCTGTGGTGCGCCATCCGCTACCGCTTCTTCCCGACCGCGCTGGTGACGGCCGGGTACAGCATGGCGATGCTGACGCTGCTGTCGCAGCGCGCCAGCGAGGGCGGCACGAGCATCGCGTCGCTGGCGCTGGGCCTGCTGGCGGTGGTGGGGGCTCCGCTGACGCTGAACCTGGTGCAGCGCCAGAACGCCGAGCTGATGCAGCGCCTGTCGCGCGCCGTGAACCACGACGCCCTCACCGGCGTGCTGTCGCGCCGTGCGCTGGGCCAGCGCTTCCAGGAGGCGCTGGCGCGCTGCCGCGCCGAGGGCGCCAGCGCCGCGGCGCTGGTGCTCGACCTGGACCGCTTCAAGACCGTCAACGACCGCTACGGTCACGCCGTGGGCGACGAGGTGCTGGTGCGCTTCGCGCGCGCCGTATCCGAGCCGCTGCGCAGCGAGGACCTGCTGGGCCGCCTGGGTGGCGAGGAGTTCGTCGCGCTGCTGCCCGGGCTGGAGCACGAGGAGGCGGTGGCGGTGGCCGAGCGCATCCGCGGCACCGTCGAGCGCCTGCGGATGCCGATCGACGGGCACGAGGTCGCCTGCACGGTGAGCATCGGGGTGGCCACCGCCACCGCCGACGGCCTGCCCGAAGACTGGCGCGAGCTCGTGCAGGCTGCCGACCAAGCGATGTACGAGGCGAAGGAGAGCGGCCGCAACCGGGTGGCGAGCGTGGCGCTGTGGCCCGCGGCGCCCTCTCCCTCCGAGCTCGACACCGTTTGACGCCGCGGCGCTGGCCGGGGCGGGCACGCGTACGGCGCGCCCGCTCGGCGGGTTGTCGCACATCGCAAGCCCGGCTCGCTCCCCGTGTTGCCCGCTTCGCCTTCCGATAACGCGTGCTGGACGCTAGACGTCTGGTAACCTGAGTCGCGGCCCGCGACCCCCCACGCGGGCCGCTTTCGTCTTTCGACAGTTCGTTGGCGCTGCACGCAAGCTTGGGGCGTGGCCGAGGCCGCCGAGCGCCAGCGCCGCGAGGGCGCTGCTACCGCCCAGGGTCACGAGCCGAAGGCGCGGCGCCGGCGCTCCGGTGAACGCGCTACTCGGCGCGCCCACGAAGACGAAGCCCGACCCCGCGATCTCTCGCCTGGGTCGGGCTTCTGCTTGGCTCGGCGGGTAGGATTCGAACCTACGACCAATCGGTTAACAGCCGATCGCTCTGCCACTGAGCTACCGCCGAACGCGCGCTCTGCGGTGTACCGCCGGGCGGTGGCAACGCCCGGGCGCGGAGCGAAGCGTAGTTTAACAGAGGGTCCCGGGGTTGGCTACCCCCCGAGGCGACGCGGGCGACCGCGCAGCCCGTCCACCACCGCCGCCCGGTGCGAGCAGCTCACCCTGCCCCGGCGGCACGCGCGCCTGGTTACCATCGCGCCATGACGCTCGACGAGTACCAGGCCCGCGCCCGCACCACCGCCCTCTACCCCGAGCACGCCCGCGTGCTCTACCCCGCCCTCAAGCTCGCCGGCGAGGCCGGCGAGGTGACCGAGAAGCTCGGCAAGCTGATGCGCGACGAGGGCTACCGCGCCGGCGACCACCTCGGTGAGGCCCAGAAGGAGGCGCTGGCGAAGGAGCTCGGCGACGTGCTGTGGTACGTCGCCAACCTCGCCGCCGACCTGGGCCTGACCCTCGAGGAGGTGGGCGAGCGCAACCTGGCTAAGCTCGCCAGCCGCCAGGCGCGCGGGGTGCTGGGCGGCAGCGGGGACGACCGCTGACGACGGAGAGGCGGCGCGGGGAGCGCCGTGCGTGATGGCAGCGCAGCGAGCGGGCCCTCTCCTCTCGGCGACAAGCAAGCGGCCCCGCGGTAACGGGGCCGGTCGAGGACGTGAGCGAGCATCGGGGGCGCTTCTCTTAGCGCCGGTCCAACGGATCGAGGTACTGGCTGAGGAAGCGGAGCTCGGCCTCGCGCGGGAGATCCCAGAGGAAGAGCACCTCCTCGGAGAGCTCGCTAGCGGTGAAGACCGCGGTCGCGCCGAAGTAGGCGTTCACGACGTCAGCCTCGCTGGCGTTCCAGGCGGCGTCCCAGCCCTCCAGGCCGCTCAGGTCGGGGATGGTGTAGGCGCTTCCTGCCGACCAGCCCGGGGTGATGGTCCCTTCCCAAGCGATGCCCAGGTCGTCCGTATCGAAGGAGAAGTAGACGCTCGTGAAGGCGCTGTCGAGGTCTCGCCAAGCCAGGCCGTAGAGCGGGTACCCGCTCTGCGTCACGGGCACCTCGGTCAGTTCCAGGTCGCCTTCGGGGAGCTGGATCTCCGTGTCTCTACCTGTCAGGAAGCTGCGCTCGACGGTGCGCCGGCTGCCCGACCCGTCCACGGCCGTGACCCATAGACGGTTCTCGTGACCGGCCTCGAGCAGGGCGGCCGGCGCCGCTCGGTAGGTGGTCTCGTAGGAAGTGGTGTCCACTAGGTCTCCGCTGTTCGAGAGCTGCTTCCAGGTGCCGTTCTTGGTCACCAGGTCGCTGATCACCGTGACCGAGGCGCCGGCGGTCACGCCTTCGACGGTGACGTCGAAGACCTCGGTCGACAGGCTCTGGTCGAAGTCGACGCTCACCCCTCCCGGAGCGCTCGTGTCGGCGTCGTGGTGGACGACCAACCGTTCGGGGGCCCCGCTCGCGTCCTCGAGGTAGACCACGACGTCATGCAGGCCCTCCCACAGCGGGCCCAGGGCGCGCTCGTAGGGAGCTTCGCGCACCCAGTAGGTCAGCCCGGCGACGCGGATGCCGTGCTCGGCGCCCGGGACGGGGTTCTCGATGGTGACGGTCAGGTCCGTGGTGGCCTCCGGCGTCTCCCAGGCGGCCTCGATGCATGGGATCGTCACGTCATTGAACTCGTCGGTAGTGGCGTGGAACACGACGGGCTCCAGGTACCGCCAGGCATCGACGCCTGTACCCCCGTGGTAGTAGCACACGAGGGCGACGCCGTAGCGCCCGGCCTCGTCGGTCACCTCGAAGCTGTAACCACCGTCGACCGCGTCGAGCTCGCGCCAGGCGTCCGCACCGTCCTGGTAGGCGACGAGCCGGACGAACCCCTCGTGCCCTTCGGCGATCGACACGGTCACGCGGTCGGGTTCAGCGGGCGGCTCGCTGGTCCGGCAGCCGACCAAGGCGAGCGAGACGAGCAGGGCGAGGAAGAAGACGCGCATGAAGTAGTACCTCCGAAGGGCGACGAGCTTGTCGGGGTGAGTAGAGGCGATTGTAGCCCGAGCTCGCAGTTGGGCGCGTAGGGAGGTGCGTGGGGGCCGGGAGGGCGTTCAAGGACCAGGCAGCGTTCACGCTCCTCGAACGTCGTGTCCCTCCTGACCGCTAGGGACGGCTGGCATCGAGCTCGGACCGATGAGGGGGCTCGAGACGGCTGGAGCCCGCTAGTAGCGGGCTCCTGTGGGGTCAACCCCCGGCATGCGATCGGATACCTAACCGCACTTGGTCATGCGTATCAAACAGGGTGACGGGGGTCGGGCAATTAAGCGAGTTGTCC
>JAAYYF010000060.1 GCA_012515535.1 Deinococcales bacterium
CCGGTAAGGGCGCCGCCACGGCGGCGAAGGCGAGCGCCGCGAAGCCGGCCGAGGGCAAGGGCGCGGCCAAGGCGCAGGAGGCGAAGCAGGGCGGCCAGGCCAAGGGCAAGCAGGCGCGCCCGGAGCCGCGTACCGAGGGGCGCCAGGAGGCGGGCCAGGAGGCGCGCACCGGCCGCGGCGCCCGCAACGGTAAGGGGAGCGCCGGCGCGGCGGGGCGCCAGCCCGCGCGCCAGGCGCAGCCCGCCACGCCGCCCGAGGCCGAGGCGCGGCCCGCCGCCGCGCCCGCCAAGCGCGGCAAGAAGCGCCGCGTGCTGCGGTTCGGCTGAGCCGTCGGCGCGACGCCCCTCGCTAGGGGCGGCCCCACGGGGCCGCCCCGGAGGCTCCCGCGCCCAGGCGCGGCCATCTGGTAGAGTTCGCCTACCGTGACGCATGCCAGCAGCAGCTCGGTCCGGCGCCGCGGCCCGGCGGCCGCGTTCCGGCGGCCGCCACGAGAGGGCGCATGAGCCAGGAGTACCGCTACCCGCTGACCCGCGTGTGCCTGCGCGGCGGCACCATGACGCTGCCGCGCGCCATGCTCGGCCTCTTCCCGGAGGCGGGCGAGGTGGTCGTGGTCGACACCGCGACGGACGTCGAGCACGTGGTGGAGATGAGCCACCCCCGCGTGGTGGCCGGGCTGGGCCCCCTCTACCGGGAGCACGACCTCGACGTGAACGACGAGCTGGTGGTCGCCCCCCTGGACGACGGCCGCTTCGCGCTGACGCCCGTGCGGCGGCCGCGCCCCGCGCCGGGGCCGGTGGAGGGCGCCGTGGTGAGCGCCCCGGTCGGTGCCTCCGGCGGCGACGCGCACGCGGCCGTCCCCGCCGACGGGAGCAGCGAGGCGCCGGGCGCCCCGGAGGCGGGCGCGCCCGCGGACCACCTTGACCGCAGCGACGCCACCTACGCTGCCGACGTGGCCGGCGCGACCGCCCCCGAGCCAACGGAGGCGTCGGCGCCGCCTCGCGCCGCCCAGGACGCCCCGGACGCCTCGGTCGCGCCGGAGCGCCCCGCAGGCGGCGGCGAGCTACCCGCCGCCAGCGCCGCGCCGGCGGCGCAACGCTTCCTCATCGACCCGCGCGCGGCCGCCGCGGCCAGCGCCCTCGCCGAGCTGGACGGGGAGCAGGGCGCCGGCGCGGCTCCGGTAGGCGGACCGCCGCCTGCCGCGGCCGGCGCCGCCACCCCAGCCGCTCCGAAGGTCAGGCAGGGCACGCTGTGGGACGGCACCGGGCCCGCGCCGCAGGCCAGGCGCGGCGCGGCGTTCGAGGAGGAGCAGGACAACGCGGCGGCGCTGGCGGCGGTGGCGCTCACCTCGCGCCTGCGGCGCGTCTTCGCGCCGCTCGGCTTCCGCATCGAGCCGCTCACGGCGGGGGTGGTCTACCTGCACGCCGAGATGGGCCGCCGCGGCTACAAGGTGCTGGTGCAGCTGCTGCGCGGCGCCGAGCGCCTCGACTGGGCCGGCCTGCTGGCGCGGCGCCGCGCCTCCCCAGCCAACTACCTGGCGGTGGTGGGCGACCGCCTCGACCTGCTGCGGCTCAAGGGCCCCGCCGACCTGGCGCGCGCCACGCTGTGGAGCTGGGAGGCGCTCGAGCGCCTGGTGGTGCTGCACGAGAGCGTGCCCGTGAGCCCCATCGAGCTGGAGTCGCACTTCGGCCGCGACGGCCTGCTCGACCAGGGCCTCAAGCGCTTCGAGCAGGGGGTGGCCGCACGCGTGGCGGAGCGCGGCGCCGCCTCCGAGCTGCTGACGCGCCTCGCTGTCCTGCGCGCCCCCTGCGTGTTCCTGCTCGAGGACCTGGCACAGGACGCCGGCATGAGCCGCGACGCGGTGCTCAAGATCCTCGAGCGCCTGGCCGAGGCGCCGTTCCACCTGGTGCTGAAGGTGGCGCAGGGCGAGTTCCTGCTTCGTCGGCCGGTGGCCGACGCGCTCGCCGACCTGGCCACCTACGCCGAGTCGCTGCGGCAGCGGCTCCCGAGCGTGCGGCGCGAGGTGCTCACCGGGCTCGAGGAGCCGGACGCCGCCGGCTGAGGCCGTGCGCTAGCGCACGGCCTCCGTGAGCGCCGGCTCCGGCTCGCCGTGCAGGTCCTGCAGCGCCAGCACGCCCGGCTCGCTGGCGGCGCGCGCCGCCAGCGCCTTCACGGTCCAGCGCGCCCCCTGCAGGGTGGTCGAGTAGGCCACGCCGTTCTCCAGCGCGCGCCTGAGCTCGGGGGTATGCTCCACGTCGAACAGCAGCTCGTAGACGGGCTCGGCGCCGGCGGCCAGCGGTCCGCGCGCCACCCGGTAGCCCAGGCGCTCCAGCTCGGGGACGAGCTCGTCGAGCGCCTCGCCGATCAGCTGCACGGTGGCCCCGGAGCCGGGCGCCGGCAGGCGCTGCCCCGCCGCCACCGCCGCCTTGTAGTAGGCGAGGTACGGGTCGGCGTCGATGCCCATGGTCTCGCCGGTCGAGCGCATCTCGGGCCCCAGCACCGGCAGCACGCCGCCGAACTTGAGGAACGGCAGCACCACCTCCTTGACGCTGTAGACCGCGGGGGCGGGGGTGCTGGTGAAGCCGATCTCCTCGAGCGTGCGCCCGGCCGCGATCAGGGCGGCGTACTTCGCTAGCGGGTGGTCGATGGCCTTGGAGAGGTAGGGAACGGTGCGGCTGGCGCGCGGGTTGGCCTCGACCACCAGCACCTCGTCGCCGTCGTCGGTGGGGCGCACCAGGTACTGCACGTTGATGAGGCCGCGCACGCCGATGGCCTCGGCGAGCTTCACGGTGTGCTCGTGGATGGTGGCGATCGCCTGCTCCGACAGCCCGACCGGCGGCGTGATGGTGGCGCTGTCGCCGGAGTGCACCCCGGCCAGCTCCACGTGCTCCATGATCCCCGCCACCACGGTGGTGCGGCCGTCCGAGAGCGCGTCGACGTCGACCTCGATGGCGCCCTCGATGAAGTCGTCGACGAGGATGCTGGGGGCGCCCTCCAGCTCGGCGTAGACCTCGGCCAGGTAGGCGTCGAGCTCGGCGCGCGAGCGCACCACGCGCATGGCGCGGCCGCCCAGCACGTAGCTGGGGCGCACCATCACGGGGTAGCCGATGCGCTCGGCCAGCGCCGCCGCCTCGCCCGGCTCGGCGGCCACGCCGCCCGCCGGCTGCGGCACGCCGAGGCGCTCGCACAGGGCGTGGAAGGCGTCGCGGTCCTCGGCGGCGTGGATCGCCTCGGCCGGCGTGCCCCAGATGGGCACCCCGGCCTCGGTGAGGGCGCGCGCCAGCTTCAGCGGCGTCTGGCCGCCGAGCTGCACGATCACGCCGTCGGGCTTCTCGTGGTCGATGACGTTCAGCACGTCCTCGAAGGTGAGCGGCTCGAAGTAGAGGCGGTCGGCGGTGTCGTAGTCGGTGCTGACCGTCTCGGGGTTCGAGTTCACCATGATGGTCTCGTAGCCGGCCTCCTGCAGCGCCCACACGGCGTGCACGGTGGCGTAGTCGAACTCCACGCCCTGGCCGATGCGGTTGGGCCCCGAGCCCAGGATCAGCACCTTGGGCCGGTCGCTGGGCGGCAGCTCGTCCTCCCACTCGTAGGAGGAGTAGAGGTAGGGCGTGTGCGCCTCGAACTCGGCGGCGCAGGTGTCGACCATCTTGTAGACGGGCGCGCCCGAGCGCTCGATGCGCAGCCGGCGCGCCTCGGCGGGCGCGATGCCGGTGAGGGCCGACACGTCGGCGTCGGAGAGGCCGACGCGCTTGATCTCGCGCCACAGCTCCCACGACCAGCTCCGCGGGTCGGGCAGCTCGCGCACCTCGCGCTCCACCTGGGCGATCTCGCGCAGCTGGTTGAGGAACCAGGGGTCGATCTTGGTGAGCTCGAACAGCGACTGCGGCGAGCGGCCGCGGCGCAGCAGCTCGAGCACGGCCGGCAGGCGGCGCGGGTTGGGGTAGAGGCGCGCCTCGAGCTCCTCCTCGCTGAGCTGCGCCGTCTCCGAGCGCACGTCGAGCTCCAGCGAGCGCAGCGCCTTCAGCAGCGACTCCTTGAAGGTGCGCCCGATGGCCATCACCTCGCCCACCGAGCGCATCTGGGTGCCGAGCGCGTCGGGCGCCTCGGGGAACTTCTCGAAGGCGAAGCGCGGCACCTTGGTGACCACGTAGTCGATGCTGGGCTCGAACGCCGCCTTGGTCTCCTTGGTGATGTCGTTGGGCAGCTCGTCGAGGTGGTAGCCCACCGCCAGCAGCGCGGCGATCTTGGCGATCGGGTAGCCGGTGGCCTTGCTGGCCAGCGCCGAGGAGCGCGACACGCGCGGGTTCATCTCGATGACGATGACGTCGCCGTCCTCGGGGTTGATGGCGAACTGGATGTTCGAGCCGCCGGTGTCGACGCCGATCTCGCGGATGATGGCGATGCCGTAGTCGCGGAGGCGCTGGTACTCCTTGTCCGACAGCGTCTGGGCGGGCGCCACCGTGATGCTGTCGCCGGTGTGCACGCCCATGGGGTCGAAGTTCTCGATGGAGCAGATGATCACGACGGTGTCGTTGCTGTCGCGCATCACCTCGAGCTCGTACTCCTTCCAGCCCAGCACCGACTGCTCGACGAGCACGGTGCCGACCGGGGAGTCGTGGAGGCCCTGGGCGACGATGGCGCGGAACTCCGCCTCGTCGCGCGCGATGCCGCCGCCGGTGCCGCCCAGCGTGAAGCTCGGGCGCACGATGGCGGGGTAGCCGATGGTCTGCACGAACTCCAGCGCCTCGGCGAGGCTGCGCACCATCTTGCCGGCCGGCGTCTTGACGCCGATCTTGGCCATGGCCTGCTGGAACAGCTCGCGGTCCTCGCCCTTCTGGATGGCGGCGTAGTTGGCGCCGATCAGCTCTACGCCGTAGCGCTCCAGCACCCCGGACTCGTGGAGGCGCGAGGCGAGGTTGAGGGCCGTCTGCCCGCCCAAGGTGGGGAGCAGGGCGTCGGGGCGCTCGAGGTCGATGACCTTCTCGACGAACTCGGGGGTGAGCGGCTCCACGTAGGTGCGGTCGGCGACCTCGGGGTCGGTCATGATCGTGGCGGGGTTGGAGTTGACCAGCACCACCTCGAAGCCGGCGCCCCGGAGCGCCTTGCACGCCTGGGTGCCCGAGTAGTCGAACTCGGCCGCCTGGCCGATGACGATGGGGCCGGAGCCGAGTATCAGGATCTTATGGATATCTTCGCGTTTGGGCATCTGTTGGTTGGCCTCGTGACTTCCAGGTGCGGAGTGTAGCACGGGCGCTGGCGGTCGCTGGCTCCGGGAGCAGGACCGCTAGGCACGCGTCCCGCCCGGTGCTGCATGAAGTTGCGCGCCGGTGCATGGTCGAGGCATGCGACGACGCGGCGCGAACCGGTACAGGCGGCGGGGGCCAGGGGCGCCCCAGGCGCGGCCCACGCCCGCCGCGCGCCGGGGCGCGCCCGGGGCCACGGCGCGGCCCCCGCAGGAGCCGCTCAGCGCCGCGGGCTTCCTGGCGGAGCTGAGCGCCGGCGGTGCGCGGCCCGAGCTCGTGGAGCTGCGCGCGGGCCTGGC
>JAAYYF010000061.1 GCA_012515535.1 Deinococcales bacterium
TAGGGCGCGCTAGCGCCCACCAGGTGCACACCGGCAGCAGCACGCCGGGCGTGCCGTACTCGACGCGTACGCTGGCCAGCAGAACGGCGAGCAGCCCGAGGGCCGCCAACGCTTGGCGCCACCCGCTTAGCTGCCCCGAGCGCGTCAGCAGGGCGAGCGCCCCGGCGGCGAGGAAGAGCGTCGCGAGGATGTTGGGCCGGAACGTCCCGAACGCCAGCGCGTACGGCAGCACCGACAGGGCGTACCAGAGCGCCAGGGGGCGCAGGTAGCGCACCGGGTCCACCCCGCGGCGCGCGACGTTGTACGCCAGCAGGAAGGCGAACAGCGGCCAGGCCACCCGGCCCACCGCGCGGAGCGGCAGCGCCGCGGAGGGCTCCAGGAGGACCGCTCCGACGTGGTCGACCACCATCGTGACGATGGCGGTCCAGCGCACCACCTCCTGCTGGCCGCTGCCGAGGGTCAGCCTCGCGACCACGTCGGGCCCCGGGCGTCAGTTCCCGTAGAAGCGCAGCTTGTTCACCTCGATCTCGACCTCGCCGCCGTCCTCCACCTCGAGCTCGAGGTAGACGCCCTCGCGCACGTACTCGGCCTCGAGCTCGTCGTCGTCGCCGTCGTCGAACTCGGTCCGCGTCCAGCCCATGTCCTGCAGGTGCTGGTCGTAGTACGCGAACACCTCTTCGAGCGGCGTCCCCGGGTGGTCGAAGTTGAAGTCCCACTCCACGTCGCGCACGTCGGCGTCGGGGTAGATGGGGGTCGCGAAGCCGGCGAACTCGGTGAGGGTGAAGCCCGTGGGGAAGGGGCCGCCGAAGTCGTCGGTGTCCATGTCGACCTGGACGTCGTCGTCGTCCTCGCGCTCGACCTCGAGCTCCACCGTGAGGCCGGTAGCGCCCTCGTAGTTCGCCTCGACCTCGTCGCCGCTACGCTCGAGGTCCGTCTGCGTGAACCCTTCCGCGAGCAGCTGCGCGTCGTAGTACGCGAAGACGGCTTCCACGTCGCTGGTGTCGTACTCGATCTCCACGTCCCACTCGAGCTCGGCGAGCGGGGCGTCGGGCATGAAGGTGAACCCGAAGTCGTCGCTCATGGCCAGCACCGCGATGGCCGATGGCTTGATGTCCGTGGGGTCGGGCTGCGGCCCGCCGCCTCCACCGTTGCCAGCGTCGGCGCAGGCGGACAGCAGGAGCATCACGGCGGCGCTCAGCAGGATCGTCAGCTTCGGCACGACTACCTCCCTCCCGGTGGAGCGCGGCTTCGCCGTCCCCACCGACCAGGGAGACTCTAGGGCCTGCCCGGCCGCGGACCCCCGCGCGCGTCACCGTAGGAGGCCCGCGCGGTCGTCGCGGCGCCTGGCCCAGCCGCCGCTGCGCCGCCGGGTCGCGCCGCCCGGTCGGGCAGCAGCGCCACCACGAGGGCCGCGGCCAGCAGCGCGCTGGCCGCCCACAGCGCGCCGCTCACGCCGCCGCTCAGGTCGCCCACCAGCCCCGTCAGCCCCGGCCCCACGGCCTGCCCCGCGCCGAACGCGACCGTGGAGTGCGCCATCGCGCGCGGCCAGGCGCCGGGCGGCAGGTGGCGGCGGAACAGGTCGGTGACGGCGGTGATGACGCCCAGGAACGCCAGCCCGAAGAGCGCGGCCGACAGGAAGGGCGCCGCAGCGAGCAGCGGCTCGAGGCTGGCCGCCAGCAGCAGGAGCAGCGACAGGCGCAGGCCGCCCGCCCCGCCGAAGCGCCCCACCAGCGGCCCCCACACGGCACCCGTGGCCATGCTGGCCAGCCCGAGCACCAGCCAGAAGGGCGCCAACGCGGCGCCCAGGCCGCCGGTCACGAACGTCATGTAGCCGATGTAGCCGGCGCCGTACAGCCCGTAGGCCAGCAGCGCCGCCGCGATGGGTCCGAGGCTGCGCTCGCGGCCGCGGGCTGGCGGCCCCGGCTCGCGCAGGCGCGGCAGCGCCAGGAGCGCCAGCAGCGTAAGCGCGACCGCGAGCCCGGCCAGCGCGAGCCAACCGGCCTGCCAGCGCTCCACCAGCGGCACCACCAGCACCGAGAGCGCGACGCCGGCGCCGACGCCCCCGAAGTAGGTGCCGAGCGCCGCCGCGCGCCCACCCGACGCCAGCAGCAGCGCGGCGCCGCCGACGAACACCTGCGCGCCGAGCGCCCCCTGGGCGGCGCGCAGCGCGAACATGGCGGGCAGGCCCACCTCGGCACCCATCAGGAGCAGCGTGAGGGCCTGCAGCGCGAGGCTGGCGTAGAAGCCGCGCCGGTAACCCACGGCGCCGAGCACCCGGTGGCTGACCAGCGCGCCGAGCAGGTAGCCACCGGTGTTGGCGCTGCCGAGGGCGCCGGCCTGCGCCAGCCCCAGCTGCAACGACGCCTGCATGGCGGGCAGCAGCAGCGCGTACGCGAACCGCCCCAGCCCGATGGCGGCGCCGGGGCCGAGCCCCAGGGCCGCCCCGGTCAGCACGCCGGCCTCCAGAGCATCGTCCGATCATGGCACGCGCGCCCCCGAGCGGCTCATGGCTCACTCACGCTAGCGAAGCGGTAGAATCTCAGCGGTCGAAACGCGTAGCACGCTCCGGCCCGTCGGCGGCACGCTCCGGCGCCGCCGAGCGAGGACGGTCCCGGTGGCCCGTTCGGGCCCGACACGAAAGGTGCGGTCTGATGCGCTCGCTGAAACCCCTGATCCTCGTCCTCCTCGCGTCCCTAGTCGGCGTGGTGAGCGCTCAAGGCCTCCCGCGTGACGTGCGGATGAACATCCTCTCCGCCGTGGTGCAGATCGTCCCGTACGACGGCGCCGCCGACGAGCTCGCCCCCTGGTCGGGCTCGGGCACCATCATCAGCCCGTCGGGCTACGTGCTGACCAACTACCACGTGGTCGGCGATCTCGCGCTCCGGCGCCACCACGACTGGCACGTGATCTTCTGGACCGACCCCGACTTCACCGACCAGCCGCCCGAGCCGTACTTCTGGGCGCGCTACGTGGCCGGCGACCCGACCCACGACCTGGCGCTGCTGAAGATCGAGGAGTGGATCGACGAGGAGCCCGTGGCGGCCGACATGGTGTTCCCGCACGTGCAGGTCGGCGACTCGAACGAGCTGCTCCCCGGCGACCCCATCACCATCGTGGGCTACCCGGCCATCTCCGGCGCCACCATCACCTTCACCTTCGGGCTGATGTCGGGCTGGCTCGGCGAGGACTTCGAGTCGGGCGGCAAGCAGTGGATCAAGACCGACGGCAAGATCAGCCACGGCAACTCGGGCGGCGGCGCCTTCGACGAGAACGGCTACCTGATCGGCGTGCCCACCGCCGGCCGCACCGTCAAGTACGAGGAGCTCGACGTCGAGGAGCAGGCCTACGTGCGCCCCATCGGCCTGGCCTGGGCGCTCCTCGGGCCCAACGTGCCGGACGTGGCCCGCGCCTCCACCGCCCCGGTGGCCACCGCGCCCGCCGCCCAGTCGCAGACGACCCAACCCCAGGCCGCTCAGGCGCCCGCCGGGCAGGCGAGCACCGTGCCGCCGCCCGGGGTCGGCGGCACGCTCGCCACGCCGGCCACGCCCGCGGCGCCCGCCGGCCTCAGCGCGGAGTGCGACTTCTGCTACGTGGGTGACATGCGCCTGGGCCAGGTGGCCAGCAGCGCCATCACCGGCCAGCCCGACGGCGCCAACTACCACACCTACGGCGTCGTGGTGCCCGCCGGCACCCCGTCGCTCACCATCCAGCTGGCGGCCGACTTCGACCTGGACATGGCCGTGAAGTTCGGCTCCCACATCCAGACCTGGGCCGACGACGGCGACTGGGAGCTGCGCGACATCAGCGACGCCTACGGCGCCACCTTCACCATCCCCAACCCGCGGGCCGGCACCTGGTACGTCGACGTCATCTACTTCTACGACCAGGGGAGCGTGAGCTACGACCTGAACGTGCGCTGAGCGCGGCGCGGGGCAGGGCCGCGCCGCCCTGGCGTCGCGTCGACGGTTGAGCGCCGCGGCGCCAGGGCGTAGAATCCCCCACGTCGCGCGCCCGTAGCTCAGCTGGATAGAGCAGGGGACTCCTAAGCCCAAGGCCGCAGGTTCGACTCCTGCCGGGCGCACCAGCCTCCCAGGTCCCTCCGCCGTCGCTCGGCGGAGGGACCCGCCGTTGAGCCCTTGGGACGCCGCTCGTGAACGGCTCATCCTCGTCGCGTACACTGCCCGTCGCGCACCCAGCGCCGAAGGGGTCCCAGATGCCGCTCCGTTGCCACCCTGGTTCGACGCTCGCCGAAGCCCGCGCGGCCGCGCGCCGCCTGCTCCTCCCCCTCCTCGCGTTCGCGCTCCTCGCCGGCGCGGCCGCCCAGCCTGCCGAGGCGCGGGTCGGGGTGATCGCCTCGCGCACGGGCAGCGCCAGCGCGGCCGGGACCGCCCAGTGGCTGCTGGCCAGCGACTGGGCGCGCGAGCTGCAGGCCCAGGGCGGCGTCTTCGGGGTACCGGTGCGGCTGGAGCTGCGCGACGACGCCAGCAGCGCCCCCGCGGCGCGCGCCCACGCCCAGGAGCTGGTCGACGCGGGGGCGCTGCTGCTGGTCTGCTGCACCACGCCCGCCGCCTCGCAGGCGGTCGCGGAGCTCGCTGAGGCCGCCGGCGTGCCGCTGCTGGCGCCCAGCGCGCTGGAGCCGGCCGCGCCCTACCCGTACTGGGCGTTCACGCTGTTCCCCGACGAGACCGACGCGCTGGCCGCCATCGTGGCCGACGCCTACCGCGAGGGGCGCCCCGCGCTGGCGCTGATGGCGCTCGAGGGGCCTCTCGGCGACGCCGCCTCCGCCGACCTGGCGGCGCTGCTGGCGCTGCTGCGCGCCGGCCTGACGCACGAGGTGCGCTACCCGCCCGGCGTGCAGGAGCTGCGCCCCGAGGCGCTGCTGGTGGCGAGCAGCCAGCCGGGCGGGGTGGTGGTGTGGGGCCTGGCCGACGACCTGACGACGGCGTACGCCGCGCTCCGGCGCCGCGGCTACGAGGGCCTCGTCTACGGGCGCACGGCGCTGCTGCAGCCCGGCTCGCCGGCACTGCCGTGGCCGCAGCTGATCAACGCGCGCTTCGCGCTGCCGCCGGCGGCGGTGCCCAGCGCGGGGGGCACGGCGCCCGCCGACCCCTACGAGCCGCGTCCCGGCACCGGCGGCGCGGCGGGCGCCTGCGCCGCCGCCGGGCGGGTGGACGCCGAGCGCCTGGCGCGCGTGCCCGGCGCCAGCGCCAACGCGGTCGCCACCGCGCCGTTCCTGGCGGCGCTCGACCTGGCGGCCGCCGGGCTCGAGCAGCTGATCGCGCTGCAGATCCCCGCCTCCGAGCCGCCCGTGCTGCGCCAGGCGCTGCGCGACGCCATGGTCGGGCGGCCGGCGCGCTGCACCGGGGCGGGCCTCGTCGACCTGCGCGACGGCTCGGTGAGCGCCATCGAGCCCGGCGGCCTCGCGGTCGGCGCGGCCACGCGGAGCGGCCTGGCGCCCCTGCGCTAGAATCGCGTCAATGACCGACCGGATGAAGTCCCTCACCTACGAGCTCGAGCTGCTGGAGCGCAGCTTGGCCGACCCGGAGCTGCTGGCCGACGCCGGCCGCTACCGCGAGACCATGCAGCGCTACAGCGAGGTGAAGAGCATCGTCGACGTGGACGAGCGCAGGCGCGAGGTCGAGCGCCAGCTCGCCGAGCTGCAGGAGCTGCTCGACGACCCCGACCTCGCCGCCGAGGCGGAGCGCGAGGCCGAACGCCTCGAGGCGCAGCTGGAGCAGCTGGAGCAGGAGCTGGACCTGCTGCTGCTGCCGCGCGACCCGTACGACGACAAGAGCGTCATCGTCGAGATCCGCGCCGCGGCCGGCGGCGACGAGGCGTCGCTCTTCGCCCGCGAGATGCTCGACATGTACCTGCGCTACGCCGCCGACCTGGGCTTCCGCACCGAGCTGCTCGACTCGCACGCCACCGAGGTGGGCGGCCTCACCAAGGTGTCGTTCGCCATCACCGGCCGCGGCGCCTACCGCGCCTTCAAGTTCGAGTCGGGCGTGCACCGCGTGCAGCGCGTGCCCGCCACCGAGTCGCAGGGGCGCATCCACACCAGCACCGTCACGGTGGCGGTGCTGCCCGAGGCCGACGACGTCGACGTCGCCCTCTCCCCCGCCGACTACCGCGTCGACGTCTACCGCTCGAGCGGCCCCGGCGGGCAGTCGGTGAACACCACCGACTCGGCGGTGCGCATCACCTACCACCCGGGCCAGGAGGACGAGATCATCGTCACCTGCCAGGACGGCAAGTCGCAGATCAAGAACAAGGAGCGCGCCCTGGCGGTGCTGCGCTCGCGGCTCTTGGAGCGCGAGCGTGCCAAGGCGGCCAGCGCTGCGCGCGAGGCGCGCCTGGTGCAGATCGGCAGCGGCGAGCGCTCGGAGCGCATCCGCACCTACAACTTCCCGCAGTCGCGCATCACCGACCACCGCATCGGCTTCACCACGCGCGAGCTGTCGGCGGTGCTGGCCGGCGACCTGCACGAACTGACGGCCGCCCTGCAGGCCGAAGAGCTCACGCGCCTCGCCCTCGAGGCGGCGCGAGCCGCGCCCGCGGCGGCGCCGGCCCGTGGCGCGGCGTGAGTTCGTCGTTGCCGCGGCCATCCTCCTAGACCCCTCGGGTCGGGTGCTGCTCGTAGGCAACGACTGGCAAGGCCACGGCCGCGTGCGCTACACCCTGCCGGGCGGCATGGTGGAGCGCGGGGAGTCCACCCTCGACGCGCTGGTGCGCGAGGTGTGGGAGGAGACGGGCCTGGAGGTGACCGAGATCTCGCACCTGGCGTACGCGGTCCACGTGGAGGACCGGCGGCGCAACGACCGCGCGGTGTCGTTCGCCTTCCTGGCGCAGTACAAGGGGCTCCTGAACCCGCGCGACCCCGACGGCTTCATCGTCGAGGCGCGCTTCTTCCCGGTCGAGGAGGTGGCGGCCACCGTGCCGATCCCACCCCTGCGCGACCCGCTGGTGGCCTACCTGCGCGACCGCGTGCCGGGCCGCTTCTACTCCTACGCGGGCTGGGACGGGCGCGGCGTGCGGCGGGTGTAGGCGCCCCGCGCGGCCCCGAACGACCGCGCCGCGCCCAGGGGCGAGCCCCGGGCGCGGCGCTTCGCGTGGCCGCGGCGGCGTTACATGTTGCCGACGACGGCGTTGCCGAACTCGCTGGTCTTGAGCAGCGTGGCGCCCTCCATCAGTCGATGGAAGTCGTAGGTGACGCGCTTCTGGCCGATGGTGCGGCCGATCGCCGCGATGACCAGGTCGGCGGCCTCGGGCCAGCCCAGGTGCCGGAGCATCATCTCGCCCGAGAGGATGACCGACGAGGGGTTCACCTTGTCCTGGCCGGCGTACTTGGGCGCCGTGCCGTGGGTGGCCTCGAACACGGCGTGGCCGGTGTCGTAGTTGATGTTCGCGCCCGGCGCGATGCCGATGCCGCCCACCTGCGCCGCCAGCGCGTCGGAGATGTAGTCGCCGTTGAGGTTGAGGGTGGCGATCACCGAGTAGTCGGCGGGGCGGGTGAGGATCTGCTGCAGCATGGCGTCGGCGATGACGTCCTTGACCACGATCTGCCGCCCGGTCCGGGGGTTCTCGAGGGTGCGCCAGGGGCCGCCGTCGAGCAGCTGCGCCCCGAACTCGCGGTCGGCGAGCTCGTAGCCCCAGTCGCGGAAGGCGCCCTCGGTGAACTTCATGATGTTGCCCTTGTGCACCAGCGTGACGCTGGGGCGGTCGTTCGCGATGGCGTAGTCGATGGCGGCGCGCACCAGGCGCTCGGTGCCCTCGCGCGACACCGGCTTGAGGCCCACGCCCGAGCTGCCCGGGAAGCGCACCTTGGCGAACGCCTCGGGGAACTCGCGCTCGAACAGCGCCAGGAAGCGCTTGGCGTCCTCGGTGCCTTCGCGGAACTCGATGCCGGCGTAGATGTCCTCGGTGTTCTCGCGGAAGATCACCATGTCGACCTGCTCGGGCTCCTTGACGGGGCTCGGCACGCCGGTGAAGTACTGCACGGGGCGCACGCAGGCGTACAGGTCGAGGAGCTGGCGGATGGCCACGTTGATCGAGCGGATGCCGCCGCCCACCGGGGTGGTTAGCGGGCCCTTGATGCCGACCAGGTGGTCGCGCAGCGCGTCGACGGTCTCGTCGGGGAGCCACACCTGCTCGCCGTACACCTCGTTGGCCTTGTCGCCGGCGTAGACCTCCATCCAGGCGATGCGGCGTTTGCCGCCGTAGGCCTTCTCGACGGCCGCGTCGAGCACGTGCTGGGCGGCGCGCCAGATGTCGGGACCGGTGCCGTCGCCTTCGATGAAGGCCACGATCGGCGTGTCGGAGACTTGCAGCTTGCCGTCCTGGAGCGTGATCTTGTCGCCCTCGGGGACCTCGATGTGCCGGTAGCTCATGCAGCCCTCTCTCGTGAGCGCCCCGGCGCGGCCGAGGCAGCGGCGGGCGCCGGGCCGGCCTCCGGGGCGTGGTGGTGCTGGGATCCTACCACGGCACCGATCTTCGCCCGGGGACGGCGTTACCCTGGGCGCATGCCGATCACCACGCCACCGTCGCCCTCCGCGCTGCCGCCGGTCCTGCCCGCGAGCTTCTACGGCCGCCCCGCCGACGAGGTGGCGCCGGCGCTGCTCGGGCAGCTGCTGGTGGTGCGGCACGACGGCGAGCTGCGCGCCGGGCGCATCGTCGAGACCGAGGCGTACCTGGGCGAGGCCGACCTGGCCTGCCACGCCGCGCGGGGCCGAACGCGGCGCACGAGCACGCTGTACGGCCCGCCCGGCACCGCCTACGTCTACCTGGTCTACGGCATGCACGAGCTGTTCAACGCCGTGTGCCAGCCCGAAGGCGAGCCGCACGCGGTGCTGGTGCGCGCCGTCGAGCTGCTGGCGGCGCCCGAAGGGGCGCGCGGCGACGGCCCCGGGCGCCTCACGCGCGCGCTGGGGATCAGCCGCGCCGACGACGCCCGCAGCCTGACGCGGCCGCCGCTCTCGATCCACGCGGGCGCCCCGGTGGCCGACGTGCGCGTGACGCGCCGCGTGGGGGTCGGCTACGCCGGCGTGTGGGCCGACGCGCCCCTGCGCTTCCTGGACAGCGCCAGCGGCGCGGTGTCGCGGCCGCCGGCGCACGCCATCGGCAGCGGCAGGCGGGCGTAGCGCGTCAGCCGAACTCCTCGCGCGGGGTGGTGCTGCGGTCGCGCACGCCCTCCACGTACGGCTCCACGTGGACGGTGGTCACCAGGTCGTCGAGCTCGGCGTGGATCTGGTCCTCGACGCGCACCACCACCGAGTGCGCCTCGGCGACCGACATGTCGGGGTCCACGAACAGGTCCACCTCGGCGAAGCGCGCGCGGCCGCTGCGGCGCGTGCGCAGGCGGTGGTAGCCCAGCACCTCGGGGGTCCGCTCCAGCACCGCCAGGATCGTGGCCTCCTCCGCCTCGGGCAGGCGCTCGTCGAGCAGGTTGGAGAGCGAGCGGCGCATGACCTCGACGCCCACGCGCACGATGTTCGCCGCCACCGCCAGGCCGATCAGCGGGTCGATCGGCTGCCAGCCGGTGACGCCGACCAGCACCACGGCCACGATCACCCCCACGGAGGTGAACACGTCGGTCAGCAGGTGGTGGGCGTTGGCCTCGAGCGCGGCGGAGCGCTCGCGCCGGGCAGCGCGGAACAGGTAGTAGGCCAGGCTGCCGTTGACGACGGCGGCCACCCCCGACACGAGCACGCCCGCCGCCACGTTCTCCAGCGGGCGCGGCTCGAGCAGGCGCTGCACCGCCGCCACGGTGATGCCGAGGGCGGCGATCATGATCAGCGCTGCCTCCAGCACGCTCGAGAGGTACTCGGCCTTGGTATGGCCGTACGGGTGCTCGTAGTCGGGTGGCGTGCGCGAGACGTTGAGCGCCACCACCAGCACCACGGCCGCCACCAGGTTCACCAACGACTCGGCGCCGTCGGAGAGGAAGCCGATGGAGCCGGTCAGCAGGTAGGCGGCGCCCTTCAGCCCCAGGATGACGAGCGAGCCGACGAGGCTGAGGCGCGCGGCGCGGCCGGCCAACGAGAGGGGGGCGGGCTCCCGGGCGTCAGCCGCCCGTGACGCCATCGTCCTCCCCGACCTCCGGGTCGGCCTCGTCGTCACCGCCCCACTCGCCGGGGTCGAGCTCGCCGGCGGCCATCTTCTCGAGGAGCTCCTCGAGCTCCTCCCCCTCGTAGTCGGTGACGGTCTCGTCGATCAGCTTCATGGCGCGCTCGGCGTCGCGCTCGGGCACGAGCACGTAGCTGGTAGCGGCGCTGACGGCGCCCAGGTGCGAGAAGACGTCGGCCAGCATCTCGGCGCCGCGCACCTGCGCCACGAAGCCCTCCTCCTCGAGGAGCGCGGCCACCATCTCGGCGAGAGCCATGGCGGGGGCCACGTCGACGATCGTCCAGCTGTCGCCGTTCAGGATCAGGGTCTCGCCCTTCATGCGGTTCTCCTTGGCAGCCGGGCGCGCGCCCGGGGTAGTGGCCGCGCGAGCGCGGCGGGCAGGTCCTGGTCGCATCATACGCGCTTTCATCGGCGTCCCCCGGCGCACCCTTATACTCGGCGCCGATGCCCCCTGAGGACACGACCGCCGTCGGCAGCGCGTGGCAGGCCTCGGCCTGGCACTGCCCGGGCTGCGGCCACTGCAACCTGCTGGCCGAGGCCTGCGAGGCGTGCGGCGTGGCGCGACGCTACTTCACCGACCCGCCGCTCGGCCTGCCGCGGCGGCCGGCGCTGGCCGACCTGCCGAGCTTCTGGATCGGCCTCGCCTGGGGCGCGGCGGCCCTGCTGGGCGTGGCCGCGCTGCTGGCGCCGGGCACGCGCGCCGCGCTGGGAGTCGCCTTCCTGGCGCTCGAGGTGGCGGCGGCGGGCGCCGCCGCGGCCTCCTCGCTGCTGACGGCGCTGTGGGAGCGCGCCTTCAACGAGCTGGCGGTCGTGGCGCCGCCGCACGCGGCCGCCGGCAGCCAGGTGGCGGTCACGGTGCGGCTGGTCCCGTACACGACGCTCGAGGACGTGTCGGTGTCGGTGGCGCTGGTGGACCGCTTCTACCGCCGGCGACGCGGCGAGGTGGAGCTGGCCACCCACGAGCTCGAGCACCAGCCGCTCCTCGTCGCCGGGCGCCTGCCCGGCCGCCGCGCCACCGAGCTGAGCGCCACCTTCCTGGCGCCCTACCCGGTCACGCCGCACACCGACGTCCGCTCCGAGATCGCCGCCGACCTGCTGGGGCTGGCGGGCGCCGTGGTGCCGGCGCTGCGGACGGCGGCGGCCAACCTGCGCGAGCACGGCGGCTACTACCTGGAGGTGCACGTGAGGGCCGGCTTCCTCACGCGGCGGCTGCACCGGCGCCTCGTCGTCTACGCCGTCGGCGACGGCCTCTACTTCGGCTGACGCTCCGCCCACGCCAGGCCGGGGTCCCAGCCGTAGCGGTCCATATCGACCCTTCTGTCTACCACCTCGACCCCCTCGGCCTCGAGCAGCGCGACCTGCAGCTCGCCCGAGCCCACCTTGAAGGTCGAGATGCCGCCCTGCGCGTTGACCACGCGCTGCCACGGCACGTCGGTGTCGCTGTCGCGTAGGCCGTAGAGCACGGCGCCCACCTGGCGCGCCGTGCGCGGGTAGCCGGCCAGCAGGGCGACCGTGCCGTAGTTGGTGACCTTGCCGCGTGGGATGGCGCGCACCACCTCCAGAACGCGCTCGCGGTACGTGCGCTCCTCGGACGTCTGAGCCATACCGCCATGCTACCGGCGGCGGGCCCCGGCTGCGCGCGCTGGGCCACGGGTTAACCTGGCCAAGGAGCCAACGTGCAGGAGCAGCTGATCCGACTCTCGAGCTACCTCTTCCTGGCCGGCGTGCTGCTGGTCTTCCTCACCATCGTGCCGGCCGTTCGCGAGCGCTTCCCGCGCGCCTTCGGCCTGGGCTTCCTGGTGGCGGTGGCGAGCGTCGTCTTGGTGCTGGTCGCCGCCGTGTTCTTCGACTGACGTGCGCCCCGCAGGCCCCACGCCCCCAGAAGCCCCCGCCTCACCCGCCCCCGGTGGCGTCACGCGCGACCTGGCGGTGAGCGCCTTCGTCGTGTGGCGGGACCAGGTGCTGCTCCACCGGCACCCCAAGCTCGGCATGTGGCTGCCACCGGGCGGCCACGTGGAGCCGAACGAGGTGCCCGACGACGCCGCCGTGCGCGAGGTGCGCGAGGAGAGCGGCGTGGAGGTGGAGCTGGTGGGCGAGCGCGCCATCGACGCTCCAGGCCCACGCCAGCTGGTGCGCCCGCGCGGCGTGCAGCTCGAGCGCATCGCCCCGGGGCACGAGCACGTCGACCTGGTCTACCTGGCGCGGCCCGTGGCCGGCTACGGCGGGGGGCTGGGCGGCGAAGGCGCCGGCTTCGGCTGGTACGACGCCGGCGCGGCCGCCGGGCTCGACCTCTCCCCCGAGCTGCGCGCCTGGGTGGCGCTGGCGCTGCGCGAGCTGGCCAGCGGCTAGCGGCCCGCCGGCGCGGGAGAGCGGCACGGACGTTGTTACTGGGCGCCCGTAGCGGGTATACTCCGGCCTGCACGAGCGAGGTCGCGCGACCAGCCGCCTCGCCGTGCGTGACCGGAGTACCATCCGGTGGGCTCCGGTCGAGGGCCGTGGCGGGGCGTAGCGCAGCCTGGTAGCGCACCTGGTTTGGGACCAGGGGGTCGCTGGTTCGAATCCGGCCGCCCCGACCAAGACGCGCGGGAGTAGCTCAGTCGGTAGAGCGACAGCCTTCCAAGCTGTATGTCGCGGGTTCGAATCCCGTCTCCCGCTCCACTCTCTTCGTGCACCAGTAGCTCAGTGGATAGAGCAGCCGCCTTCTAAGCGGTAGGTCGAGGGTTCGAATCCTTCCTGGTGCACCACCGTCCCCCTCTCGCGCACGCATCTCGCCCACGCATGACGCGCGGAGGCGCCCCACGGGCCCGAGCGCGAGGGGCGCCGGCGCTACCTCCTGACCGCCAGCACGGCCGCCACCCCCACCAGCACGAACGCCAGCGCGTGGTTCCACTTGGGCCGCTCGCCCAGCACCAGGAAGGCGAAGACCACGAACACGCTGATCGAGATGACCTCCTGGAAGATCTTCAGCTGCGTGGCGCTGAAGTGGCGGTAGCCGATGCGGTTGGCCGGGACCTGGAACACGTACTCGAGCAGCGCGATCCCCCAGCTGACGACGATCACGAGCAGCAGCGGGAAGCGCCCCTCCGGCATGAACCGCAGGTGGCCGTACCAGGCGACGGTCATGAAGACGTTCGAGATCAGGAGCAGCAGCAGGGCGAGCATCGAGCCTCCGGGACGTGGTTCTGGGTCGGTCCGCGCTGGGCACCGGCGGCCGGCCGCCGGGTAACGCCGAGGTAACGGCCGCTGCTCCATTCTTCCAGTCGGAGGGGCTAACCGTTCTACAGGGGCTGACCACACGAGGAGGTTCTTGATGCGCAAGTCACCTTGGTTCCTAGGCGGCCTGGCGGCGTTGCTGCTGTTCGCGCCGTCCGCCGCCCAGGACGCAGCCGAGAGCTGCACGAGCCTGGCCGGGACCATCGACGCCGTGTCGGTGCCGCGCCTGGAGGGCGAGGCGCTGGTCGGCTTCGACGTCACCGGCACGGGCGCCACGGGGCCGCTGGCCGACATGGAGGTGACCGCCCGCTTCGACGTCGAGCGGTTCCTCGCCGACGGCTCGGTCGTCATCACCGGCAGCCACCGCTTCGCCGGCGGCGCGCTCGGCGACTTCGCCAGCCGCGACCAGGGCATGACCAGCGCCACGGGCGCCGTCGTGAACCGGATGGAGCTCACCGAGGGGGCGTCGGGCTTCCTCATCACGCACGGCCCCATCGACCTCGAGACGGGCACGCTCTCGCTCGAGTACCTGGGCGTGCACTGCGCGGGCGCCTGACGCGCCCGGGGAGCGGAGGTGGCGGCATGATCCTGGTGGTAGGCGCGACCGGCGAGCTCGGCAGCCGCGTGGCCCGGCTCCTCGCGGCCGACGGCGAGCGCGTCCGGGCCCTGACGCGCGGCTCCTCCGACCCGGCCAGGGTCGCGCAGCTGCAGGCGGCCGGGGTCGAGACGGTCCAGGGCGACCTGCGCGACGGCGCCAGCCTGGCCGCGGCGTGCCGCGGCGTCGAGGCGGTGGTCTCCACCGCCACGGCGATCGTGCGCCCCGACGGCACGCTGTCGTCGGTCGACACGGACGGGCACCTGGCGCTGGTCGACGCCGCCGAGGCGGCCGGCGTGCAGCGCTTCGTGTTCGTCTCCTTCACGATGCCTCAGGGCTTCGAGCTCGAGTTCCCGCTGTGGCGGTCGAAGCGGGCCGTCGAGGAGCGGCTGCGCTCCAGCACGCTCGAGTACACCGTCCTGTGGCCCAACGCCTTCATGGAGTCGTGGCTCGGGCCGGGCACCGGCTTCGACTACGTCAACGGCTCGGCGCGCTACCTGGCCGGCGGCGGCGGGCGCATCGCGTTCGTCACCACCGCCGACGTGGCGCGCGTGGCGGCGGCCGCTGTGCGGCACCCGGGCGCCCGTGACCGGGTGATCCCGGTGGGCGGCCCGCAGGCGGTCACCTACCGCGAGGCGGTGCAGCTGTTCGAGGCCGCCAGCGGCCGCGCCTTCACCGTGGAGGAGGTGCCGCCGGAGGCGCTGCGGGCCGGCTACGCGGCCGAGGAGGACGACAAGACGCGCTCGTTCCTGGCGCTGAGCCTGGCGATGGGCCACGACTGGCCGGCCGGGCCCGACGAGGCGGCGCGCGTCCTGGGGCTGTCCAGCGAGGGCTGGACGGGGGTCGAAGAGTACGCCCAGGCGGTGACGCGTTCGCTGCGCGCGGGGGGCGCGCCGGCCTGAGCGCCGCTGCGTGATCCTGGGAGGGACGCGACCGCGCGCGCGGTTCAGCCTTCGGGCCGGGCCGTCGCGTCGGCTCCCGTGCCGGGCGCCGCGCCCGGCGCCAGCGCCACGGCCCGCGCGAACGCCGCCGCCGCGCCCCGCGGCTCGCGCCGGCGCCACGCCGCCAGCCCCTCGGTCAGCGCGCGCTCGCACCCGGCCGGCAGGCGCTGCTGCTCCGGGGCCGTGAGCAGCCGGGCGTGACCCGCCGCCGCCTCCAGGTCGCCCTCCGCCACGGCGAGCCCCAGCATGGGCACCGCCGCCAGCCACTGGAACGGGAAGGCGGTGGAGCTCTCCGACCAGAGCTCCAGCGCGCGCACGCCCTCGCGCCGCGCGTCCGCCGGGCGCCCAAGCTCGGTGGCCGCCCACGCCGCCTGGGCGTGCGCCGCCGCCACGTACTCGCGCAGGCCGCCGCTGCGCGCCAGCACGCCGGCGCGCGCCGCCGCCCGCTCCGCGGCCTCGAGGTCGCCGCGCAGGCGCGCCAGCACGCCCAGGTAGGTCAGGGCGCGCACCTCCAGGAGCAGGTCGCCGGTGGCCTCCGCGCCCGCTAAGCCCGCCGTCAGCGACCCCTCCGCCGCCTCGAGCTCCCCGGCCCACAGCTCCACGAAGCCGAGGCCGAAGCGCGCCCGCGCCACCAGGTGCGGCTCGGTCGAGCGCTCGGCCGCCGCCAGCGCCGCGCGCGCGTGGCGGAGCTCCTCCTCCGAGGGGACGAAGCGGTTGCGGCGGTGCTCCAGCATCGCCACCGTGTGGTGGTAGCGCAGGTGCACGCGCGGGTCGGCCGCCTCCTCGACCAGCGGCACCAGCCGCGCGAGCGTCCGCTCCATGTCGGCGCGGCGCCCGGCGCGGTAGTAGAGCACCAGGCGCGCGAAGCCGATGTCGAGCAGCACCGCCCGGGCGGCGGCGCCGTCGGGCCCGTACCGCACAGCCCCAGCGGCCTCGCTCTCGGCCAGGTCGTAGCGGGCGCTCGCCGCCTCGTGGCGGTGCGCGTCGCGCTCGGCGTCGGCCCAGCGGCGCAGCAGCCGCGCGCGGCGCAACGGGTCGGGCGCCAGGCGCTCGTCGACCGCCACGGCGGTGGCGAACGCGGCGAGCGCCTCGTCGTGGCGCCCGGCCAGGTGGGCGAGCTCCCCCAGCCCCTCCCACGCGGCCAGGCGCACCGCGTCGCGCTCGCCGTCGCCGTCGGTGCGGGTACCCGTCGCGCCGGCGTCCGGCCCCAGCAGCTCGAGCGCCCGCCGGTGGTGGGCGCCGGCCTGCTCGTTGGCGAACAGGCGGAGCGCGGCCCGTCCGGCGCGGACGAGGCAGCGCGCCGCCTCCAGCGGCTGCCCCGCCAGCGCCAGGTGCTCGCCGAGCTGCGCGGCGAAGCGCTCGTCGTCGCCGTGGGCCGCCGCCAGCGCCGCGGCGGCGCGCTGGTGCAGGAAGCGCCGGCGCGCGGCGCTGAGGCGCGCCTCCACCACGTCGCGGATGCGGCCGTGGGCGAAGTCGTAGCGCCCGGCGCCCCCCGGCGTCCGCCGGCAGCTCGCGCAGCACGCGGCGGCGGCAGAGCTCGTCCAGCGCGTCGACCAGCTCGGCGTCGGGCGCCTCGGTCATGCCGGCGAGCGCCGGCCAGTCGAAGGCGCGGCCCAGCACCGCCCCCGCCTCCGCCACCCGCCGGGCCTCGGCGGAGAGGGCGAGCAGGCGGCCCATGATCAGGCCGTGCACGCGCCGCGGCAGCTGCGTCAGCGGCTCCAGGTACGCCTCGAACGAGCGCGCCTCCCCCGCCACCCCGGCCTGGTGCGCCTGTAGCCACTCGACGAGGAACAGCGGGTTCCCCTCGGTCTCGGCGTATGCGCGGTCGAGCTCCGCCGCCGGCAGGCGCTCGGCGGTCAGCGCCTCGAGCAGGCGCTGGCTCGCCTCGCGCCCCAGCGGGCGCAGCTCGGTGCGCTCCAGCGCCCCGCGCGCCTCCAGCGCCGCCAGCAGCGGAGGCACCGGCGCCGGCCACTCCGCCTCGGGCCTGACGGCGGCCAGCACGACCAGCCGCGCCGGCTCGTGGTGAGCCAGGAGCGCCCCCAGCCAGGCGAGGCTGGCGCCGTCCCACCAGTGCAGGTCCTCCGCCACCAGCAGCACCGGCCGGTCGACGCCGGCCAGCAGGCCGGTGAGGGCGGCGAACAGCTGCTCGCGCGAGCCGTCGCTGCGCCCCTCGGTAGCCTCGGGCCCAACCGCGGCCAGCTCCGGTGCCAGGCGCGCGAGCTCGTGGCGCCACCGCGCCGGCAGGGTGGCGAGCGCCGCGCTCAGCGGCGGCTCCTGCAGCAGGCGCCGCACCGGGGCGAAGGCGAGGTCGCGGTCGGGCTCGTAGGCCTGCGCCCACAGCGCCACGCAGCCCTGCTCGCGCGCCCACGCGGCCAGCTCGAAAGCGAGCGTCGTCTTGCCGAGCCCGGCCTCCCCTTCGACCAGCACCAGCCCGGGACCCGGCGCCCCCGAGGCCCGCGTGGAGCCAGGCCTGGAGGCGGGCGAGCTCCGCCTCGCGCCCGACGAGGCGCGCGCCGCCGGCCTCCCGCGCCTCCGCCCGGGCGGGCGCGGGAGGCGCCGCCGTGAGCCGCGCGCGCAGCGCCACGAGCTCGGCGCCGGGCTCCACCCCCAGCTCGTCCTCGAGGGCGGCGCGGCAGCGGTCGAAGGCCTCCAGGGCCCGGGCGCGTTCGCCGGCGGCGGCGTAGCGGCGCATCAGGCTCAGCCAGGCGCCCTCGTCGAACGGCGCCTCGCGCAGCAGGCGCTCGGTGGTCTCGGCGGCCTGGGCGAACGCCCCGCGCGCCTCCTGCTCGCTCGCCAGGCGCGCGAGCAGGCCCGCGAAGAGGTCGGCGAGGCGCGCCCGCTCGTCGAGCAGCCAGGGGTCGAAGGTGCCCGGCAGCAGCGGCCCGGCGTACAGCTGGGCGGCGCTCTGCCAGTCGGCGGGGTGCCGCGAGGCCGCCAGCCGCTCGAACTCGAGGGCGTCGACCACCGCGGGGGCGTCGGCGCGCCAGGCCAGGGAGCGGTCGCTCACCTCCACGTACGCGCCCAGGTCGGGCAGGCGCCGCGCCAGCGAGTGCAGGAGCTTGCGCAGGCTGCCGCGCGCCCGCGGCTCGGTCGAGTCGGGCCAGAGCTCGAACGCCAGCGCGGCGCGGTCCAGCGCCCGGCCCCCGTTGAGCGCCAGCCGCCCCAGCAGGGCTCGCAGCCGCGGCGTGTCGAGCTCGGGCAGCTCGGCGGCGCCGTGGCGCACGCGGAACTGCCCGAGCAGGTCGACCCTCAGACGCTCCTCCACCCTCGCTCCCTCGTGGCCGCTGACCCGCGGAGGCGCGCCCTGCGCAGGGCAGGGCTCCCGCGGGACCCGACGTCGGACACGTCGATTATGCGCCGTCGTGCCGGCTCGGTCCAGGCGCGTACGCGCCCACGGCGCGCGCGGACGCCGCGCCTGCAGCCTGGGCCTATGCACGACCCACTAGAATGGGGTAAGATTTCGCCCGGCCCGGTGAGAGCCGTGCCGCACGTGGTGGATGTAGCTCAGTAGGTTAGAGCATCGGATTGTGGTTCCGAGGGTCGTGGGTTCAAATCCCATCATCCACCCCAGCCGAACGGGTTGAGCCCCGTGTCACAGGGCGGGCCGGTCTTTCGGTCCGCCCTTGCGATGCGGGGCCGCCTGGGCGCCCGGCCCCCCGGCCGGCACCTGCGAGGATGGCGGAACTGGTAGACGCGCTAGACTTAGGATCTAGTGGCCTAGCCGTGCGGGTTCAAGTCCCGCTCCTCGCACCACTCAGCGGCAAGCCCACGCTTGCCGCTCCCTTTTGTAGGCGTTTCCGCTCCCGCCGGCCCAGCGCGGGGGCGAACCAGCCGGTGCAGCGCCGCCATGCGGCCCAAGGAGAGCGATGGAAGCCCAACTCGTCGAGAAGAAGCCCGTAGCCGCCACCGTCAACATCAAGATCGACGCCGCCGACGTCGACCGCGCCTTCGAGCAGGTGCTGAACCGCCTCGCCCGTCAGGTCAAGGTCCCGGGCTTCCGGCCCGGCAAGGTGCCGATGGGCGTGCTCGAGCGTCGCATCGGCGCCGAGGCGCTCGGCGAAGAGGTGCGCGACGCGCTCGTCGAGGACGCCTACCCCAAGGCCATGCGCGAGCTCGACCTGCTGCCGGTCGACGCCCACTTCCACGCCGACGCCCCGGTGCGCGGCGCCGACTACGAGATCGTCGTCCACGCCGAGCTCTACCCCGAGGTGGAGCTGCCCGACCTGGCCGCGCTCACCCTGGAGGCCACGGTGCAGGCGGTGACGGACGCCGACGTCGAGGCCGCCATCGAGCAGCTGCGCCGCGAGAACGCCACCCTGGTGCCGGTCGACCGCCCCATCGAGGAGACCGACTGGGTGCTGCTCGAGAGCCTGCCGAAGGACGGCGAGGAGGTCGACGAGGACGCCTCCGGCTCCAGCTTCCCGGTCGACCTGGAGCGCGCCGGCGAGCAGCTGCGCGAGCAGCTCAAGGGCAAGTCGATCGGCGAGCGCGTCGACCTGCAGCTCACCGACACGGCGGTGGAGGGCGAGGACGGCGAGCCCGTGGTGCGCTCCATCCCGGTGAAGGTGCAGGACGTCAAGGCCAAGGAGCTGCCCGAGGCCGGCGAGGAGTTCGCCACGCAGCTCGGCCTCGACAGCTGGGACGAGGTGCTGGCGCGGGTGCGCGAGAGCCTCGAGGACGGCAACCGCCGCGAGGGCTACCAGGCCCAGCGCGACGAGCTCGTCGAGAAGCTCGTGGCCGGCGCCACCCTGGAGCTGCCGCCCAGCCTGGTGATGCGCCGCAAGCGCAGCCTGCTCGAGGACCTGGTGTACGACCTCAAGCAGCAGGGCGTGACCTTCGAGAGCTACCTGCAGCGCCTCGAGGAGCGCGGTTCGCGCGAGGAGTTCGAGGGTGAGCTCGACGAGGCCGCCGAGAAGGGCGTGCGCCGCGACCTGGTGCTGGAGCGCCTCATGGAGGTGCGCGGCACCGAGCTCACCGAGGGCGAGTTCCGCGCCGCCGCCAAGCACCTGGCGCAGCAGCGCGGCGAGGACGTGGGCCGCATGCTCCGCGACCTGGGCCCCGAGTGGGAGCAGAACTACCGCTTCCTGCTGCGCCGCGACAAGGCGGTGCGGGAGCTGCTCGCCGAGCTCACCGGCGAGAGCAGCCCGGGCTTCGACGCCGACACCATCGAGGAGGCCGCCGACGCCGCCTTCGGCGCCGA
>JAAYYF010000062.1 GCA_012515535.1 Deinococcales bacterium
CGACGCCGCTACGACGCCGCCCTGCGCCGCCGCGCTCGCCCGCTCGTGACCTGCCCGCTGGCCCCGCCGCATGGCGGGGCCGTTCGCGTAGGGCCGGGCCTACCGCGTGGGTCGCCGCGCGTCGCGCGACGCGGCCCTGAGGGCGCGCGGGCCGCCCAGCGATGCGGGAGCACTCATGCAACTTGACACGACCGGACTCAGGTAATATCATGGTGTCAGCGTGGCCACGGGTCTCCCGTGGCAGGAAGGAGAGCCCATGACACCGATGAGACACCTGAACACCAGGACCCGCCCCAGCACGCGTCGTTGGGCGCTCGACCTGAACGACGACATGAACGACCTCTTCGGTCAGATGGAGCGCCTGATGCTGCAGCCGTTCGGCGCCACGCGCGGCTTCGCCGCCACGCCGTACCCGATCGACCTGTACGAGACCGCCGACGCCGTCGTGCTCGAGATGGCGGTCCCGGGCCTGCGGCCCGAGCAGCTCGACGTCAGCCTCGAGGGCCGTCAGCTGACCATCCACGGCGTGCTGCCCGACGGCGAGGAGGGCCAGGAGGCCGAGCGCCGCAGCTACTGGGTGCGCAGCATCCCGCGCGGCGAGTTCCAGCGCACCGTCACCATCCCGGCCGGGGTCGACGCCGACGCCATCGAGGCCCGCGTCGACCAGGGCATGCTGACCCTCACCATGCCCAAGGCCGCCGAGGCCCGCGCGCGGCGCATCGAGGTGCGTAACGGGTTCGGCACCCCGGAGCTGGAGGCCAGCAAGGCCGACTGAGGGGCGCGGGCCGGCCCCGGCCCGCGGTCGGTCAGCTAGGCGAGGGCGCGCTCGGGCGAGCGCGCCCTCCCGCGTTCACAGGGCGGTCACCATGCCGCCGTCCACCAGCAGGCTCTGGCCGGTGAGGTAGGAGGCGGCGTCGCTGAGCAGGAAGGCGGCCACCTTGCCGAACTCCTCGCTGCGCCCCAGGCGCCCCAGCGGGATCGCCCGCGCCGTGCGCTCGCGCACCGCCGCCACGGTGGTGCCCTCGAGCCCGGCGCGGCGCTCGTCGAGGGCGTCGAGGCGCGGCGTGACGATGCGGCCGGGGGAGAGTACGTTCACGCGGATGCCGTCGGGCGCCAGCGTGGTGGCCAGCTCGCGGCACAGCGCGTTCACGCCGGGGCGTACGCTGTTCGACAGGGTGAGGTTCGGGACCGCCTGCCGGATGCTCGAGGAGCCGATGGCGAGCATGGCGCCGCCGCCGGCCGCGCGCAGGTGCGGCAGCACCAGCCGCACCGTGCGCACCACGCTCATGAGCGTGAGCTCGAAGGCGGCGCGCCAGTCGTCGTCGCTCAGCTCCTCGAAGCCGCCCGCCTTGGGGCCGCCGGCGTTCAGCACCACGAGGTCGATCCCGCCCATGAGCTCGACCGCGCGCGCCACCAGGCGCTCCAGGTCGGCGGGCGCCGTGACGTCGGCGCCCACGCCGTGCACCGCGCCCGCCGCACCGTCGGCGGCGACCGCGCCGGCGACCGGCCGCGCGGCGGCCACCTCGGCGGCCACGGCGGCCGCCCTCCCCTCGTCGCGCCCGCACAGCACCACCTGGGCGCCGTCGTCCGCCAGCGCCTGCGCCGTGGCGCGGCCCAGGCCGCTGGTGCCGGCCGTGACCAGGGCGCGCTTGCCCGCCAGTCCGAGATCCATGTGAGCCTCCGTTCGGCGCCGGGGCGCCGGGTTCCATCCCACCGTATCGCGCCGGCAGGCGTGGTGCGCGGGGTACGTTAGCGTCACCGGAGCCGCGGTACTGGCGGGTTCGCCTCTTGAAACGTCATGCCGAGGGTGGATACTATCCGTTAGCCAGTTCACAGAACCGATTCTCGGCTGTATACTGCGCACGCTAGGCCGCAAGGTTCTGCAATCCCCCGACCCGATAGGAGACACCCCCATGCCCCTCACCGAAGTGATCGTGTTGATCCCCGAAGAGCGCGTCGGCGAGTTCTACCGCTTGGTAGGCGCCTGGATGACCGGCGGCGCCCTCACCGAGGAGGCCCCCGCCCCGCGCGGCCGGCGGCGCCAGGCCGGCGGCGCCGCCCCCACGCTCTCGGCCAACAGTCGCTACGCGCCGCTGCACCAGCACCTCGCGGGCCTCGGCAAGGACCGCAAGGAGTACGAGATGAGCTTCGACGAGATCAGCACCGTCATGGGAGCCGAGCTCCCCAAGTCGGCGCGCGACCACCGCGCCTGGTGGGCTAACACCGAGTCGCACTCGCAGGCCCTGGCGTGGATCTCGGCCGGCTGGAAGGTCGACGGCGTCGACCTCGACAACGAGCTGATCCACTTCACGCGCATCGAGCGCAGCGCCTGAGCTAGGACACCCTTCCCAGACCGAACGCCTTGCCGGCCTGGCCCAGCAGCACCGGGGCCAGGCCGGCTGCTGCCACCAGCCACCAGCCCCACGGCTCGAGCAGCTCGATCGACAGCACCCGGCGCACGCCCGGCACCACCACCGCCAGCACCACCAGCAGGCTGCACAGCGCCGTGGCCGCCCACACCCAGCGGTTGCGCGTCACCTGGTTGTTCAGGAGCGGGCTGCCCGGGTCGCGCATGTTGAACACGTGCCACACCTGGCCCAGCGCCAGGCTCAGGAACGCCACCGTGACCGCCTCGGGCGTGGAGGCGTCGAAGCGCTCGAGCGCGACCACGAACGCGCCGAGGCTGGCGGCGGTCAGCGCGCTGCCGTAGCCGAAGATGGTGCGCCAGTGGCGACCAGCCAGCAGCGGCTCGCGCGCGCCGCGCGGCGGTCGCTGCAGGATGCGCAGGTCGCCGCGGCCGGCGCCCAGCGCCAGGGCGGGGAAGACGTCGGTGACGAGGTTCAGGAACAGGATCTGCAAGGGCAGCAGCGGCAGCGGGAAGCCCATCACGCCCGCCAGGCCGATCACCAGGATCTCGCTCAGGTTGCACGACAGCAGGTAGACCACGAAGGCGCGGATGTTGTCGAAGATCACGCGCCCTTCCTTCACGGCCGCCACGATCGTCTCGAAGGCGTCGTCGAGCAGCACCATGTCGGACGCCTCGCGCGCCACCTCGGTGCCGCGCTGCCCCATCGCCACGCCGATGTCGGCCTGGTGGAGCGCCGGTGCGTCGTTGACGCCGTCGCCGGTCATGGCCACGACGTGGCCCGCCTGCTGGTGCAGCGTGATGAGCTCGAGCTTCTGCTCGGGCGCCACCCGCGCCAGCACGTTGGCAGCCAGCAGCTCCTGCCGGCCGGCCTCGCCCGCTTCCAGCAGCCGCGCCACGGCGTTGCCGTCGAGCACGCGGTCGGCGCCCTGGATGCCCACCTGGGCGGCGATGCTGCTGGCGGTGGCGGCCTGGTCGCCGGTCGCCATCACCACGCGGATGCCGGCGGCGTGGCAGCGGGCCAGCGCCTCGCGCACGCCCGCGCGCGGCGGGTCGACGAGCGCCACCAGCCCGACGAGGCTCAGCTCGCGGTAGGGCGAGTCGTACGCCTCGGCGCCGCGGCGCTCGGCCAGCGCCAGCACGCGCAGGCCGCGGGCGGCGAGCGCCCGGTTGTGGGCCAGCCACTCCTCCCTTGCCGCAGCGTCGAGGGGCGCGCGGCTGCCGTCGGCTTGCGTCACGGCGGTGGCCGCGGCCAGCACCACGCCCGGGGCGCCCTTCACCACCACCCAGCGGCCGCCCGTCTCGGGGTCGCGGTGCGCGGTGGCCATCATGCGCGTCTCGGGGTCGAACGCCTCCCGGCGCACCTCGGGGTAGCGCTCGAGCAGCGCGTCGCGCTCGAGCCCCGCCCGGCGCGCCGCGCGTAGGAGCGCGAGCTCCATGGGATCGCCCACGCCCTCGCTGGCGTCGGGGCCAGCACCGCCGTCCGCCGCGCCGGCGTCCTGGCCCGGCGGCGGCAGCTCGGCCGTGACGCACAGCGCCGAGGCCACCAGCGCGTGCTCCAGCTGCGCGCGCAGCTCCGCGTGGGCCGGGCTGCCCGGCGCCGCGCTGCCCGCCGCCTCGCTCGCCTCCAGGAGGGCCTCCAACGAGCCCCCCGCCTCGCCGTCCAGCGCCACCTCGCCGGCCGGCAGCCGGATGGCGGTCACGCGCATGCGGTTCTCGGTCAGGGTGCCGGTCTTGTCGGTGAGCACGACGCTGGTGGCGCCCAGGGTCTCGACGGCCGACAGGCGGTCGACGAGCGCGTTGCGGCGAGCCATGCGCCGCACCCCCTGCGCCAGCGTCAGGGTGGCGATGATCGGCAGGCCCTCCGGCACCGCGGCCACCGCCAGGGCGATGGCGGTCTGCAGCAGGGTCAGCCAGCTCTTGCCGCTGCCGAGGCCCGTGAGGGTGACGACCACCGCCACCACCAGGGTCAGCCACGCCAAGCGACGGGCCAGCCCCTGCAGCCGCCGCTCGAGGGGCGTGCGCTCGTCGCCACGCGCCCGGTCCACCAGCTGGCTGATGCGCCCCAGCTCGGTGGCCGCGCCCGTGGCCACCACCACGGCCTCGCCGGAACCGCGCGTGACCGGCGTGCCCTTGTGGAGCATCGAGGAGCGCTCCGGCAGCGTGGTCTCCGCCGCCACCGGTCCGGGCTCCTTGGCCACGGGCACCGACTCGCCCGTCAGGCTCGACTCGTCGACCTCCAGGCGGCTGCCGCGCAGCAGGCGGGCGTCGGCGCCCACCAGGTCGCCGCCCTCGACCAGCAGCACGTCGCCGGGCACCAGGTCGTCGGCCACGATCGTCTCTAGGCGGCCGTCGCGTCGCACCCGGGCGTGCGAGGCGCCCATGCGCCGGAGCGCCTCCACCGAGCGCACCGCGCGCAGCTCGGTGACGAAGCCGATGAGCGCGTTCAGCAGCAGCACGATCAGCACGGCGATGGCCTCGGCCCAGTCGCCGAACAGCGCCGACAGGCCGGCCGCCGCGGCTAGCAGGGCCACCAGCAGGCCGCGGAACTGGTCGAGCAGCACGCTCAGCCACGAGCGCGGCGGGCTCATCTCCAGGCTGTTCGGGCCGTAGCGGCGGCGGCGCTCGGCGACCTCCGCGGCGCTGAGGCCGCGGGCGGGGTCCACGTCCAGGCGCTCCAGGACCGCGGTCACGTCCTCGGACCACGGCCGCTGGAGCGGAGCGCCCTCCTCCGGCGGGGTGGCGGGGAGCGCGGAGGAGCGGGGCATGGCGCCAGGTTATGCCCCCTCGTGCGTGAGCGGAAGTGACTTCAGCCCCGGGCGCGGCGTGGTGTCATGGCGGCATGAGCCTACCGACGGAGATCCTCGACTACGCCCGCGACGCCCTGGCCCGGCTGGTGGCCATCCCCTCGGTCTCGGCGGAGGGGCGCGCGCTGGCGCCGGCCGCCGCCGCGGTGCGCGAGCTGCTGGAGGAGCTCGGCGCCACCACCGAGCTGCACGAGACCGCCGGCGCGCCGGTGGTGTTCGCCGAGCGCCCCGCGCAGCCCGGCCAGCAGACCGTGCTGTTCTACAACCACTACGACGTGCAGCCCGCCGACCCGCTGGAACTGTGGCGCTCGGAGCCGTTCGCCCTCACCGAGGAGGACGGGGTGTGGTACGGACGCGGCGTCGCCGACGACAAGGGCGAGCTCGTCTCGCGCCTGGCCGCGCTGCGCTGGTTCCTGGCCGAGCACGGCGAGCTGCCCCTGGGCTTCAAGTTCGTGGTGGAGGGCGAGGAGGAGGTGGGCAGCCCCAACCTCGTGGAGTACGTGACCCGCTACAAGGAGCGCCTGGCGGCCGACGGCTGCGTGTGGGAGTTCGGCGGCGTCACCGCCAGCGGCCGGCCCACCACCTACTTCGGCCTCAAGGGCATCGCCTGCGTGGAGCTGCGCGTGGCCACCGCCTCGCACGACCTGCACTCGTCGCTCGGGGCGGTGGTCGAGAACCCCATCTACCGCCTGGCCGCCGCCCTCGCCTCGCTGCGCGACGCCGACGGGCGCGTGACCGTCGCGGGCTTCTACGACGACGTCACGCCCTTGGGCCCCGCCGAGGAGGAGCTGCTGGCGGCGCTGCCCGACGAGGGGGCGGAGCTGCGTGAGGTGTACGGCGTGGAAGGCTACCTAGGCGGCGTCTCGGGCGCGGGGTTCCAGCGCCGGCTGCTCACCGAGCCCAACATCAACTACAACGGCTTCCACGCCGGCTACGGCGGGCCGGGCTCCAAGACGGTGCTGCCGGCGTCGGCGAGCGCCAAGCTCGACATCCGCCTGGTGCCCGACCAGGACCCCGAGCGGGTGCTGCGCGCGCTCCGCGACCACCTGGACGCCCACGGCTTCAGCGACGTCGAGCTGGTCGAGCTCGAGACGAGCCAGCGCGCCGCCCGTACCAGCGCCGACCACCCGTTCGTGCGCGCCACCATCCAGGCGCTGCGGGAGGGGTTCGGCCAGGAGCCGGTCGCCTACCCCAACGTGGCGGGCTCGGGCCCGATGTACCCGTTCGTGGCCGAGCTCGGCCTGCCGGTGGTGGGGCTGGGCTGCAGCCACCCGGGCTCGCGCGCTCACAGCCCCAACGAGAACGTGCGCGTGGCCGACTTCGCGGCCAGCGTGGTGGCCACCAAGCGCCTGCTCGAGCTGCTGCGGCGCTGAGGCGCGGCCCCCGGGCCGTGGGGCGGCCGGGCCATGCGGGCGGCGGGGCGCTGGGGCGCTGGCCGGAGCGTGGGAGGTGCCCGCACGCCTGGTTACCGGACCGCGCCACGGAAGGGCCTACCGTGGCGCGGTCCGTAACGCCCGCTAACCGCGATGGGGACGCGCCTCTAGGTGCATACTGGGTCCCGGCGACGGTGATCTGGGGGGAAGCGGCCCGCTCGTCCGGAGAGCGGTCGAGGCGCGAAGTTGACGTCCGCTACGGGCTCTCGAGCGCAGGAGCCGCCAGGGTGATGCGTTACGTAACGCTGCCTCCCCCGCACCAGTGTGCTGCGGTTCGGTAACCCCCCGTCCGACAGGTACCCCACGCCGGCGGCAGGAGCCCAGGCGCGCCCAAGGCAACGGCGGTGAGGCCCGGGCTCCCGGGACCTCACCGCCGCAGCTTCACGTGCCGAGCGTCGGCGCCCAGATCGCGCCGAGCTCGACCGCTCGGCCGCTCGACCTCAGCCCGCGGGCCTCACCCCGCCGACGCCGGCTGCTTCAGCCGGTCGAAGTACCGCTGGCGGAACTTCGCCACCTTGGGCGCGATCACCACGGCGCAGTAGCCCTGGTTCGGGTTCCGCACGAAGTAGTCGTCGTGGTACGCCTCGGCCGGGTAGAACTCCGCCAGCGGCTCGAGCTCTGTCACGAGCGGTGCCGGGTAGAGCCCCTGCTGGCGCACCTCCTCCATGACCTCCTCGGCCACGCGGCGCTGCTCCTCGCCCTCGAAGAAGATCGCGGAGCGGTACTGCGTGCCGACGTCGTTGCCCTGACGGTCCTTGGTGGTGGGGTCGTGGATGGTGAAGAAGATCCGCAGCAGGTCGCGGTAGCTGACGACCTGTGGGTCGAAGGTCACCTGCACCACCTCGGCGTGGCCGGTCTCGCCGGTGCACACCTGCTGGTAGGTGGGGTCGGGTACGTCGCCGCCGGCGTAGCCCGACTTGACGCGCTTCACGCCCTCGAGCTGGTCGTAGACCGCCTCGAGGCACCAGAAGCAGCCGCCCGCCAGGGTGGCGACCTGTGTCGTGTTGCCGTCGTTCATCGTTGGCTCCTCACCTCGCACGTCCCGATGCTAAGGCCCGCGGCCGCCGCGCGCGGTAGCGGCGGCGGCGCGCCGGCCGCTCGCGGCGCCGGCCCGGCACCGCGAGCCCGGCTCGGGCCCAGCTCAGGCCCAGTCGCGCAGGAACTCGACGAACAGGCGCACGCCGTAGCCGGTGGCGCCGTGCGTCAGGTAGTTGCGGCCCTTGGCGCTGTCGATCAGCTCCATGCCGGCCATGTCGACGTGCGCCCAGGGGTAGTCGGTGAACGCCTCCAAGAACACCGCCGAGGTGCCGACGCCGCCGCCGGCGCCGCCGGTGTTCTTGAGGTCGGCCACCTTCGACTCGATGGCCTCGCGGTACTCGTCGAACAGCGGCATCGCCCACACGCGCTCGCCGGTGGCCTGCGAGGCGGTCTCGACGCGCGCCCTGAGCGCGGCGTCGTTGGCGAACAGCGAGCCCGCCACGCCGCGGCCCATGGCCGCCATGCTGGCGCCCGTGAGGGTGGCGATGTCGAGCACGGCCTTGGGCGCGAAGCGCTGCACGTACCAGAGCGCGTCGGCCAGCGCCAGGCGCCCCTCGGCGTCGGTGCTCAGCACCTCGATGGAGAGGCCGTTGCCCGCCACCAGCACGTCGGAGGGGCGGTAGGCGTTGCCGTCGGGCATGTTCTCCACGCAGGCGCACACCGCCAGCACGCGCACGGGCAGGTCGAGCTCGGCCACCGCCTGCATGGTGCCCAGCACCGCCGCGGCGCCGGCCATGTCCGCCTTCATGGGGATCATGCCGTCGCGCGTCTTGAGCGACAGGCCGCCCGTGTCGAAGGTGACGCCCTTGCCGACCAGCGCCACCAGCGGCAGGTCGTCGCGGCCCGCGTTGTGCTCGAGCTCGATGACGTACGGCTCCTTGCGCGTGCCCTGCGCCACGGCCAGCAGGGCGCCCATGCCCTCGCGCTCGGCCCAGGCGCGGTCGCCGACGCGGAAGCGCAGGCCCGTGTCGGCGGCCAGCTGGCGGGCGGTGGCCACCAGGTGGTCGGGGTCCACCACGTTGGGCGGCAGGTTCACCAGGTCGCGCGCCAGCGCCACGCCGCGCGCTACCGCCCGCGCCGCCCGCGCCCCCTCCTCGACGCTCGCCAGCTTGGCGTCGTCGTGCTCGACGAGGGTGATGCTCTCGAGCTGCGGCGCCTCGCCGGCGCCCTTGCGCCAGCCGCCGAAGCGGTAGGTGGCCAGCAGCGCCCCCTCCAGGGTGGCCTGCGCCGCCTCGGTCGCGGGCACGCCGCCGATGCCGGCACCGTGCACGATGGTGGCCACGCGCTTGGCGCCCAGCTCGCGGGCGCGTAGGGCGGCGTTGGCCGAGGCGCGGCGGATGGCCTCGAGGCCGAAGGCGTCGAACGGGCCGAGGCCCGCGACCAGCACGCGGCGGGCGGGGAGCTTGCCGGCCGGGTAGAGCACGGCCACCTCGCCCAGCCTGCCGCTGAGGTCGCCGCCGGCGATCAGGTCGGTGATGGCGCCGCCCAAGGCGGCGTCGACGGCGCCGGTGGCCCCGCTGGGCTCGCTGACGCCCTGGAACAGGTTGACGACCAGCGTGTCGGCGTCGGCCTGCTTGATGTCGCCCGGCACGGCGGCGCTGGCCACCAGGCCGGGGAGGCCGGTGGCGGGGGTGGTGGATTGCGTGCGGTGGGGATCGTTCTGCATCGGTTCTCCTTACCGTCGGGGGCGGCGCTGGGGCGCACGGCTGCCATGCTACCGCCGGCCGCGGGCGCGCTCCGGCCGCCCGCCTGGGCGGCGGAGCCTCGGCGTGAGCCTCGAAGCAGGGGCGGCGGGCGTCGCGGCATCCGCTACGTGATATATTGCCACCTGCCTATGAACGCGGCCGAGCGCCGTGCCTAACCCTAACCGTCCGTTCACGTCCCACGTCGGCTTCCCAGGAGGGCGGCATGCCAAACCAGTACGTCATCAGATCGGCGCAGCGCACGCTCGAGGTGCTGCTGGCCTTCACCCAAGCCCCGCACCGCTTCGGCCTCGCCGACCTGCAGCGCATCACCAGCTTCGAGAAGAACCAGCTCTTCCGCTCGCTCAAGACGCTCGAGGCGGCCGGCTTCCTGACGCCTGACGGCGAGGGGCGCTACCAGGTGACCGAGCTGGCCCGCAGCCTGGCGCGCACCGAGCCCACGAGCCCTAAGGGCGCCGCGCGCGCCGCACGCGAGCGCACGCGCGCCGGCGCGCGGCCGCGCTACGAGCGGCGCAAGACGGTCGCCGCCGACTGAGCGCGACCGCGCACACGACCACAGCGAGCTCGCGCGCCCCCACGGGGGCGCGCGCTCAGTTGCTGAGCTTGCGGTGCTCCTCGAGCAGCTGGTGCACCGAGAACGGCTCGTCGAGCTTGGTGTCGCCGCCGCTGGCGAGCGCGAGCGTGCCGGCCAGCAGCTGGAAGGCGAGCTCGGCCTGGTCCGCGTCCTCGGCTTCGTAGAGGGGCGCCTCGTCGCCGGAGGCCATCACGGCGATCAGCTCGTAGTAATCGGCCTCGACCTCGCCCGCCTCGAAGGCCTCGGGGTCGGCTTCCTCCGGCAGGACGGGGAGCAGCTCGATGCTCTCGACCTGCGTGACGTTGATGAGCCGGTCGTCCAGCGTCCACATCCACATGGCGGCCTCCTCGCCGGCCCGGCCGCGGA
>JAAYYF010000063.1 GCA_012515535.1 Deinococcales bacterium
GCCGGCGCGGACGCCCGGGACGCCGCCGCCGAAGCCTTCGACCCCGAGCGCCTGGCGCCGGAGGAGCGCGCGGCCTACGAGCGCTACGTCGCCGAGCTGGGCCTGCAGGAGGCCGACGCCGCCCTGCTGGCCACGCGGCCGCCGCTGGCGCGCTTCTTCGAGGAGAGCGTGGCCGCCGGCGCCGCCGTGGCGTCGGCCGCCAACTGGGTGGTCAACGAGGTGGCGCGCGAGCTGCAGGGCGAGGGCGCCGGTGGCCTCACGCCGGCGGCGCTAGCCGAGCTGACCGAGCTGGTCGACGCTGGCACCATCACCCTGCGCGTGGCCAAGGAGCTGTTCCCCGAGCTGCTCCAGGGCGCCGACCCGCGCCGCCTGGTGGCCGAGCGCGGGCTCGAGCGCCTCGACGACGAGGCCGCCGTGCGCCAGGCCGTGGGCGAGGCGGTGGCGGCCCACCCCGACGAGGTGGCCGCCTACCGCGGCGGCAAGCAGGGCCTCAAGGGCTTCTTCGTGGGGCAGGTGATGCGCGCCACGGGCGGCCGCGCCGACCCGGCGCTGGTCCAGCGGCTGGTGGGCGAGGCGCTCGACGCGGGCTGAGGGCCCTCGCGCCCAACGCCGGCGTTGCTGTCCAGGACATTGGTCCTAAGGCAGAATATCCCTACACCCTGGGGCTGCGCGCCGTGCATACTTGACCTCGAAAGGGGTTGAGGAGCATGGCACGCAGCACCACCTTCTACCCAGAACCGCAGATCAGCAAGTTCCTGTTCGCCTCGAAGTGGATGGCCCCCGTCTGGACGGTCGTCCGCGTCTACCTCGGCTGGCTCTGGCTCAGCGCTGGCTGGGGCAAGGTGACCAACCCGGCCTGGGTCGGCAGCAACGCCGGCACGGCCATCCGCGGCTACCTGCAGGGCGCCCTCGGGCGCGCCCAGGGCGACGCCCCGACGGTCACCGCCTGGTACGGCTGGATGATCGAGCACATCTTCCTGCCCATCGCGCCGCTGATGTCGTACCTGGTGGCGTTCGGCGAGCTGCTGGTAGGCGTGGCGCTCATCCTCGGCTTCCTCACCGGCGCCGCGGCCTTCTTCGGCGGCCTCATGAACGTGGCGTTCATGTTCGCCGGCACCCTCTCGAGCAACCCCCTGATGTTCATCCTCGCGACGTGGCTCGTGCTCGCCTGGCGCGTCGCCGGCTACTACGGCCTCGACCGCTGGGTGCTGCCGCTGCTGGGCGCGCCGCGCGGCGACTTCGACCTCTCGTCACCGGCCGCGACCGAGGCGCGACCATCGACGACCCACTGAGCCTGACCGCCCCTGCGAGAGCGCGGGCCCGGAGAGATCCGGGCCCGCGCTTCCGTTACCTGGTCGTGGTGGGGTGCTGGTAGGTCTGGTTCAGTAGCGCTCGCGGCGGCCACCGCTGCGCCTGTCTCCCTTGCGCCGCCCGTCGGGGCCGAGGTCGCGCTCGCCGCGACCGCGGTCGTCGAAGCGGTCGTTGCGACCACCGGAGCGGTCGTTGCCGAAACGGTCGCCGCGACCGCCGGCGCGGTCGGCGCCGAAGCGGTCGTTACCGAAGCCACGGCCGGGCCCGCCGCGGTCGTCGCGCGGCGCGCGCGGGGCGCCACCCGCGGCCGGAGCGGCCGAGCGGGTGACGACGACGTTCTGAGCCTGCGGGCCCTTGGGCCCCTGCTCGACGTCGAACGACACCTCGTCGCCCTCGTTCAGCGTCCGGAAGCCCTCGGCCCTGATCGCGGAGAAGTGGACGAAGACGTCGGCGCCTCCGTCGTCCTGAGCGATGAAGCCGAAGCCCTTCTCGCCGCTGAACCACTTGACCTTGCCTGTTGCCATTTCCATCCCTACCGTCCCGGCCCTCGGGGGCGCGGGCGCATCTGGACTCGGCGGAGCCGCCTGGCCCCGCTGCCTCACTGCGGCCGCTGTCGCGATCTAGGTGAGTCGAGGGAAGTGTAGGGCTTACGCGTACCGCATTACAAGACACCCGCTACGGCTGCCGTGCAACAGTAGGCGCATGCCCAACCGACCGCAGGCGGACGCGCCGCCAGCCCACGCCACGGGCGCGGAGCGCCGCGACGACGCCGCCCACGACGCGCCCTTCCCGCCCCTCGACCCCGAGCTCGCCAGCGCGCTGGCCGCGCTCGAGCTGCGCCTGGGACGGGCCGCGAGCGCCGACGCCAACCCGGCGCGCCTGGGCCTGGTGGCCGCCCCGCTGGCGCCGGGCACCCCCTGGGCGGAAGCGCGCGAGCGGGCCCTCGCCTTCCGCGCCCACGAGCCGTTCACGGCGGCCAGCACCATCAAGGTCTACGTGCTGCTGGCGCTGCTCGAGCGGGTGGCCGCCGGCGAGCTGGCGCTCGAGGAGGAGCTGACGGTGCGCGCCGACGACCTGGTGTCGGGCTCGGGGGTGCTCAAGGCGCTCACGCCCGGCCGGCGCTACCCGCTCCTCGACCTGGCCACGCTGATGATCGTGGTGAGCGACAACACCGCCACCAACGTGCTGATCGAGCGGCTGGGCGTGGACGCGATCAACGCCTCCATCGCGCGGCGCGGCTGGCGCGGCACGCGCCTGGCGGGCAAGCTGCAGCTGCGCGCGGCGCCCGGCGCCGCCCCGCGCTCGCCCTCGGTGACCACCCCCGCCGACCTGGCCGACCACTTCGGGCGCCTGTGGCTGGGCGAGCTGCTGCCGCCGGAGCTGAGCGAGACGGCGCGCCGCATCTACCGCCAGCAGCAGCTCGGGGAGCTGGGCCGCGGCATCGACCACGACGCCTACAGCGCCGAGATCGGCGAGGCGCCCTGGCGCATCGCCTCGAAGAGCGGCTCGGTGCGCGGCGTGCGCAACGACGCCGGCGTGTTCGAACCGCTGCGCGGCGGCGCGCCCTACGTGGTGGCCGTGATGACGCGCGGCTGCCCCGACGAGCGCTTCCACCAGGAGAACCTCGGCGCCCGCGTGGTGGGCGAGGCGGCGCGGGCGGTGCACCTGAGGCTGGGCGGCTAGGCGGCGGCGCGCTTCTCGAGAGCGATGCGCACCAGCAGCTCGCCCTCGACCGGCAGCACCCACCAGCGCCGCGCCAGCGCACGGTAGGAGCCGGCCGCCACGGTGACCTCCAGCGGGCGCCCGCCGGCGCAGGCGGCGAGCAGGCCGGCCAGGCGCTCGGGGGCGATGCGCACCTCCCACACGGCGCCCGTCTCGTCCTCGGCGACGAAGGCGCCGCTGGCGCCCGCGATGACGGCCTCTCTGCGCGGTAGCTCCATGGTCCGAGCATGCACCGGCGGCGGCCGCGCGGTGCGGCCCACCTAGGCGCGAGCCTAGGGGCTCTAGGCCGGTATCCTGGCGCGATGAGCGCGATCGGCTCCCTCAACGAGTCCCCGCTGCACGCCGCCCTGAAGCGCTTGGCGGCGCCGCCCGGCAGCCGCTTCGAGGTCCCGCTCGGCGGCTACGTGGTCGACGCGGTCGCGGGCGACCTGCTGATCGAGGTGCAGACGCGCAACTTCGGCGCCATGCGCACCAAGCTCGCGGCGCTGCTGCCCGAGCACCGCGTGCGCCTGGTGCTGCCGGTGGCGCAGACGCGCTGGCTGGTCAAGCACCACCCCGACGGGCGCGTCGAGCGCCGGCGCTCGCCGCGCGCCGGCCGGCCGCAGGACCTGTTCGCCGAGCTGGTCTACGGCCCCGAGCTGTTCGCTCATCCGAACCTGGAGCTCGAGCTGGCGCTGATCGGCGAGGAGGAGCACCGCCGCTACGAGCCCGGCAAGGCGTGGCGCCGGCGCGGCTGGGTGGTGACCGGGCGCGCGCTGGTGACCGCCTACGAGCGGCGCCTCTACCGTGAGCCCGAGGAGCTGCTGGGGCTGCTGCCGGCCGGGCTGCCCGCCCCCTTCACCACCGCCGACGTGGCCGCCGAGGGCCGCCTGCCGCGGCGCCTGGCGCAGCAGGCGGCGTACTGCCTGCACGCCCTCGGGCTCCTCGAGCGCGTCGGCAAGGCGGGCAACGCCCACCTCTACCGCGTCGCGGCGCCCACCGGCGAGCCCAGCGCCTCGGCCAGCGCCCGCTCGAGCGCCGCGCGCTCCGGCTCTACCACCGAGCGCGAGCGCAGGTAGACGAGCCGGCCGCGCGGCCTGACGCCCAGCGCGTCCTCCAGCGCCTCCAGGTAGAGGCCCAGCTGCACGTGGTAGCGCTCGGGCACCACGCGCAGGTCGGTCTTGTAGTCGTCGAGGAACCACTCGTCGCCCACGCGGTAGAGGCGGTCGACGATGCCTTCCCACACGAGCTCGCCGCGGCGCACCGCCAGCGGCAGCTCGGCGCGGTCGACGTCGCGCGCCGCCAGCGCCGGCAGCTCGGCGCCCAGCAGCGCCCGGTAGTCGCGCAGCAGGCCCGTCACCTCCTCGAGCAGCTCGCGGCGCTGCGCCTCGTCGAAGGGGAACAGCACCTCCTGCGCCGCCAGCGTGGCGCGGGTGGCGGGGTCGTCGGGGTCCCAGTCCTGGCCGATGGCGTAGTGCACCAGCGTGCCGCGCGCGCGGCCCCAGCCCACGCGCCCGCGCTCGATCTCGCTCTCGGAGGCGGCCAGCACCGCGGCCGGCAGGGGCTCGTCGGGCGGCTCGTCCTGCAGCTCGTCGGCGAACGCCTCGGCCTCGAGCGCGGCGGCCGGCCGGGGCGCGCCGGGCTCCGCGCCCGCCGCCGGCGCTGCGCTGGCCGCGGCCAGCCGCGTCGGGCTCGTGAGCGGCGGCAGGCCGGGGCGCGGCAGGCGCAGGTCGACCCAGGGCGCGGGCGGCGCCTCCGCCGCCACCACGCGCGCGGCGCCTTCGGGCGCGGGGGCGGCGGGCCGGTGGTCGTGGAACGCCAGCGTGACGCCCGGCAGCGGGTCGCGGCCGCCGAGCCCCAAGGCGAGCACCTCGGCCAGCCAGCCGCGCGGGCCGGCGCTGCCCTGCGAGCCGGTCACGAGCAGCACGTCGCGCGCGCGGCTGGCGGCCACGTACAGCAGGCGGTACCCCTCGTGCCGGGCGCGCTCGCGCGCCGCCTGCGCCGCCTCGGCGTAGCCCTCCCCGCCCATCACCCGCACGGCGCCGCTGCCCTGCTCCACCAGCACCGGGTCGACGCGGCCGCCGGGCCAGGCGCCGGCGTCGATCACCGCCGCCAGCGGGAACTCGAGGCCCTTGGAGGCGTGCACCGTGAGGAGCCGCACGCCGGCGCCCGACTGCGGCACGTCGCCGGCGTCGGCCTGGCGGGCCAGCTGCTCCAGGCGGTCGAGCAGCAGCGCGATGTCGGCGGGCGGGTGGGCGGCGACCTCGAACAGCAGGGCATCGACGTTCTCGCGCTCGCGGCGCCCTAAGCGCTCCAGGTAGCTGCGCCCCTCGACGACGGGCTCGCGCAGCAAGCGCTTGAGGGCGGGCAGCGGCCGCAGGCGCACGAGCTCGGCGAGCCACGCCAGGCGCTCGCCCACGGCCGGGAAGCGCTCCGCCACGAACGCGGGCCGCTCGGGCGCCTCGCGCGCCAGCACCTCGGCCACCTCCTGCAGCTCCAGCGCCGCGAACGGCCCGCGCAGGAACGGCGCCAGGCTCGGGCCGGCGGGGTCGACCCCCACCGCCAGGGCGTGGTGCACGTCGCGCACCTCGGGGCGCTGGTAGTAGCCGCGCCCCTGGCCGAGCACGCACGGCACGCCCGCCGCCTGCAGGGCGCGCTGCGCCATCACCAGCCCGGCGTGGCCGCGCGCCAGCACGGCCATGTCGTCGTAGCTCACCCCGGCGGCGTGGTGCGCCCGCAGGCGCTCGGCCAGCACCTCCGCCTCGCGCGGGCGTAGCTCGGCGAGGGGCAGCTCGGCGCTCACCACGTGCACCTCCACCGCCCCCGCCACCTCGGCCTGGGCGCCGGCCGCCCCGACGCTGGGCGCCTCGTGCGGCTCGAACCCCTTGCCCTGCGCCCCCAGGCGCTCGGTGAGGCGGTTGAGGAACGCCAGCACGGCGCGCGAGTGGCGGCGGCTCTCGACCAGCGGCGGCAGCACGGCGCCGCCGCGGCGCGCCAGGCTCAGGGCGCGGCGGAACACCTCCACGTCGGCGTTGCGGAAGCCGTAGATCGACTGCTTGGGGTCGCCCACGAGCTCGAGCGCCACCCCCGCCGCCCCGAGCTCCTCGAAGAAGCGCCCCTGCAGCGGGTTGACGTCCTGGTACTCGTCGACCAGCACGCGCGGGAAACGCCGCGCCAGGCGCTCGCGGGCGGCCGGCACCCGGAGCATGCGCAGCGCGCGCCGCTCCACCTCGCCGGGCGCCAGGCTGCTGGCGCCGAGGCGGCGGTCGAAGCCGGCGAGCGCCGCGCCGTACAGCGCCCCCAGCGCGCGCTCCTCCGGTCCCGCCCCGAAGCGCAGCTCGGCGGCCAGCGAGCGCTTGCGGAACAGCGCCGTCAGCTTGGGCAGCGCCTCGTGGCCCAGGTAGCGCGCCGCCTCGTGCAGCGGGTGCTCGGGCTCCTGCGCCAGCAGCAGCAGGCTGCGCACCTCCACGGCGAACAGCGCCTCCGCCTCCCACTCGGCCAGGCTGGTGAAGCCAGGGTCGAGGCCCAGCTGCGGGGCGTTGAGGCGCAGGCCTGCGTTCATGAAGCCGTGGATGGTGGTGAGCAGCGCCCCCTCGAGCTCCGCGCGCGCCCGCTCGAAGCGCGGGGCGGCGTCGGGCGAGGGCGTGAACAGCCCGCCCAGGTAACCGCCGTCGCGCAGCACCGCCTCGATGGCCTCCCCCACGCGCTGGCGCAGCTCGGCGGCGGCGGCGCGCGTGAAGGTCACCCCCGCCACGCGCCTGAGCGCCTCGCCCCGGTCGATCAGCTCGAGGTAGCGCCGCACCAGGCTGGTGGTCTTGCCGGTGCCGGCGGAGGCGACGCGGACGTTGGGGGCGCCGGGCGCGGTGCCGGGCGCGGCCCCGCCGCCGGGCGCTAGCTGCGTCTCCGGCGCGGCCTCCGCGTCGCGGCTCACGGCGTCCCCTCGCGGCACAGGTCCAGCACCTCGCAGTCGCGGCAGTGGAAGCCGGGGCGCGCCTCGACCTCGCCCGCCAGGTAGCGGGGCAGCTCCTCGTTGACCCAGTCGCGCCGCTGGCTGGCGAGCCGGAAGCCGCGCGCCACCCCCTGGCCGTAGGCCGACACCGGCTCGCCCAGCACGGGCCACACCACCACGTCGACGCGCTCGACGGCGTGGCGCGCCTGGTGGAGCAGGCCGTAGGCGGCGTAGTACTCGGTCCAGCGGTCGGAGAGGTAGGCGCGCGCGTCGCCCACGCTGACCACCGACCCCGGCGCGACGAAGCGGTAGAGCACGGCGCGCTGGCCGTCCGCCCCGAGCGGCACCCGCTCGGCGGCGTGCAGCAGCGCCGCGGCGCGCCCGGGCCCGCCGAACATCTCGACGTTGTAGGTCAGGCAGGTGAGGCGCGGGGCGTGCGCCTCGAGCCAGCCGGCCGCCTCGGGGTGCGCCGCCGCCAGCGCCTCCAGGCGCGCGGGCGTGAGGCGGCCGTTGCGCTCGGCGGTGAGGTCGGTGAGCAGGCGGCGCCAGGCGGGCGGGTCGTCCTCCCACTCGGCGCGCACCCCCAGCGCGCTCTCGCCCCACACCCGGAACGGGCAGCGGCGGTAGCGCCGCAGGCGCTCGACGGTGGGGCGCCCGAACGCCACGCGCCCGAGCGGGGCGCGGTAGGCCGGCCCCTCGAGCTCCAGGCGGCTCCCGGCCGGCACCGGCGGCAGGGGGGCGGGCGCCGCGCCCAGCAGCGCCTCGTCGGCCACCAGCGGGCCGCCCTGGCCGGCCTGGGGCGCCGTGACGACCAGGTGGTCGGCGCGCGTGAGCAGCTCGGCCGCCACCTGCTGGGCGCGGCCCTGGAAGCGGTGCGGCAGCCCCAGGCGCGCGAACGCCTCGGCCAGCGGCAGGCGCTGCTCCTCGGGCAGGAAGTAGTCCTCCTCCTCGTGGGCCGCGTAGGCGCCGTCGACCGCTCCCAGCAGGTACGCCTTACGGAAGCGCCGCCCGGACGCCTGCTGCGCGGTGGTGAGCGCCACGCCGGCCGGTTCGCGGCGCGCGCTGCGGGTGTCGCGCAGCAGCGCCGCCCACCAGGCGCGGAAGCCGGGCCCGTCGGCACCGAGGCGCGCCGCCTCCTGCGCCTTGGCGAGGGCGCCCTCGGCGAAGTCGTGCGGCAGGGCGCCCTCGCCGCCCAGCACCTCCACCACCAGCGCGCGCGCCCACGCCACCGGTTCGCCGCTCACCTCGAGGCGCGCCAGCCAGCGGCGCCACGCGCGCCCCAGCCCGAGCGCGTCGGCCAGGCGCGTGACCGCCTCGACGCCGGCCACGCCGTCCTCCAGCGCTGCGGCCGCCAGCGGCCGCAGCTCGGCCACCGCCAGCAGCCGTGACGGCGTGGGGTGCTCGAGGAGCTCGAGCAGGTCGACGAGGCGCTGCCCCAGGGGCCGGTCGACGAGCGCCAGCGGCGACTCGTCCATCAGCGGCACGCCGTACTCCTCGGCCAGCGCCGCCAGCGCGCGGGCGCGGCCCTCCGGCGCGATCACGGCCAGGTCGAGGGGGTGGAAGCCGCCCGTCACCAGGTCGCGCTTGAGGCTGCGCATCACCCAGCGCGCCTCGCTCACCGGGTTGGGTGCCAGGTAGCGCTCGAGGGTCACCGGGTGCGCCTGCGTGAGGCGGCTGGTGGGGGTCTCTCCCGGCGGCGCCGCGGTGAGGCTGAGGTGCACCTCGGCCTGCTCCGCCAGGGCGCGGTAGAGGCGCAGCTCGAGCGGGCCGATCTCGCGGAGCCCGTCGACGATCACGAGGTCGGCCTCGCAGCGCAGCTCGCCGCGCCGCGCCAGCTCGACGGCCTCGGTGCGCACGTCGTCGTAGTCCCAGGCGCCCTTGCGCGCCTCGTAGGCGCGGTAGACCGCCGCGAAGCGCTTCTGCTCGGGGTCGGTGGCTCGGGCGGCGTAGCCGTCGGCGCCGACGCCGAAGCGCTTGGCCTCGGCGATGGCGCGCGCGAACAGGTGCGCCTCGCCGGGCGTGGGGAAGGCGCCGGTGACCTCCTTGAGCGCCTCCGCCACCCGCACGAGGCGGGCGCTGCCCACCAGCATCGGCTGCAGGCGGTTGGCGGCGGTGAGGAGGCGGTAGTAGGCCTGCTGGCCGCTCATCACCTCGAGGCCGAGCGCCGTGTAGCCGCCCGCGGTCACGCGCCGGAGCACGTGGGCGCGCTGGGCCGGCAGCCCGACCCACCACACGCGCTGTCCGGCATCGCAAGCGGCTCGGGCGAGCGCCACCATCCTGGTGGTGCGGCCCGAGCCGGAAGGTCCCACGTGAAGATGCCAGGCCACGCCGGCGCCATCATACGTGTGTCAGGGAACGGCGGCCGCGCCGCCCAGGGGCGCGGCCGCCGTGAGGCACGCCCGCGACGCGGGCGCCTAGCGGCTCAGAAGCCGCGGAAGAGCGGTGCCTGCCCCCAGGGGATGCCGGCCAGCACGGCCACGAAGGCGAGGGTGTAGAAGATCGCCGCCTGCAGGGGCGCGTCCTTCTTGCGGGCGCGCGCCACGCCGATGTGCACCAGCACCGCCGCCACCACCATCATCAGCAGATGCTCGGCCACGAAGAAGCGCTGGCTCGGGTTGCGCATCGCCGCGCCCATGTCGCGGAAGGCGCTGGTGGTCACGGGGCTGAGCCAGGTGTAGAGCAGCACGCCCAGCAGCACCTGCAGGTCGAAGACGCCCGAGAACAGCCGCCCGAGGTTGGCCTGGGGCTGCGTCCAGCGGCTCCGGGAGAAGTGGGCGGACCACGCCATCACGAGCGCGACGAGGCCGAGGACGAGCACGGCCCAGCGGACGTAGCTGTGCAGGGTGAGGACGAAGACGTACATCGAGACCTCC
>JAAYYF010000064.1 GCA_012515535.1 Deinococcales bacterium
GGGGTGCTGCGGCAGGGAGGCGAACAGGCCCGGCAGCGCGCTGCCCACGAAGGTGCCCGCGGCCAGCGCGGCGAGGTTCCACGCCCCCGCCCCCGCCAGCGCTGGCTGCAGGTCCACGTCCGGGTCGGCGGCCTGCAGCGCGTCGATGAACCACGCCTCGAGCGCGCCGGAGGAGAGGGCGCGCGAGACGCCGAAGGTGAGCGCGTACAGCAGGAACGCCGGCAGCCCGAACGCGAACAGGAACACCGCTTTCGCCACGACCCCCACGCAACCCGCGAGCAGGTAGGTGCGCTTGCGGCCGATGGCGTCGGCCAGGGCGCCCGACGGCAGCTCCAGCAGCACCACGGTGAGCGAGTAGGCGCCCAGGAAGTAGCCGATGTCGGCCAGGCTCAGGCCGCGCGACCGCGCGATGAGCACCATCACCGCCATCGGCAGCACGTTGGCGAACCAGTTGAGCGAGCTGACCAGGTAGTAGGTGGCGCGGGGTCCCATGCCGCATGCTCGGTGCTAGCCTTACCTGAATGGAAGGCCCCGATCCAGGTAGGCCCCGCGCGGACGCGGACGCCTTCACCGTCGCGGACCCCGAGCAGGCGCGGCTGCTCAGCGACCCGCGCTTCCAGGCGGCCATGCGCCCGTTCCTGGCGCGCGAGGCGAGCGCCAGCGCGGCCGCCGCCGAGCTCGGCCTCGACCTCAACGCCATGCTCTACCGCATCCGCCTGCTGCTGGCGGCAGGGCTGCTGAGGGTGGTGCGCGAGGAGAAGCGCCAGGGGCGCCCCATCAAGGTCTACCGCTCGGTGCACGACGCCTACTTCGTGCCCTACGAGGCCACCCCCTTCGCCGACCTCGAGGAGCGCCTGTGGCAGCAGCAGCTGCCCGAGCTGCGCGAGCTGGTGCGGCTGCAGGCGCGCCTGCTGCGGCAGGGCGGGCGCCACGGCCAGCGCCTGTTCCGCGACGCCAGCGGCGAGACCTGGGTGCAGAGCGCCGCGGCCGGCGACGAGCGCATCGACTGGCTCGACCCCAGCCAGCCGGCGGCCCTCGACTTCTGGACCGACCTGGCGCTGGACGAGGCCGAGAGCCGCGAGGTGCAGCGGCGCCTGTACGAGCTGCTACGGACCTACTCGCTCGACCGCCGCCAGGGCGCGGGCCAGGGCCTCGCCGGGAGGAAGCGCTACCGGCTGAACGTGGCGTTCGTGCCGCTGGAGGAGTGAGGGGCCGCGGCACCGCGCGCGCTGGCGTAACCTAGGCGCGATCCCTTGAGCGTCGGCCCGGCGCGTGACGACACCGCCCCGAGCGAGACGAGCGCCGCCTGCGCCCACCGCGCCGCGCCCGGCGACGCCCACCAGCGAGGAGCCGCGATGGAGTACCCCACCAGTCCCGCCGGCCGCTTCGGCGGCGTCCACACGATCATGCCCACGCCCTTCACCGACGACGGCGCTCTGGACCTCGCCAGCCTCGAGCGCCTCACCGACTTCCTCATCGGCCTGGGCGTCGACGGGCTGGTGGTGCTGGGGGTGCTGGGCGAGGCGCCCAAGCTCACCGAAGCCGAGCGCGACGCCGTGCTGCGCACCACGGTCGCGGCCGCGGCCGGGCGGGTGCCGGTCTACGCCGGGGCCGGCGGGGCCGGGACCGCGATGGCGGTGGCGCGCGGCCAGAGCATGCTGGCGGGCGGCGCGGCCGGGCTGCTGGTGGCGCCGCCGCCCACGCAGAGCGACGCCGTCGTCCGCGCCTTCTACCAGGCGCACGACGAGGCGCTCGGCGCGCCGCTCATCCTCCACGACTACCCGGCCGTGACGGGCGTGCGCATGAGCGCCGAGCTGGTGGCCGAGCTGCACGCGGCGCTGCCGAGCGTGGTGGTCATCAAGCTGGAGGAGACCCCGAGCCTGCCCAAGGTCAGCCGCCTGCGCGAGCTCGGCTCCGAGATCGGCATCGTGGGCGGCCTGGGCGGCGGCTTCCTGCTCGAGGAGCTGATGCGCGGCGCCGACGGCATCATGACCGGCCTGTCGTACCCCGAGCTCCTGGTGGAGATCGTCGACGCCTGGCACGCCGGCGACGTCGGGCGCGCCCGGCGCGTGTTCTACGGCGCCTGCCCGCTGATGCGCTACGAGTTCCAGCCCGGCATCGGCCTCGCTATCCGCAAGGAGATCTACCGGCGGCGCGGCGCCATCGCCTCGGCGCACGTACGCCACCCCGGCGCCCAGGTCGACGACCACGTCCGCGGCGAGCTCGACGCCGTGCTGGCGGCGTGCGGCCTCGCCTGAGGGCGGCCTACGGTCGAACCATGGCCAAGATCGTCCTCTGCGACCTCGACGGCACCCTCTCCGACACCGAGCACCGCGTCCACCACGTGCGGGGCAAGCGCCGCGACTACGAGGCGTTCTTCGCCGCCAGCAAGGACGACCCGCCGATCGAGCCGGTCATCGCGCTGGTGCGGGCGCTGGCGGCCGCCGGGCACGAGATCCACATCGTCAGCGGCCGCCGCGACGACACCCGCGCCGACACCGAGGCGTGGCTCGAGCTGCACGGCGTGCCCTACCACCGCCTGGTGCTGCGGCCGTACGACGACCGCACCCCCGACCACCTGCTGAAGCGCCAGTGGTTCGAGGCCGACTACCGGGCGGAGGACGTGCTGCTCGCGCTGGAGGACCGCTCGCGCGTGGTGGCGATGTACCGTGAGCTCGGCGTCACCTGCCTGCAGGTCGCGGACGGCGACTTCTAGGGGCGCCGGAAGGAGCCACGACGTGCGCATCCTCGTCATCGGCGGCACGCAGTTCATCGGCAAGAGCTTCGTGGAGCACGCCGTCGCGCGCGGCCACGAGGTCACCCTCTTCAACCGCGGCTCCAAGCCGGCGCCCGCCGGCGTGACCGACACCATCACCGGTGACCGCAACACCGACCTCGGCGCGCTCGCCGGCCGCAGCTGGGACGCGGTCGTCGACACCAGCGCCTACGTGCCGCGCCAGGTGCGCGAGGCGGCGCGGCTGCTCGAGGGCAGCGTCGAGCGCTACCTGTTCGTCTCGACCATCAGCGTCTACGCCGACACCTCCGAGCCGTACGTGAACGAGGAGAGCGAGCTGGCGCGGCTGCACGACCCCACCACCGAGGAGGTCACGGGCGCCACCTACGGCGGGTTGAAGGTGCTGTGCGAGGAGGAACTGGCGGCGGTCTACCCGACGGAGCGCACGCTGGTGGTGCGGCCGTGCATCGTGGTCGGGCCCGAGGACCCCACCGACCGCTTCACCTACTGGCCCACGCGCGTCGCGCGTGGCGGCGCGGTGCTGGCGCCGCACGGCCCCCGCTACCCGCTGCAGTGGATCGACGCGCGCGACCTGGCCGCGTGGATGGTCGCCGGGCTCGAGAGCGACCTGAGCGGCACCTACAACGCGGCCAGCCCCGCCGACAGGTTCGACATGGGCACGCTGCTGGAGGCCTCGCTGACGGCGGCGGCCGAGGTGGGCGCGCCCCCGGCCGAGATCGTCTGGGCCGACGCCGGCTTCCTGCTGGAGCGCGAGGTGCGGCCGTTCGCCGACCTGCCGTTCTGGCTGCCGGAGCCCGAGTCGAACCTCTTCCGCGTCGACGCTTCGAAGGCCGAAGCGGCGGGCCTCACGGTGCGCTCGGCCCTCGACACGGTGCGCGACACGCTGGCGTGGCAGCGCGAGCGCGGCGACCCGGCCCTGAAGGTGGGCCTGGAGCCGGAGCGCGAGCGCGAGGTGCTGGAAGCCTGGCGCGTCTCGCACACCGAGTAAGTATGCCGTGACAGAACGATAAGAGCACCGTAAGTACTCTAGTTGCATCATCCGGGTCAAGCACAAAACCGCAGATAGCGGAAGGCAACTTCGGAAGCGATGAAGTCTGATCCCGTACTCGGGCGCTTGGGACAGATGGAGCCAGTAGCGCGACCGGCCGAAAGATCCGGAGGATGCCATGCTTCGTCGTACCTACACGTCCACCCGCAACCCGATCATCGGCCTGATGCTGCTGGCCGCTCTGCTGTTCCTGCTGAGCGCCTGCGGCACCAGCACCCCCCTGGCCAGCCAGGACAAGCCCCCGGTGGAGATCGAGAACCCCGCCGTCGAGGACGAGGACGTCACCGACACCGGCGACGAGACCGGCGA
>JAAYYF010000065.1 GCA_012515535.1 Deinococcales bacterium
AGCACCGCCTGCAGGCCGTAGTCGAGCGCACCGCGCACGTCGGCCTCGGGGCTGTCGCCGATCATCACGGTGCGCTCGGGCAGGCTCTGCAGCCCGGTGCAGGCCAGCGCGAAGATGCGCGGCGCCGGCTTGCGCGCCGCCACGTCGCGGTCGCCCGACACCAGCACCACCCGGAAGCAGCGCCCGAAGCCGAGGGCGGCCAGCGCGGCGCGCTGCATGTCCTCGGGGCCGTTGGTGAGCAGCGCCATGGGCACGCCGGCGGCGTCGAGGCGCTCCAGCAGCTCGCGCGCGCCCGGCAGGGGCCGCACGTCCTCGGCGTAGGCCTCCACCGCCTCGGCCGCCAGGGCCGGCAGGTCGGCGGGCACGCGCTGGTCGAGACGCTCGAGGACCGCCGCCAGGCCACGCTCCAGCGTCACCGGGCCGTCGCGGCGCAGCTCGACCGACAGCAGGTCGTAGAAGCGGTTCATGTCGCACGCCTGCAGCATCAGCTGGCCGCGCAGCAGCCCCGCGAACGCCCGGAAGTCGCCGGCGTAGCGTCCGAGCGTGCCGTCCAGGTCGAAGCAGAGGCCCAGGTCCATGCCTCGAAGGGTACCGCACGCCGTGACGGCCGGCGCGGCGCGGGCCTCGCGCGCCGGACGTCGGCCTCCGGCGGGGGTCGCCACCCCGAGACGGGGGCCGCGCGGTGGGCCGCGGTATGCTCGACAGTCGTGTCGCCAGATGAGCTACTAGCCCCACTGAACGAGGAGCAGCGCGCCGCCGTCGAGCACTTCGAGGGCCCCGCCCTGGTGCTGGCCGGCGCCGGCTCCGGCAAGACCCGCACCGTGGTGCACCGCATCGCCTACCTGCTGTCGCAGCACGACGTGCTGCCGCAGCAGGTGCTGGCCGTGACCTTCACCAACAAGGCGGCCGGCGAGCTCAAGGAGCGCGTCGAGACGCTGATCGGACCCCCGGGCCGCGACCTGTGGGTCTCCACCTTCCACTCCGCCTGCCTGCGGGTGCTGCGCAGCTACGGCGAGCGCGTCGACCTCAAGCCGGGCTTCGCGATCTACGACGACTCCGACCAGCTCGACCTGCTGAAGGAGCTGCTGGGCAGCGTGCGAGGGCTGGCCGAGGCCAACCCACGGGCGGTGCGCGGCGTCATCGACCGCGCCAAGTCGAACCTGTGGGGCCCCGAGCAGCTCGCCAGCGAGGGCGAGCGCGTGTGGGGCCGCATCGTGGCCGGCATGCCGCTCGACCTGGTGGTCGAGCTCTACCAGCGCTACCAGGCGCGCCTGCGTCGGTCGAACGCCGTCGACTTCAACGACATCCTGGGCCGCACCGTGGAGCTGTTCGACGCCCACCGCGACGTGCTCGAGCGCGTGCAGCAGCGCGCAGTGTTCATCCACGTCGACGAGTACCAGGACACCAACGCGGCGCAGTACCGCCTGACGCACCAGCTGGCCGACACCTACCGCAACCTGATGGTGGTGGGTGACCCCGACCAGAGCATCTACGCCTTCCGCGGCGCCGACGTGCGCAACATCCTCGACTTCCGCCGCGACTACCCCGACGCCGCCGTCTACCGCCTCGAGCTCAACTACCGCTCGGTGGGCAGCGTGCTGAGCGTGGCCAACGCCATCATCAGCCACAACCAGGGGCGCATCGAGAAGAGCCTCAAGCCCGTCAAGGGCGAGGGCGAGAAGGTGCGCCTCTACCGCGCCGCCGACCACCGCGCCGAGGCCGACTTCGTGGCGCGCACCATCGAGCGCCTGAAGGCCGAGCGCGACCTGCCCTTCGAGTCGTTCGCGGTGCTCTACCGCACCAACGCCCAGTCACGCGTGCTGGAGGAGTCGCTGCGCCGCGCCGGCATCCCGGCGCGCATCGTGGGCGGCGTGGGCTTCTACGACCGGCGCGAGGTGAAGGACGTGCTCTCCTACGCACGCGCGGCCCTCAACCCCGCCGACGACGTGGCCTGGCGCCGCGTGCTGAACCGCCCGAAGCGCGGCATCGGCGCCACCTCCGAGCAGAACCTGGCCGCGTGGGCGGCGCGCAACGGCGCGCCGTTCTCGGCCGCCTGCAGCAACGCGAGCGAGGTGCTGTCGGGCACCCCGGCCGCCAAGCGCGTGACCGAGTTCACCGAGCTGATGGGCGACCTCACGCGCGCCGCCGACGAGCTGCCGGCTGCGAACTTCCTGAAGTTCGTCTACGACGCCAGCGGCTACGTGGAGGCGCTGCGCAACGAGGGCACCCACGAGGCCGAGGGGCGCCTGGAGAACCTCGAGGAGCTGCTGAACGCCGTGGCCGAGTGGCAGGAGGAGACGGGCGGCTCGGTGGCGGAGTTCCTCGACGAGGCGGCGCTGCTGGGCAGCAACGACGACCGCGCCGTGGAGGCGGTCAACGGCGAGATGGTCGACGACGCCGTGACGCTCATGACGCTGCACAACGCCAAGGGCCTGGAGTTCCCCATCGTGTTCCTGGTGGGCATGGAGGAGAACCTCATCCCCCACCGCAGCGCCACCGCCAGCCTGCAGGAGATCGAGGAGGAGCGGCGGCTGCTGTACGTGGGCGTCACGCGCGCCCAGGAGGAGCTCTACCTGGTGCACTGCGAGTCGCGCATGCAGTTCGGCCGCACCGAGCCCACGCGCCCGAGCCGCTTCCTGGAGGACGTGCCGCCCGGCTCGCTGCAGGAGACCGACGTGTTCGGCCAGGAGCTCGACCGCCGCCAGGCCAGCAAGTTCTCGCGCGACGTGTGGCGCCCGCCCGTGACCACGCCGGCGCCCGCCAGCGGCGGCGGCGCCCCCAGCGTGGGCGGCCTGACGCTGCGAGGCGGCGAGCGCGTGCGCCACCCGAAGTTCGGGGTCGGCACCGTGGTGGGCGTGACGGGCGAGGGCGCCCGCGCCGAGGTCACAGTGGTGTTCGAGCAGGCGGGCGCCAAGCGGCTGCTGGTGAAGTACGCCGGGCTGTCGGCGGCGTAGCTTTCGCGCCCCTCACGCGCGTTCCGGCCCATCTCGACCCGCGAAACGGGCCCTGGGGTCGGTGTTATAGTTCACAGCAGCCGTTGCATCCGAGTGGAATAGCGGTACGAGGAGGAAACACTACTGTGAACGCCAAAGCCATCGTGGTGACGTCCGGCAAGGGCGGCGTCGGCAAGACCACCACCACCGCCAACGTCGGCGCGGCGCTGGCGCGTTTGGGCGAGAAGGTCTGCGTCATCGACACCGACGTCGGCCTGCGCAACCTCGACGTCGTCATGGGCCTCGAGGGGCGGGTGGTCTACGACCTCATCGACGTCTTCGAGGGCCGCTGCAAGCTCCGCCAAGCCATCATCCGCGACAAGCGCGTCGACACCCTGCATCTCCTCGCTACCTCGCAGACGCGCGACAAGAGCGCCCTCTCCGAGGAGCGCATGCGCGAGACCGTGCGCGCGCTCCTCGAGGACGAGGGCTTCGACCGGGTGCTCATCGACAGCCCCGCCGGCATCGAGTCGGGCTTCCAGACCGCCGCCTCCGCCGCCAGCGGCGCCCTGGTGGTCGTCAACCCCGAGGTGTCGAGCGTGCGCGACGCCGACCGCATCATCGGCCTGCTGGAGGCGCGCGAGATCCCCGAGGTGCGGCTGATCATCAACCGCCTGCGCCCCGAGATGGTCAAGCGCGGCGACATGCTCGAGGTCGACGACGTGCTCGAGATCCTGGGCGTCAAGCTGATCGGCATCGTGCCCGAGGACGAGCGCATCCTCATCTCCACCAACATCGGCAGCCCCGCCTCGCTGGAGGAGGGCGGCCCCAAGGTGGCCGCCGGCGCCGCCTTCCGCGACATCGCGCGGCGCATCCGTGGCGAGGACGTGGCCTACCCCTCGTTCGAGCAGCCCAAGGGCATCTTCGCGGGCCTGCGACGCGTGTTCGGAGCCGGCTGATGCTCCGCAACCTGTTCGGCCGCAACAAGAGCAAGGACCAGCTCAAGGAGCGCCTCAAGCTCGTGCTCTCCTACGACCGCGCCAAGCTGTCGCCCGGCAGCATGGAGGAGCTCAAGGGCGAGCTCCTCACCGTGATCAAGAAGTACTTCCCCTCCGACGACGGCGACTACGACGTGAAGGTGGAGCAGCAGGGCGACCGCATGGTGCTGGTGGCGAACCTGCCGGTCAACGCCTCCTGACCGCGGGGCGCGCCCCTCTCGCGGGCGTCGCGGCCTAGGCGGGCTGGGCAGCCTGGGCGGAGCAGGCGTGTCGCGCCGCCGCTAGGGTACCGAACCGCTGCACGCCAGCTGCTAGCGTGCAGCGCTGCGTGGGCCGGCGGTGGGCCGTCGGGAACGGGCTCCCCGGCCCACGGGCGGCTCCGAGGCTGCCGTGCCGTCGGGCCGCGGTCTGGGGCGCCGCGCTAGAAGCGTCGTCACCGACACGACGGCCGTGGTGTGTCGCGTTACGTAACGCGACACACCACGCGCTCGCGTGTAGCGGTTCGGTACCCACCCACGGGAGACACAGCTACCCCTCTAGGCAGCAGACCCGGCCCCTGCCATGGCCGCCACCACGAGCCGCCACGATCCGCCACGGAACGACCGCCCGCGCGTCCACGCCCGAGGCCGCCGCTCCAGCATCGCCCGGGAGGAGCGTGGTCGTCTCGCTACCCGCTCGAAGCTACTTGAGGGATCAGGATACGGAGCGCTCCGGCTCCTCTTCGGCGCCCTCCTCCACCGGCAGGTGCGCCACCGCCCAGCTGCGGATGGCGGCGATCACGCGGTCGAGGTCGCGGCCGGCGTCGGTGAGGGAGTAGCTGCAGCGCGGCGGCAAGGTCGAGTGGACCTCCTTCTCGACCACGCCCAGCGCCTCGAGGCGCGCCAGCCGTTGGGTGAGGGTGGTGGGGTTGCAGCCGCCCACCTCGCGGCCGAGCTCGTTGAACCCCTTGGGGCCGCCGAGCAGCGCGTGCACGATGTGCAGCACCCACTTCTCCTGCAGTATCTCGATGGCGGAGCCGGCGGCGCAACGGCGCAACGGCGTGCCCGCGCGCGCCCGCAGCGCTGGCGCCTTGGGAGCCTGATGGAGGCGCCGTTTCGAGTCTACGTCTGCCACAGCGCCTGCACTCTACCACCGTCCTGCACGCTGCCCGTTAGCGTGGCTGACACGCTCGTGGCAAGGGGCAACCGGCTCTGAGACGCGCGGCGAACCGGTGTTAGAGTTTAGTTCAAGGTGGTGGACGGACCTCCCCACCGACGGTTGGCCGAAGGGAGCGACATGAACATCTACAAACTGACGGGTCTCAACATCGAGGTTACCGATGCAATGCGTCAGTACGCCGAGGACAAGCTCGGGAAGCTCGACCGCATCTCCGACCAGATCGTCGACGCTCGCGTGGTCATGTCGTACGACAGCAACCAGAACGCCGCGAACCCCGCCAAGGTGGAGGTGCAGCTCAACGTCCCCGGCGGCGTGATCCGCGCCGAGGAGCGCGGCCTCGACACCTACGCCGCCGTCGACCTGGTGGTCGAGAAGCTCGAGCGCCAGCTGCGTCGCTTCAAGGGCCGGCTGATCGGGCAGCGCAACGATCGCGTCGAGATCCCCGAGGAGCCCGAGGTCGAGGAGCGCGAGCCGCAGATCGCGCGCGTGAAGCGCCACGTGCTGCGCCCGATGGCCCCCGAGGACGCCGCCATCCAGATGGAGGCCCTGGGCCACGACTTCTTCCTGTTCCGCAACGTCGACACCGACCTGGTCAGCGTCATCTACCGCCGCCACGACGGCGACTACGGCCTCATCGAGCCGGCCTCCTGAGCTAGCGAAGGGCTACCAGCGCCCCAGCGCCCGCCCGCGGCCCCGCCCCCTCCCGCGCCAGAGCGCCATCAGCGCTCCGAACACGAACCCACCGACGTGCGCGAACCAGGCCACCTGGTCGCGCACGTCGCTCGCTGTGGTCACCAGCCCGAAGCCCGCCTCCCAGAACTGCACCAGCGCCCAGTAGCCGATGAACAGCCACGCCGGCAGCCACGGCGCGAAGAAGCGCGGCACCGGCGCGAAGAAGTTGAGGAGCAGCCAGGGCACGAACAGCGGGGGGATGAACGTGAGCACCCACTGCCGCGGGAAGAACACGATGTAGGCGCCCAGCACGGCGCTGACGGCGCCGGAGGCGCCCACCATCGGCACCAGCTCGTCGCGGTTCACGAGCCCGTGCAGCAGCGTGGCGGCGGCGGCGCCGCCCAGGTAGAAGAGCGCGTAGCGCAGCTTGCCCAGCCGGTCCTCGACGTTGTCGCCGAACACCAGCAGGAAGATCATGTTGCTGAGCAGGTGGCTGAGGCTGCCGTGCAGGAAGGCGCTGGTCACCAGCGTGTGGAGGTGCGTCAGCGGCTCGGCGAAGAAGAGCCCCGGCACGAAGGCGTACTCGGTGATGAACTCGAAGCCGGCACGCGAGCGCCCCAGGCGCAGCTGCTGCAGGAAGACCAGCACGTTGAGCGCCACGAACAGCCAGGTGAGGTAGGAGGGCCCGTGGCGGGGGTTGCGGTCGTGGAGCGGGATCATCGTGGGGAGGGGACGCTACGGGCCGGCGACGCGCGGGCACGGGCGCGTCGCGGCCGCCGCGCTGGGGGCCGCGGCCGTCAGCGCCGCAGCTCGGCCTCCTCGAGGGCCGGGTGGTGCTTCACGACGGTGTCGGCCTTGATCACGCCGCGTACCGTCGCGCCGTTGTAGATGATGGTGCGCCGGCCCACCAGGGTGCCGGGCGAGAGCACCGCGTTGCAGCCGATCGACACGCCGTCGCCGATGGCAGCGCCGAACTTGCGCAGGCCGGTGCCGCGGCCGGCGACCTTCACCTCGTCGCCGAAGGTCTTGAAGTTGGCCACCTTGACGCCGGCGCCCAGGTTGACGTCGTGGCCCACGATGCTGTCGCCGACGTAGTTGAAGTGGGGCGCCTTGGCGCCGCCCAGCAGGATCGAGCGCTTGACCTCGGAGGCGTGCATCACGTGGGCGTCCGGGCCCAGCACCACCGGCCCGCGGAGGTAGGCGGCGTGGCCCACCTGCGCCCCCTCGGCCAGGTACACCGGGCCGGTGAGGTAGGCGTACGGCCCGATGCTGGCGCCCTCCTCCATGACCAGCGGACCCTCGATCACGGCGCTCGGGTGCACGCCTGGGCGCGCCCCGGAGCCCTGCTCGCCTAGCGCGGCGGCGCGCGCCCGCAGCTCGGCCCCGAACGCGTCCAGCAGCGCGAGCGCCTCCCAGGGGGCCTCGACGTCGAGCAGGTGGCGCAGCGCCTCCGGGACCCTGCCTAGGTCGAACAGTTCCGCCGTCTTGAGCATGTGACGAGTCTACAGCCAGGAACGGATAAGATTCGTGCCAGCCGTGCTCTACCTCGTCTTCAACCCCGTCGCCGGCAAGGGGCGCGCCCGGCGCGCCCTCGACCGCACGCTCGCGTTCCTGACGGAGCACGGCCTGCAACACACCCTCCTGACCACCGAGCGGCCCGGCCACGCCGCCGAGCTGGCGGCCGCCACCCCGCCGGGGGCGACCGTGGTGGCCCTGGGGGGCGACGGCACGGTCCACGAGGTCGTGAAGGGCATCGTGGCCGCGGAGGGCTCCGCGGAGGGCTCCGCGGAGCCGTTCGCGCGCACCCTGGGGGTCGTGCCCGTGGGTTCCGGCGACGACTTCGCCTACGCCCTGGGCATCCCCCGCGACGACCTGGAGGGCGCCCTCCAGCGCCTGCTGGCGCGACGGCACGCGCTCGTCGACGTGGGCTTCGTGGACGACGAGCCGTTCGTCAACTCCACCGGGGTGGGCTTCGACGCCGAGGCGGCCCATCGCGTGCGCACCTCGCCGAAGGCGTTCACGGGCCTGGCGGCCTACCTGTACGGCGTGCTGGCGGCGCTCGGTGACCTCTCCCCCGCCGACGTGGCGGTGACGGTGGACGGCGAGCTCGTCTACCAGGGCGCATCGCTGCTGGTGTCGGTGCAGAACGGGCCGCGCGGCGGCGGCAACTTCATGTTCGCGCCCGAGGCCCGCAACGACGACGGCGCGCTCGACGTGGTGGTGGCGGGGGCGTTCGGCCGCCTCGGGGCGGTCAGCGTGCTGCCACGGCTGATGAAGGGCCAGCACCTGTCGCACCCGCGGGTGCACCTGTTCCGCGGCGCGCGCGTCGAGCTCAGCTGGGCGCGCCCGCAGCGCGGCCACGCCGACGGTGAGCCGCTGGGCCCGCTCGCCTGCTACCGCGTGCGGCTCCAGCCCCGGGCGCTGCGCGTCGTCCGCTAGCCATCACCGCGCCATAGGCACAGAAAGGAGGAGCCCCGCTCGGAAGCGGGGCTCCTCTTCTCGGCCCGACCTAGGGTCGGGAGCTACGTGCCGTTCCTTAGAAGGAGACGGTGTAGCTGATCGAGAAGGCCTGGGCGGCGGAGGTCACACCAGCGTTGTCGTTGGTGTAGACGCCGTAGGCGAACTCGAGATCCCAGTAGTTCCAGATCACTTCGTAGCCCGAGGTGGTCTGGGTGCCGGTGCCGTTGAGGTCGCCGCGGCTGATGTCCGTGGCGGAGTCGCCGGTACCGGTGTCGGCGTAGGTGCCGTTGGCCTGACGACGGGTGTTGGTGGCGTTGCTGATGTTGGTACCCGTCCAGCTGCCGTACTTGGCGGTCAGCGTGCTGTTGTCGAAGATGAACTCGTTCAGCACGAGACCGACGCTCCACTGCATCTCAGTGGCGGTCCAAGCGGACGGCTCCGTGTGAGCGGTGGAGCGGTAGTTGACCGCACCCACGAGGCTCGGGGCCAGGAAGACGTCGAGCGGGGTGGTGCTGAGGCCAGCGCCCACGCGCAGCGTCGTGGTGTCGTCCGCACCCGCGTCGATGTCGGTCACCGAGCGGTAGCCGACGTACGGGGTGAGGCTGACGATCGAGACGTTGAGGCCGTAGTCCGCGTCGACGAACAGCGTGGTGCGGCTGTAGTCAGCCTCGGTCATGCTGTAGCCGGCGGAGATGTTCAGGCCGCTGATGAGCGCGTTGTCGGCGGCGCCGTCGTGATCGAGGGTCACGCCGAAGCCGGTGTTCCAGTTGTTGTCGCGCTCGATGTCGGCGCCCGCGAGGGCGACCGGGTTCTCGTCGGCGTCCACGTAGGTGCGGAGGTTGTCCACGACCGTACCGTTGACGCTCGCCTGGTGGAACCAGCCACCCAGCGAGAAGCCGGCGAAGAGGTTGACGTCAGCGTCGACGCCGAAGGCGGTCGCATCGTCGCCCGCTTCGGTGCTGTAGCTGTCGAAGTAGGCAGCGAGGTCGACGAGGCCGAACAGGTCGAAGCCGGCGTTCACGCCGAAGCCAGCCTGGTCTTCCGCGTACGGGAAACCGGTGGCGGAGGCGCCAAGGTTGTAGCCGTTGGCGGTCCAGTCGGCGCTGATGTTGCGGTAGTTGGCCTCGAGGCTGTCGATGATCGGCAGGCCGCTGGCGTCGATACCGAGTTCAGCGTAGAGGACGGACTCCGTGTCGACACCGCCGCTGCCCTGGGCCCACTCGAAGCCGAGGTCGAAGATGCTGAGCGACAGGCTGCCGTCGACACCGAAGACGGTGACTTCGTCGTTGTCGCCGAGCTCGTTGGCGAAGTCGCCAGCGTTCTCGGCGTACTGAGCGAAGCTACCGCCGAGGGTCAGGCCGTCGAGCGGGCTGACGGTGACGCGGATACCACGGAGGTAGGCGTCGGTCGCCGGCGCCGTGTAGACAGCGGTGACGGTCGGGTCGAGGAACTCGAGGAAGTCGGGCGCGCCGAGGGTGGCCACGAAGCCGGGGTCCTCGGTGGCGACGACGTACGGCGTGAAGGCCGTTTCCACGTCGGTGCCGAACGAGAAGGTCAGCGGCGCGGCGCCGATCGGCTCGAAGGTCGTCATGAAGCTGTTGACGTTGAACCAGTCACCCACGTTGGCGCCACCGGAGGGCAGCGGGCCAGCGATGCCGGCCGACGGACGGGTGAGCGAGAAGTCGACGACGCCTTCGAAGCTGTTCAGACGGTTCGGGCTGCCCTCGCCGTCGAAGCCGAAGTCGTAGGCGAAGCTGAGGCGGAGGGTAGCCGAGATGTCGTCACCGCTCGAGGTGTAGATGTCGTCGCGGTCCTGAGCGACTTCGTCGTGCTCGGTGCGGTAGCGCGAGCTGGTGCGCGGGTCGCCGTTGACCTCAGCGACGCCACTGCTGAACACCGAGGCGCCCATGTCGCGCTCGTTGTTCAGGCCGTAGGCGCGGTCGATGTCGAACAGCGGGCCGGTGGTACGACCGACGTAGTAGTCGACCGAGATGGTCCCGGAGATCCCGAGCGGGTTCTCTTCGAGAGCCGTCACGCGGTCCTGCAGGTCGGCGATGGCGGCGGCCTGCTCGGCGTCGGAAGCCTCGAGGGCAGCGACGCGGTCGCGGAGGGCCACCTGGTCACGACGGAGCAGGATGACGAACTCGCGGATGTTGGCGATGTCCGAACGGTTGCGCTCGATGGCAGCGTTGACGCCAGCGAGGTCGGTCGGAGCGCCTTCGACGGCACCGGCGCCGCTCTTGAGGCCGAGGATGTCGCGCTGCATCAGCTGCAGGACGCGGTTGACGTTGGCGATGTCTTCGGCGTTCTGACGAGCCAGGGTGTTGGCCTGGTTCGCGAGGCTGTAGGCGGCGTCCGCCTGAGCCTGAGCGGTGTCGATGGCGACGCGCTGCGAAGCGATCTGGTTCTGCAGGTCGCGGAGGACCGCAGGATCGGCGCCACCGGCAGCGATGGCGGCTTCGAGCTCGTCGAGACGGGCCGTGGTGGCCGCAGCGTCGTCGGAGAGGCCAGCGATGGCGCTCTCGGCGGCGGAGAGGCGGACACCCTGCGCGGCGACGTCGGAGGCGAGCTCCTGAACGGCGTTGCGCAGCGAGTCGAGGTCGGCCTGGGTCAGGGCGAGCGCGGCGTTGACGTTGTCGTTGAAGACGTCGAGCATGCGGCTGACGACCAGGGCGGCCTGGTAACGCGTGAAGGCTTCGTTGCCGCGGAACGTGCCGTCGGGGAAGCCGATGACGATGCCTAGATCAGCGATGCGATCGACGGCGTCGCCGGCCCAGTGGTTCGCCGGGATGTCCGGGAACGAGCTCTGGGCGAAGGCGCCGCTTGCGAGCACCGCTGCCAGGAGCGTGATGATGAGCTTCTTCATTTGGTTTTACCCCTTGAACTCTTGTGAAGTTGACTTGCGCGACGAGCTCGGGAAGCGGGGCGCACCACCTGGGAGTTTCCGTGTTTCCTCACGGGCGTTGCGCTGGTACCTCACGTTCTCGTCGGGATCCCAGGTCCTCCGTAGCCGGTTCAAAAGGTGCACCTCCTTCCCGTGCGGCTAGGGACGACAAAGGTCCAGGGAGAGTTTGGCACGGTTCGCGCGCGCGTGTCAAGGCGCATGAAGCGAAGATGAGAGGAAAGATTCCCCGTGCTGGCGCGGATTCGTGCGCTTGTGAAACGAGCTACTCATGGTTCTCTCATGAACCCTGCGTCGCGCCTGGCGAGCACGTGTGACAGGGGTTCAGGTGAGATGAGAACGGCCGGAGATCCGCCTCCTCGTGGCCCCGGCTCCCAGCCCGGGCGGCCGTGACGCGGGCCGATGTACGGGCGCCGCGCCCCTCGGCCGAACGCCGTCTCACGCCTACCGGTTACCATGCCCGCCATGGCCCGCCTAACCGTCCCCGCCGCCGAGGCGCTGCTCGACCAGGAGATCAAGGTCCTCGACCACGGCTTCGTGCGCCTGGTCGACTACCTGGGGGGCGACGCCCGCATCGTGCAGGCCGCGCGCGTCTCGTACGGCGACGGCACCAAGACCGTGCGCGAGGACGCCGCGCTCATCGACTACCTGCTGCGCAACCGCCACACCAGCCCCTTCGAGCAGGTGATCTTCACCTTCCACGTCAAGATGCCGATCTTCGTGGCGCGCCAGTGGATCCGCCACCGCACCGCGCGCCTCAACGAGATCAGCGGGCGCTACAGCGTCATGCGCGACGAGTTCTACGTCCCCGGCCCCGCCGAGGTGCGCCGGCAGAGCAAGACGAACCGTCAGGGCGGCGACGCCACCGAGGTGCCCGCCGAGCTGCGCGAGCGCGTCATCGCGCTGCTCACCGCGGGGCAGGAGCGCATCTACGACGAGTACGAGGAGCTCCTCGAGGACGACGTCGCGCGCGAGCTCGCGCGCATCAACCTGCCGCTCTCGCTCTACACCGAGATGTACTGGCAGATCGACCTCAACAACCTGTTCCACTTCCTGCGCCTGCGCATGGACTGGCACGCCCAGTACGAGATCCGCGTGTACGGCGACGCCATGGCGCAGGTCGCCCAGGCGGTCTGCCCCCTGGCCTACCAGGCGTTCGAGGAGCACGTGCTGCACGGCCGCAACTTCGCGCGCTCCGAGATCGAGCTGTTGCGCTCGGCGCTCGACCGCGACAAGCTGGTGGCCGCGCTCGAGGCGAGCGGCATGCGCGCCTCGCGACGCCGCGAGTTCCTCGACAAGCTCGGGCTGGAGGGCTAAGTGCGCTACCGGGTGGTGGCGGTCGGCAAGCTGCGCGAGGCGTTCTACCGCGACGGCTGCGCCCACTACCTGCACCGCCTGCGGGCGCTGGCGCCCTGCGAGATGGTCGAGGTGCGCGAGGGGCGCGGCGAGGCGGCCGCCGCCAAGCGCGCCGAGGGCGCCGCCCTGCTGGCCGCCGCCGACGGCTTCCGCGTCGCGCTCGACGAGGGCGGCCGCCGCTTCACCACCCGCGAGCTGGCCAAGCGCGTCGGCGAGATGGAGCTGGCCGGCGAGAGCCGCGTCACGCTGCTGGTGGGCGGCGCCGAGGGCCACGACGACGAGCTGAAGGCCGCCGTGGACGAGCGCTGGAGCCTCTCCGCGCTGACGTTCCCGCACGACCTGGCGCGCCTGGTGCTGCTGGAGCAGCTCTACCGCGTCGAGACGTTGCGCGCCGGGCACCCCTACCACCGCGGCTGAGGGCCCGCCGGCGCGCCGCCCGCGGTCTCTACCAGCCTCCCCGCCTCACTCCAGCAGCGCCCCCTCGATCCGGACGTGGGCGCTCTCCAGCGCCGCCTGCAGGCTGAGCATGTCGACCAGCAGCGTGGCCAGGCCGGAGACGGGCAGCGGCTGGCGCGGCTCCAGGCAGAGGAGCAGGTTGCGCTGGCCCACCACCACGCTCGGCGCCACGGTGGTCTGCTGCAGCGAGCCGCTATGGGTGACGTTGAGGGCGCCCACGGCGGCGTCGGCGGCGCCCAGCAGGCGCTGCAGCACCTCGCGCACCGGCCGCGTGAGGGTGGCGCGGGCGGCCTCCACGTCGCGCAGGAACACGCTGACGCTGCGGTCGAAGCCGGGGTCGTCGGGCAGCTCCACGCGCTGGGCGCCGCTGCGGCTCGCCTCCAGCGCCTCGAACGCCTTGCTGCGCCGGGCGCTGGCGCGCAGCGAGGGCGCCCCGTGGTCGCTCTCGCTGCGCACGGCCACGAAGGTGCGCAGGTTCGTCACGCTACCGGCCGGGCCGGTGCGTAGGCGGCGCTGGTCGAAGGCGATCAGCTGCGGCTGCCCGCGGCGCTCCAGGGCGTAGATCGGGGTGAGCTCACCGTCGCCGAGGGCGAACCGGTGGCGGAGCGTCTCCGCCAGCCCGTCGGCTGGCTCGAGCTCGAACTCGGCGGCGAAGCGCGCCCACTCCTCCAGGCGCGGGTCGCCGCGCCGCTTGCGGGAACCGAACGGCATGCGCCATTCAACCACGCCACGAGCGCGCGGCCGGGGCGCGTCGGGGCGCCCCGGCCGCCACCCGGTGCCGCAGCGCCGGGCGCGCGTACCGCATGCGTATCAGACGTTGAAACCGAACATCCGCATCTGCTTGCGGCCGTCGTCGGTCATCTTGGCGAGGCTCCAGGGGGGCGACCACACGAACTCGACGGCCGCCGAGACGATGCCGTCGACCTTCATGGCCGCCAGCTCGGCGTCGGTCTGGATCATGTCCTGGACCGGGCAGCCCATGGTGGTGAGGGTCATGGTGATGTCCACGTGGCCGTCCTCGCGCACGTTCACGTCGTAGACCAGCCCGAGGTCGACGATGTTCACCGGGATCTCGGGGTCGTGGACGACCTTCAGCGACTCCAGCACCTGCTGGCGTAGCGCCTCGAGCTCGGGGCGGGCGGCCGCGTCGGCGGGCGCCTCGGACGCGCTCTGGCTCTCGTTGGGGGTCAGCTCCTCGGCGCTGCTCATGGCGTCAACTTAGCAGACGCCGCCGGCGCCGCCCGTAGCCGGGTGACGCGAGGGTGCGCTCACCAGTCGGCGTAGCGGTCGCGGTGCACCACGAACGCCAGCGTGAGCGCCAGCAGCGTGCTCACCAGGCTGGTGCCGCCGTACGACACCAGCGGCAGCGTGATGCCCGTGACGGGCGCCATGCCCAGCGTTACCCCGATGTTCACCAGCACCTGGAAGGCGATGAGCACCACCACCCCCACGATCAGCAGCTGGTCGCGCTCGTAGATGCACTCGGACGCCATGGCCAGCAGGCGCCAGAACAGCAGCCCGTAGAGCAGCAGCAGCACCACCGAGCCCACGAAGCCGCTCTCCTCGGCCAGCACCGGGAAGATGAAGTCGGTCTGGCGGTAGGGGATGAAGCCGAGCTGCGACTGCGTGCCCGCCTTGTACCCCTTGCCCAGCAGCCCGCCCGAGCCGACCGCGATGGTCGACTGGATCACCTGGTAGCCGCTGCCCTGCGGGTCGGCGTCGGGGTCGAGGAACGACACCAGGCGCTCGACCTGGTGCGGCTTCAGGTTGGGCAGCAGCACGGTGGGCACCGCCACGCCGACGAGCACCAGCAGCACCAGCAGCTGGCGCCACGGCACCCCGCGCACCAGCACCATGCCGGCGGCGATGGCCGTGAGCACCAGGGCGCTGCCGAGGTCGGGCTCGATCAGCACCAGGCCCACGGGCGGCAGCACCAGCGCGCCGAGGCGCAGGTAGTCGGTGATGCGGCGGATGGGCCGCTCGTGCAGCGCGGCGGCCAGCGCCATGATCAGCGCCAGCTTGGCGAGCTCCGAGGGCTGGAAGCCGGGCAGCGGGCCCAGGTAGAGCCACGACTTGGCGCCGTTGACCTCGGTGCCGATCAGGCGCGTGAGCACCAGCAGCGCCACGCTCAGCACGTAGAGGTGGGGGGCGAAGCGCACCAGGCGGTTCTTGCCCGCCCACACGAACAGGCCGATGGCCACCAGGCCGCCGCCCAGGAACACCACCTGGCGGGTGAACTCGTTGCTGGGGGCGGCGCTGTTCAGCGTCGCCAGGCCCGCAGCGAGGATGAGGGCGGTGATGAAGGGCAGTCCGATCTCGACTCGCGCCACGAGCGTCAGCCTACCAGGCGCCTCCCGCGGCTACCGCTGAACAGGATCCACTCGAGCAGCAGCGCCGCCGCCGCCAGCCCCAGCAGCGCCAGCGCCAGCGGCGAGGGCGCGTCGTCCACGCTCGCGGCCGGCGCGCTGGCCGCCGGCGCCGCCTCGGCGACGGGCGCGCCGGGGCCCGGGGCCACCGGCGCCTGCCCCGCGGTGGGCCCGGCCGGCAGGCGCGACTCGTCGGCCGCGAGCAGGCTCGCGAACACCGCGCCGTCGGCGTAGACGCCCGGCTCCAGCACCGCCCCGGCGCCGTCCGGCAGCGGCTCGCCGAGCCGCAGGCGCGTGGTGGCGTCGAGGCCGCCGAGCAGGTTCGCCACCAGCGCCGGGAAGGCGGGCCGGAGCACCACGTCGGACTGCGAGGGGTGGAAGGCCAGCTGCAGCACCAGGCCGTTCTCGTCCTGGCGCGCGCGCATCACGGGCGTGAGGTCGGCGGTGCGCGCCAGCACGCGCCACCCCTCCTCGTCCCACGCCTCGGCGCTCGGGTCGAGCCCCACCACCACGTCGCGCAGGTCCACGAAGCGCGTGAGGGGGTCGACGCGGTCCCAGTCGCGCACCAGGCGGAAGTCGGGCTCGGCGGCGGGCGGCGGGAACAGCAGGTAGTTGCCCGGCGGCAGACCCTCGGGGCTGGCGCGCCGCAGCACCTTGAGGTCGGCGCCGGGGCGGAAGGCGGCGTCGGTGGCCACCCCGACCTGCGTGAGGGGCACGGCCGTCAGCGCGCGCAGCAGCGGCGCGTGGTCGTCGTTGCTGACCACGCTCAGGGCGCGGCGGCCGGCGAAGGCCACGTCGTCGAGCGCCAGGGCGTCGCCCGGCGGCGGCGTCAGGCGCGCCTCGACCACCCCGCTGACGTCGCCGAGCGGGAAGGTGACGCTGCCGCTGCCGCCGCTCGGCACCAGCACCGTGCCGCGCGCCAGCTCGCGCTCGCCCTGCCACAGGCTCACCTCGACCTCGGCGGGGCGCGCGCCGCTGGCCACCACCGCCACGAACGCCTGGCCCACGCCCACGTCGAAGGCGCTGATGCCCACGTTGTCGACCGGCCCGCCCACGCGGTGCAGGGTGGCGGCGCCGAGGCCGGCGTCGCGGTCGGTGAACACGTGCACCTCGGCGCCGGGCAGCAGCGAGCCGGCCAGCTCGAGGGCGCGCAGCAGGTCGCCGGCGGCGTCGCCGGCGCTCAGCTCGTCGAGCGCGGCGCGCAGGCCGGCCTCGTCGGCGTCGAGCGGCGCCAGCAGGCGCGCGTCGAGGCCCGCCCGCACCAGCGCCACGCGGCCCGCGCCCCCGAGGAGCGCGCGCGCCGCCTGCTTCGCCTGCTCCAGGCGCGTGCCCGCGGCATCGACGGCGGCCATGCTGGCCGAGGCGTCGATGACGATCACGCGGTCGGGGCGCTCGCCGCCGGCCAGCACCGGGCGCGCCAGCGCCAGCGCCGCCAGCGCCACGAACGCCAGCTGCGCCACCAGCAGCCAGGTGGGCGAGAAGCGCCGCCGCCGGGCCAGCGCCGCGCTGGCGCGCCGCCACAGGAACAGGGCCGCCACGTCGTAGCGCCGCCGCCGCGCCCGCAGGAAGTGCAGCAGCACCACCACGGGCAGCAGCGCCAGCAGCCACAGGGCCTGGGGCGCGAGGAAGCTCACACCTGGAAGACCCCCAGCTTGAGCTCGGCGAGGTGGGCGTCGTGGGCGCAGGCGTCGAGGGCGCGGATCAGCCGCCCCCGGAGCTCGCGCGGCAGCAGCACCTCGTCGACCCACAGGCGCGCGGCGGCGTAGCGGATGTCGAGCGCCTCCTGGTAGTGCGCCTCGATGCTGCGGTAGAGCTCGTCGAGGGTCTCCTCGTCGACCGCCTGGCCCCTACGTTCGAGCTGCGCCGCCTGGATGTCGAGGATGGTGCGCGCCGCCTGCTGTCCGCCCATGACGCCGTAGCGCGCGCTGGGCAGCGCGAAGACGAAGCGCGGGGCGTACGCCTTGCCGCTCATGGCGTAGTGGCCGGCGCCGTAGGAGCCGCCCAGGATGACGGTCAGGCGCGGCACCACGCTGTTCGACACGGCGTTAACCAGCTTGGCGCCGCGGCGGATGATGCCCTCCTGCTCGCTCTGCTTGCCCACCATGAAGCCGTTGACGTCGTGCAGGAACAGGATGGGGATGCCGGCCTGGTTGCAGTCGAGGACGAAGCGCGCGGCCTTGTCGGCGGCGTCGGCGTAGATCACGCCGCCCACCTCGATGCGCCCCTGGCGCTTGATCACGAGCTTCTGGTTGGCCACCACCCCCACGGGGTAGCCGCCCAGGCGGCCGATGCCGGTGACGAGCGTCTCGCCGTACCCGGGCTTGAACTCGTCGAGCTCGGAGCCGTCGAGCAGGCGCGCCAGCACCGCGCGCGTGTCGTAGGGGCGGCTGCCGCCCTCCACGGGCAGCAGGCCCTCGAGGTCCTCCTCCTTCTCCTTGGGCGGCACCACCTCGACCCGCCCGCGCGCCCACGGCGCCAGCTCGGGCGGGGCGTAGGCGGCGGCCAGGCGCCGCAGCCGCGCGAGGGCGTGCTCGTCGTCGGGCTCCTTGAAGTCGACGGTGCCCGAGACCTCGGCGTGCATGGTGGCGCCGCCGAGCTCCTCGCTGCTCGCCTCCTGGCCGATGGCCGCCTTCACCAGCGCCGGCCCCGCCAGGTAGAGGCCCGAGCCCTCGGTCATCACCAGGGTGTCGCACATCACCGGCAGGTAGGCGCCGCCGGCCACGCAGTTGCCCATGATGGCCGCCAGCTGCGGGATGCCCGCGGCGCTCATGCGCGCGTTGAGGTAGAAGACGCGCCCGAAGTCGTCCTGGTCGGGGAAGATCTCGTCCTGCATCGGCAGGTAGACGCCCGCCGAGTCGACGAGGTAGATGGTCGGCAGGCGGTTCTCGAGCGCGATGGTCTGGGCGCGGATGACCTTCTTGGCGGTGATCGGGAAGAAGGCGCCCGCCTTGACGGTGGCGTCGTTGGCCACGATCATCCAGTCGCGGCCCGCCACCTTGCCGATGCCGGTGACCACGCCGCCGGCCGGGGCGCCGCCCTCCTCGGCGTACATGCCGTGGCCCGCGAAGGTCATGAGCTCGTCGAAGGCCGCGCCCTCGTCGAGCAGGCGCGCCACGCGCTCGCGCGCCGTGAGGCGCCCCTTGGCGTGCTGGCGCTCGACAGCCTTGGCGCCGCCGCCCTGGCGGACGCGCGCGCGGTCGGCCTCGAGCCGCTCCGCCGCCTCGCGCCAGCCCTTGCGGCTGGTGTGGAACGGCGCCTCGCGCCGCTCCTCCAGCGCCACGCCGCCGTCGAGGCGGCCCAGCTGCGGCTCCGCGCGCGCGGCGCGCGCCTTGGGGTCCGGGCGCTTCCTAGCGCTCTTGGGGTCGCTCACGCGCTAGGCTCCCACCTCACGCGGCGCGCACGGCGAGCACCACCAGCAGGCCGCCGCCGGCGTTCTCGAGCTCGTGCTCGGCGCCGCCGGCCAGCGCCAGCAGCCGCCCCTTGCCGAGGCGTTCGGTGGTGCCGGCGGCGCGGACGAGGGCCTCGCCCTCCAGCACCTGGTAGACGACGCTGCCGCCGTGGGTGGCAGGGCCCGCGCTCTGCCCCGCCTCGAAGCAGAGCAGCTCGGCGGTCAGGTCGCCCTGCTCGAGCAGGGCGCTACGCTGCACGTCCGCCAGCGAGAAGCGACGGGCCTCCTGGATGCTCACTACCTTCACGATGCGCTCCTCTCACCTGCTGAGGGGCGGCCGCGCCGCGGCGCGCCGGTACTGTCACGTCTCGCGTCAAGCGTACAACGCGCGCCCGCGCCCGCCCGGTCGCCATGTGGAGAAGCCGCTGCCGCTGTGGATAACTGATCGGGGCTTGACACCACCTTTCGCGCCTGCTTAGGCGCCCCGCACCGCGCGTGGGTCGGCGGAAACCCCGTCAGCGACGCGATAACCGCGATAAGGCCGCTGTGACCGCGTTTCACGGTTCGCCCGCGCCCCTTCTCCACAGCTCTGTGGATAACTCGGCCTGATTGTGGATAACCCGTAGCCCCGCTGGCTACGGCAATTCGGCCCCTCGCCGGGGCGGCGGTCCGACCACTGGCCCCCTCGGACCTACGGGCGCGGCGCGCGGGCGGCCGCCACGAAGCGCGCGATCGCCTCCGCGTCCTTCACGCCGGGCGCGCTCTCGAC
>JAAYYF010000066.1 GCA_012515535.1 Deinococcales bacterium
CACCGAGCGACGCGAGGGCTCGGCCTACACTGCGCCGAACGACCGCGCTGGGAACGGGCGGACGGGCGTGCGCCCCTGGCGCTGGCCCCGCGCCGCCGAGGACGGAGCCGCATGGCGGAGTCGCAGGAAGCCCCGCAGCCGCCGCGAGCGCCCTCGCTGGAGCGCCGCCCGCGCTTCACGCCGCTGCAGCGCTGGGGCCTGCCCCTGCTGGCGCTGGCGCCGTTGCTGGCGCTCACGGGCCTGCTGGGGGTCACGAGCCAGCGCGTGACGGCCACCGAGGGACCCCTGACCCTCGAGGTCGAGCACCCGAACCGGGCGCGCAAGGGGGTCACCGCCACGCTCACGGTCACCGTCCGCAACGCCGGCCCCGCCCCGCTGGCCGACGTCGTGCTCGAGCTGGAGCGCGGCTACCTGGAGTCGTTCGAGGAGGCCGACGTCGAGCCCGCCCCCGACGCCGCGACCCAGGACGCCTTCCGCTTCGAGCTCGGCGAGCTCGAAGCCGGCGCGAGCCGCGTGGTGAGCGCGGTGCTCACCGCCGACCGCTACTGGCGGCGGCCCGGCACGGCGCGCGTCGAGGCGGCCGGCGTCCCGCCACTGAGCCTGGGGTTCGCGACGTTCACCTTCCCCTAGCCGAGGAGGTCCGGATGGAAACCGTCGTGCGCGTGCTCTTCGTCTACGTCTTCCTCATGTTCGCCCTGCGCGTCATGGGCAAGCGCGAGTTCAGCGAGTTCTCGCCGCTCGAGCTGGTGGTGCTGCTCCTGATCCCGGAGATGCTGCAGCAGGCGCTGGTGGGCCACGACCCCTCGCTGACCAACGCCCTGGTGGCGACCTGCACGCTGCTGCTGGCCGTGTTCGGCACCTCGCTGCTGAGCTACCTCAGGCCCGGCGTCGAGCGGGCCGTGGAGAGCGAGCCGAGCGTGCTGGCGCACGACGGCAAGCTCGTCGAGCGCAACCTGCGGCTCGAGCGCATCACGCCCGACGAGCTGCTGGGCGAGATCCGCCAGCAGGGCTACGAGCGCCTCGAGGACGTCAAGTGGGCGATCCTCGAGAGCAGCGGCAAGATCTCGGTGGTCCCGACCGACGCCGCGCGCTGAGGCGCGCGCCGCCCGGTCGTCGTAGGGGCGCCCACCGGCGCCCGCGCGTCAGCCGGTGGCCGCCCGCTCGCGGGAGCCCTGCATCAGCTCCATGAACTCGGCCGCCACCGCCGGGTCGAAGTGGCGGCCCGCCTGCGCGGCGATGTAGCCGAGGGCGCGCTGCGGGCCCCAGGCCTCGCGGTAGGGGCGCTCGGAGGTGAGCGCGTCGAAGACGTCCACCACCGCGAACAGCCGCGCCGACAGCGGGATCTGCTCGCCCTCCAGGCCGAGCGGGTAGCCGCTGCCGTCGAACCTCTCGTGGTGGCAGTAGGGGATCTCGAGGGCCGAGCGCAGGAACGGGATGGGCGCCAGCAGGTCGTGGGCGAAGGTGGTGTGCTGCTTCATCACCTCCCACTCGCCCTCGGTGAGGGGGCCGGGCTTGCGCAGGATGTGGTCGGGGATGCCCATCTTGCCGATGTCGTGCAGCAGCGCGCCGCGCCGCACGTGCACCAGCTCGTCCTCGCACATGCCCAGGCGGCGCGCCAGCCGGACCGTGAGGTCGGTGACGCGGCGGCTGTGCCCCTCGGTGGCCTCGTCCTTGAGGTCGAGGGCGCGCGCCCAGCCCTCGATGGTCGTCTCGTACGCCAGGCGCAGCTCGTGGTTCGAGCGCTCGAGGTCGTCGAACAGCCGCGCCGTGTCGATCGCCAGCGCCGCCTGGGTGGCGAGGGCGACGAGGAAGTCGCTCCAGTCCTCGTCGGGCTCGAACGGCCGCCGGTTGAACAGCTCCAGCACGCCCTGCAGCTGGCTCTTGCTGACCAGCGGCACGGCCATGTAGCTCTCGAACTCCTCGTGCTGCAGGGACGAGGCGCCCGCGAAGGCGTCGCGGAACGCGGCGCGGCCCTCGAGCGTCAGCGGCTCGCGCAGCAGCGCGGCGCGCCCGGCGAGCCCCTCGCCCAGGCGCAGGTCGGTGCGCCGCAGCGCCGCGCCCTCGAAGCCGCGGCTGGCGCCGTAGCGCAGGGTCTGGGAGTCGGCGCGGTAGAGGAGGATCGACACGGCGTCGACCTGCAGCCGCTGCATCACCTGCTGCAGCACGACGTTGAGGGTGGCGCCCAGGTCCATGTTGCCGGCCATGGCGCGGTCGATGTCGCGCAGGGCGGTGATGCGCTCGAGGCGCTCGCGCAGCTCAACGTTGAGCAGCTGCACGCGCGACTGCACCTCGTCGATCTCGCTGCGGTCGATGCCGATGCCGGCCACGTAGTCGGTGCCGCCCAGGGTCACGCGCGTGGAGCGCACGAAGTAGGGGATCTGGCGGCCGTACTTGTCGACGATGGTGAGCTGCTGGGCCACGTGCCCCTTCTCGAACACCTCGGCGAGGCGCTCCTTGACCAGGGCGCGCTCCGTGGGCCGCACCAGCGCCTCCGGGCCGAGGCGCTGCAGCTCGCTGGCGCTGTAGCCGAGGTTCTCGGTCACGTAGCGGTTCACGCGGAAGAACGACCCCGAGCGGTCGAGCATGAAGAAGATGCCGGGCAGGTTCTCGACTAGCACGTCGTTGAACCGCTCGCCCTCGCGCAGCGCCTGGTGCGCGCGCAGCTTGAGGGTGGCCTCCTCGTTGAGGCGCGCCTCCTGGTACACGGAGGTGCGCAGCGTGTCGAGGAACACCAGGCCGAAGCGGTCGAGGAAGAACGCCACCACCACGTAGACGATGCCGAACTGCAGCGCGGCCATCCAGGCGGGCTCGTCACCGCCGCCGAGCGGCGGGCGCGCGGCGAGGAGCGCCGCCGCCGCCACCGACGCCAGCGTGACGGCGCCGGTGACGAGCAGCGCGCGGCGCCCCAGCAGCAGCGCCGCCAGCACCAGCGGCACGAAGTAGAGCAGCAGCGGGCCGGCGTCGCCGCTCACCTGCGAGACGAACACGCCCAGCGTGGCGCCGAGCAGGAGCACGCACACCAGCAGCCAGACCGCCACCTCGTAGCGGTGGCGGTCGTTGAGCACCAGACCCACCACCACCAGGCCCAGCAGGGCGACGTGGGGGACCAGCACCTGGGCCGTCAGCGCCTCGCGCCCCAGCAGCGCGGCCATGACCGCCAGCGACAGCGCGACCACGCCCAGCAGCACCCACAGGAAGGCTTCCACGACGCGCCGCCGCTGCCTGAGGAGGCGCGACGATAGGTCCGGCGGGGTGGGCTGCGGCGTCAGCACGGGTGCTCACCGGGGCGCGCGGGGGTCACGAGGACGATGCTAAGCGGCGTCGCTCTCATCGCCCTCTCAAGCTGCACTAGAAACTCCGCGCGGAACATGCTAGAGGGTGCCAAGCCCCGCTGGGACCGGGCCCGCGGCGCGCGTCCCTAGCGGCTACGCCGGCCCCTGCGCCCCGGCACGGCGCTTCTCAGCCGGATGGGACCTTTCCCATCTGCGCCTCCCCTACCCTGCACACGAAGGCGAAAGGAGGCCCACATGGCCAGCTTCGACAAGTCGATCGACGTGGACGTTCCCGTCGCGGAAGCGTACCTGCTCTTCAGCGAGTTCGAGCGTTTCCCGTCCTTCATGGAAGGGGTCGAGAGCGTGGAGCGCATCGGCCAGGACGAGCTGCGCTGGCGAGCCAACATCGCGGGCCGCGAGGAGGAGTGGACGGCCCGCATCACCGAGCAGGCCCCGAGCCAGCGGATCGCCTGGGAGAGCACCTCGGGCGCCCGCAACGCCGGCGAGGCGACGTTCGACAAGCTCGACGCCAACCACACGCGCGTGCACCTGCACATCGAGTACGAGCCCGAGGGGTTCGTCGAGAACGTCGGCGCCCTGCTGGGCATCGTGAACGGCCGCATGTCGGCCGACCTCGAGCGCTTCAAGCAGCTGGTCGAGGAAGGCGGCGCCGCGCGCAGCGGCTGGCACGCCAGCGACGGCAGCCGCGCTGAGGCCACCGCGGCCGAGATGGCGGGCGCGGAGCCGCGCCGCGACTGGCACGACCCCCGCCGCAGCCTCGACGAGGTCACGGCCTCCGACCTGATGGACGGCGGCCAGCGCCGCGACGCGCGCATGCGCGAGGACCGCCACGCCACCGACGAGCCCGGCGCGTGGCACGTCGGCGACCCCGACCCCGAGCGCACACGTTACGGCCAGGGGCTGGAGGACGACCTGATCGGCGACATCGACGACCCCATGCGCCACGGCGCCCCCGGCAGCGCCGAGCGCATGGACGCCGGCCTCAGCGACGAGCGCGAGCGCCACGAGGCGGGCCCCGACGTCCACGGCTCCGAGGACCGCCTCTACTCCGACACGAACCTGCTGGAGGCCGAGGCAGAGGGCCTGGCGGACGACGTGGAGCGCGGCGCCGAGCGCCTAGGCGACGAGCTCGACGCCAGCGTGGAGCGGCTGGACGACGAGCTCGGCCGCCGCCGGAATGCGCGGCCCTCCGACCTCGAGGGCGGCGACCTGCGCGGCGGGCGCCGGCGCTGACCCCGGCCGGCCGCGGCCCGCCCGCCAGGCAGCGACCCCCACGCACACGCGTGGGGGTCTTCGCTGGCGCTCGCGCCTAGGGGCGTCAGCCGCGCCGGCCCGCGTGCACCCCCTCACCGATCTCCTCCAGCACCTTGCGGGTGAAGGCCGGGATGTCGTCGGGCTTGCGGCTGGTGACCAGCCCTTGGTCCACCACCACCTCCTGGTCGACCCAGTCGCCGCCGGCGTTGCGCACGTCGGTTCGGAGGCTGTGGTAGGAGGTGAGCTTGCGCCCCCGCACCGCGTCGGCCTCGACCAGCACCCACGGTCCGTGGCAGATCGCGGCCACGGGCTTGCGCTGCGCCATGAGGTCGCGCACGAACGCCACCAGGCGCGCGTCGGCGCGCAGCTTGTCGGCGCCCACGGTGCCGCCGGGGATCACCACGGCGTCGAACTCGTCGGCGTTCAGCCCGTCGGCGCCCAGCTGCGCCTCGAGCGTCTCGCCCGGCTCCAGGTCGTGGCGGTTCGTCGTCACCGGGCCCGCCTCGCTCGACACCAGCACCGCCTCGGCGCCGGCCTCGCGCACCGCCTCCAGCGGCTTCACCAGCTCGTCGTGCTCCGTGCCCTTGGGCGCCACCAGGAACGCCACCCGTTTGCCCGTCAGGTCGGTCGCCATCGGTACCTCCTCGCTCGGCCCGCCGCGGCCGGCGACCGCGCTGGGCGCGGCCCGTCGCGGCGCGCCGTCAGCCGCCCGCCGCCTGGCTGCCCGCCGCCTGGCCGCCGGCCTCCTGGCCGACCGTCTCCTCGGCCAGCACGGCCTGCACGTCCGCCTCGATGCGCACCTTGTTCGCCACCAGCACCCCGCCCGTCTCGAGCGCCTGGTTCCACTTCAGGCCCCAGTCGCGGCGGTCGATCTCGCAGGTGGCCTGGAAGCCCACCCGCTCCTTGCCCCACGGGTCGACGCCGCGGCCCTGGAACAGCACGTCGAGCGTGACCTCCTCGGTGGTGTCGGCGATCTGGAGGTCACCCACCACGCGGAAGCGCGCGCCCTCCTCGGGCTGCGCCCCGAACGTCTCCTTGCTGCGGAAGACGATCTCGG
>JAAYYF010000067.1 GCA_012515535.1 Deinococcales bacterium
CCGTGAGCACCCTCAGGTAGGCGACCAGCCTACTGACGGTCACCGACGGGATCTGCTTGGCCATCAGAGCCCGCGGGCGAAGTGCTCGATCCCCTCGGCCGTCAGCCGGCTCTGCGCCTCGCTCAGGGCACCGCCCTGGTAAGGGCCGACGAGCAGCTTGACGAGCGTGCCTTCCTGCACCTCGGTCACGTCGAAGCCGAGCCCCTCGAGGCGTTCGCGTTGCGGCAGCGAGCTCTCGCGGTTGGCGTAGGCGCCCACCTGCAGGTAGCGGCCCGCGCCGCTGGCGGCCGGGGCCGGTGCCGCAGGCGCCGCCGGCGTCGAGGGCGTCGGGGCGCTGGCGGTGGCCGCCGCGCCGGCGCCGCTCGGCGCCTCGGGCTCGAAGCGGTGCACCACGGGGTCGGCGACGCCGAAGGCGCCGGCGCGCACCTGGTCGGCGACGCGGCGCGCCTCGCTCTCGGAGGCGTAGGGGCCCACGAGCACGATGGTGAGGTCGCCCTGGGTGCCGAGCAGCACCGGGTAGCCCGCCGCCTGGAACTGCTGCGCCAGGCGATCGGCGTTGTCGGCGTTGCCGAAGGCGCCCACCGCCACGCGGTAGGAGGCCTCCTCGGCGCTGGCGCTGGCCGCGACCGGGGCGGCCGTGGCGGTGGCGGCGGGCGCGGTCGGGGCGGCCGGCGTCGCGGCGCCCTGCGTCGCCGCGGGCGTGGTCGAGGTGCCGGTCGGGGGCAGCGGGGTCACGTCGGCGGCGGCCGGCTCCTCGGCCGCGGGCTCCTCGGTGGACGCCGCCGGCGCGGCCGGCTCCTCGGTGGCGGTGCTCGTCGCGCCGCTGGTGGTACCGCTGGTGGTGCCGGCGGGCGGCAGCACCGCGATGCCGGGCTCGGTGGTGGTCTGGGCGGCGCCCTGGCTGCCCTGCGTGTCGGTCTGACCGCCGGTAGCGCCGGTGCTGGGCGACGTGGTGCCCGTCTGGGCGCCCTGGCTGGGGGTGGTCACCGGCCCGCTCTGCGCCGCGGGCGGGTTGGTGCCGCCGCGGGCGCCCTGCCCCACCGGGAAGAACGAGCCGCCGGAGATGAGGGTCGCGATGATGCCGGCGATGACGGCCACCAGGGCCACGCCGATGAGCAAGTCGGGCCAGTTGCGCCTAAGCCAGTCCATGCGTTCCATTCTACGGCGGTCGCCGCGGCGAGTGGTCCGACCTCGTGAGGCCGTAGCTCACGAGGCCGGCGCTCAGCTCAAAGGTAGGTGGTGATCGCGCTACAGGCCGGCTGGAACCCCTGTTCGCAGGAGGCCACCCAGGCGTCGCGGGCGCTGCCGCGGCGGTCCTGGGAGAAGAACGCCCAGCCGAGGTTGTAGAGGCTCTCGGTGTCGTTGGGGTTCTGCGCCACGAGCAGCTCGTACACCGTCTGCGCCTCGGCGTAGCGCTGGGCGGCCAGGTAGCCGGCGCCCAGGTTCACGCGCGCCTCGACGCTGTTGGGGTTGAGCTGCACGGCGCGCTCGAAGCTGCGCACGGCCGCGGCGTAGTCGCCGAGCTGGTAGGCGGCGAGGCCGCTCCACAGCTGCGCCTGCGGGTCGTTGGGGCGCTCCTCCAGCACGCGGCGCAGGTGCTCGTTGGCGCCGCGGGCGTCGCCGGTGCGGTAGAGCG
>JAAYYF010000068.1 GCA_012515535.1 Deinococcales bacterium
GCGCCGCCTGCATTCGAAACTCGGTTACCTCAGCCCCGTGAAGTACGAGGCTGCTTACAATCAGAACCTGGACCTGCCGAGGCAGGCCGCGTGAGAGAAGACCCTCTACGAAACCCAGGACGCTTCAGTGTACTACGTCGTGGCCGTGTTCGTGGTGCCGCTCTTCTGGCCGCTGTGAGCGGGGGAGGGCGAGCGAGCTACCGCCTCCGTGAGGAGGCGGACGAAGGGAGCCACCGATGGCGACAGCGAGCGACGAGGCGCGGGCGTACGCCCGCGCGAACGGCGAGCGGTTCTTGGACGAGCTGTTCGAGGCGCTGCGGATCCCGAGCCTGAGCGGCGACCCGGCGCACGCCGAGGACATAAGGCGCATGGCCGACTGGCTCGCGGGCAGCCTGCGGGCGGCGGGGGCCGAGAACGTGGCCGTCATGGAGACGGCCGGGCACCCGGTCGTCTACGGCGAGTGGCTCGGCGCGGGGCCGGAGCGGCCCACGGTCCTCGTCTACGGCCACTACGACGTGGTGCCCGCCGCGATGGAGGACGGCTGGGACACCGACCCGTTCGAGCCGGTCGTGAAGGACGGCAAGGTCTTCGCGCGCGGCGTCACCGACGACAAGGGGCAGCTGTACGTGCACGTCAAGGCGCTCGAGGCGTACCTGCGGACGGCGGGCGGGGCTCCGGTCAACGTCAAGTTCCTGATCGAGGGCGAGGAGGAGGTGCCGTCGCCCAACCTCACGCCGTTCATCCGCGAGCACCTCGACCTGCTTCGGTGCGACGTGTGCGTGATCAGCGACTCGTCGATGCGCGCGGTCGAGGAGCCGGCCATCACCCACAGCCTGCGGGGGATGACCTACCTCGAGGTCGAGGTGAAGGGGCCGCGCGAGGACCTCCACAGCGGCTTCTTCGGGGGTGCGGTGCACAACCCCGCGGTCGCGCTGGTGGAGCTCCTGGCCGCGCTCTTCGCCCCCGACGGCACCGTGGCGGTGCCGGGCTTCTACGACGACGTGGCGCCGCTCACCGACGAGGAGCGCGCGATGATCGCGCGGACGGACCTGACGCCCGCCGAGCTGCTGGAAGCGACCGGTGCGCCGGCCGCCTGGGGCGACGAGCGCTTCAGCATCCGCGAGCGGGTGTCGGCGCGGCCGACGCTCGACGTCAACGGCCTCTGGGGCGGCTACGCGGGCCCCGGGCCGAAGACCATCATCCCCGCGAGCGCCGGGGCGAAGCTGAGCTCGCGCCTGGTGGCGGACCAGGACCCCGAGCGGGTCTACGAGCTGCTCGAGGCGTTCATCGAGGCGCGCGCGCCCGACACCGTGAGGGTGGAGGTGCGCCTGCTGACGACCGGGCGGCCGGCGCTGGTCCCGTTCGACCTGCCCGAGATGCAGGCGGCGGTGCGCGCCTACGAGCGCGGCTGGGGGCACACCCCGGTGTTCACGCGGGGCGGCGGCAGCATCCCGGTCGTGGCCGACATCGTCGACCTGATGCAGGTCCCGGTGGTGATGATGGGCTACGGCCTCGACAGCGACGGGTTGCACGCCCCGAACGAGCACTACGCCATCGAGACGTTCGAGCGCGGCATCGAGACGGCGATCGTGTACCTCGAGGAGCTGGCGAGCGCCGAGCGGTAGCGGCGCGCCGGGTGTCGGCGCAGCTGGGTGGGCTTGACGCCAACGAGTTTGTAGCGCAAACTAGTCTGCATGACGCAGACCTCGTCCGCTCTCGAGCAGAACGTCGGCCGCCTGAGCGAGCTCACGCGCCGTTACGCCCGGTTCTCGGTCTCCGCGGCCGGGCTCGGCGGCGTGCTGGGCGGCGCGCTCGTGCTCGTCACCTACTTCGTCGGCGCGCTGGTGCCCGACCTGAGCGCGCCCGCGCGGCTCGCGCTCGCTTCGGCGCCGCTCGTGTGGATCGTCGCCAAGGAGCTCCTGCGCTCGCGCTACTACCAGCGCCTGGGCCGGGTGGAGGAGGCGCGCTCGCGCGCGGACCGGCTCTGGCACCTGGCCCTCACCGCGGTGACCCTGGTCATCAGCGCCGCGATCGTCGCGCCGGTGCTGGTGAAGGCCTGGCCCGACGTCTGGGACCTGGGCACGCTCGGCTACCTGGGCTTCGTCGCCGCCTTGCCGCTGCTGGTGTGGTTCTTCATGCGCACGCCCCTCGAGTACATCGCCGGCGTGTTCCTCGTCGTGCAGGCGGCCGTGGTGCTGGCCGGGGGCAACTACCAGCTCTGGCAGCAGCCGCAGGCGCCCATCGGCGGGGCCGTGCTGCTCGTCCTCGGCGTGCGCCAGCACCTCGAGTTCCTGCGGATCGAGCGCGAGCTCGAGCGCCTGCGGGCGGAGCTCGCGTGAGCGTCGCCGGCGACGAGGCGCCCGCCGCCGCGCCCAGCGCCCGCGCGCTCGTCGCGCTCGACAGGCTCGTCCACGAGCCGGCGCGGCTGGCGATCCTGACGGTGCTGGCGGAGGCGGAGGAGGTCGAGTTCCGCTTCCTCGAGAGCGTCACCGGCCTGACCAAGGGCAACATCTCCAGCCACGTCGCCAAGCTCGAGGCGGCCGACTACGTCACCGTCACGAAGCGCTTCCAGGGCCGCAAGCCGGTCACCAGCTACCGCATCACCGCCACCGGGCGGGCGGCGCTCGACGCCTACCGCGCCGCCCTCAGCGAGCTCGTGCGTCCGCCCACCTGAGGCGTCCGCGCCACCCGCCGCCGTTCCTCACGATCCCCCAGGGGCCGTACGCCTACCGCCCCTAACGTCCTACGCCACGTCACCGTCCCACGACGGTCCAGGAGGTAACCACATGCAGAAGCTGACCCACGCCCTCACCGCGGCGCTGCTCGCCGTCGCCGCCGTCGCGTTCGCCCAGCCCGTCGCCGACCAGGCCGCCGCCCTCGAGCGGGGGCGCGAGCTCACGCGCGCCTTCTACGCCGGCGAACTCGCCCCCATCGCGCAGGCGCTCAGCGCGGAGCTGGCCGAGGCCGTCGGCGGCGAGGCGGGCCTGCGGGCCTTCCGCGACCAGGTGACGCAGCAGCTCGGGAACGAGATCCAGCTCCTCGACGAGCAGGTCCACGAGGTGACCGGCGCCATGGTCTACGCACGCACGGCGCGCTTCGAGGGTTACGGCGGCCCGGTGCTGGTGAACTGGGCGGTCGACCGCGCTGGCACCGTCGTCGGGTTCCAGGTCCAGCCCGCGCCCGCGACCGAGCCGGCCCCGTCGCGCTACCTCGACCACGAGACGCGGGCCGACCTGCGCCTGCCGTTCGCGGGCCAGTGGGCGGTCTTCTGGGGCGGGCGCAGCGTGGAGCAGAACTACCACGCGGCGTACCGCGACCAGCGCTTCGCCTACGACTTCGTGGTCGTGCAAGGCGGCAGCACCCACAGCGGCGACGGCCGCCGCAACAGCGACTACCACTGCTTCGAGCAGCCGGTCCTCGCGCCCGGCGCCGGCGTGGTGGTCGCGGCCGTGGGCGCGCTGCCCGACAACGTCCCCGGCGAGCTCGACGACGCGCACCCCCTCGGCAACCACGTGATCATCGACCACGGCACCGGCGAGTTCTCGTTCCTCGCCCACCTGCGCCAGGGGACGGTGACGGTCGAGGCGGGGCAGCGCGTCGAGGCCGGCGAGCCGATCGGCGAGTGCGGCAACTCGGGGCGCAGCAGCGAGCCGCACCTGCACTACCACCTGCAGGACGGCCCCGAGTTCGGTGCCGGCGAGGGGCTGCCGGCGCAGTTCCAGGGCTACCTGGCCGACGGCGAACTCGTCGCGCGCGGCGAGCCGCTGCAGGGCCAGTTCGTGGCCAACGTCGAGGGCGAGTAGGGGAGCGGGCGGGGCGGGGCCACGGCGCCCCGCCCCGCCTCGGCCGTCAAGCCCGCGTGCCCGCCGGCCGCCTCAGAGGTCGTCCTCGGCCAGCGTCATCACCCGCCGGCACACCTCGACGGGCCCCGAGACCACCTCGGGGCCGTCGTAGGTGGCACAGAGGGTGGCCCGCGCGTCGTAGACGTAGCTGACGAGGGTATGGAAGGGCTGCGTGCCCAGGTCGGTCGACTTGGTGAAGTTGAAGTCGAGCAGGTCGTCGTCGTGCTCCACGTCCCGCAGCTCGAACGCGGCCATGGCGGTGCGGTCGACGGCGTCCTTGTAGGCCTCCTTCACCTGGAAGGTCACCCGCACCACCTCACCGTTCATGAACGCGCCGATGGGCGCCAGGCTCTCCTCCAGGTCGCTCTCGAAGTAGATGTTGTAGTTGGTGTCGCGCTCGTCGGTGAAGCCGCAGGCGGCGAGGACGAGCGCGACGGCCAGGAGCGAGGCCAGCGCGCGCAGCGTGCGCGCGAAGCGGGCGAGCGGTGCGTGGTTCGAATGGTGCATCTTCTCACTCTCCGTTCTCGACCACATCTAGCACGCGCCCCGAGTCGGTTCAGTGGGAATGTTCATCGAGCCCCGCGGCCGCCCCGTACCGCGCCCCACGCGGTGGCATACTGGCAGCGGACGTGATCACCGCGAGCGGCGTGAGCAAGCGCTTCGGCGCCAAGCAGGCGATCAGAGACCTCTCCCTGAGCGTGGGCCGGGGCGAGGTCGTGGGCCTGCTCGGCCCCAACGGCTCCGGCAAGACGACCATGGTGCGGCTCTTCAACGGCCTGCTGCGCCCGGACGCGGGCGGCGTCCGCGTCGACGGCCGCGACCCGCTGGTGGACGGCGACGCGGTGCGGGCCGCCAGCGGCGTGCTCACCGAGTCGGCGGAGTTCTACGGCCACCTCTCGGCGCTCGACAACCTGCGCTTCTTCGCCGACCTCTACGGCGTGAGCGACCCGACACGGCCGCGTAGCCTGCTCGAGGAGGTGGGGCTCGGCGACGACCTGCACCGCAGGGTGGCCACCTTCAGCACCGGCATGCGCAAGCGGCTGGGGTTCGCCAAGGCGCTGCTGCACGACCCGCGCGTGCTGTTCCTCGACGAGCCCACCAACGGCCTCGACCCCGACGGCACCCGCGCGGTGCTGGCCACCATCCGGCGCCTGAACCGGACGCGGGGCACGACGATCCTGATCTGCTCGCACCTGCTGCAGCAGCTCGAGACCGTCTGCCACCGCTACCTGTTCATCGACGCCGGGCGCCTGATCGAGCAGGGCACCCTGGCGGAGCTCAAGGCCCGCTACCGCGAGGCGGTGCTGCTCGAGGTCGACACCGACCTGGAGCCCGCCGCCGCCGAGGCCCACGGGCGCGCTTTCGAGGTCGCGCAGGTCGATGGCCGGCGGAAGCTCACCTTCCGCCTCGACGACCGCGCCGAGGTGCCCGGCTTCCTGCGGCGGCTCGTGGCCAGCGCCGACGTCTACGGTGCGCACGTCGTGGAGCAGGGGCTCGAGGAGCTCTACTTCGCCATCCGCGAGGAGAAGGTCGCGTGAGCCGGCAGCGCGCGGTGTGGGCCATCGTCAGGAAGGACGTGCGCGCGATCGGCGCCAACCTGCAGGTGCTGCTGCCCATGCTGGTGGTGCCGGTGATGCTGGGCGTCCTCCTGCCGGGCGGCCTCGTGTGGGCGATCCTGCGCTTCGGCGGGAGCAGCGGCGAGCTACAGGAGCTCCTGCAGCTGCTCGAGCGCGTCCCGGCGGGCAGCTTGAGCGGCGCCCTCTCGCGGCTGGACGACCCGAGCGCGCAGGCCGCGTTCCTCGTGGCCAACTACCTGCTGGCGCCGTTCTTCCTGCTCATCCCCCTGATGGCCGCCAGCACCATCAGCGCCGACAGCTTCGCCGGCGAGAAGGAGCGCGGCACCCTCGAGTCGCTGCTGTTCAGCCCCGTGAGCGTGGGCGACCTGTTCCTCGCCAAGGTGCTGGCCTCGTTCCTGCCGGCCACCGCCCTGGCGTGGGGCACCTTCCTGCTGACGGCGTTGACCATCAACGGGGTGGCGTGGCCGTGGATGGGCCGCGTGTTCTTCCCGACGCCGAACTGGTTGCCGCTGATGCTCCTGGTCATCCCGCTGCTCGCCCTCGCCACCATCTTCCTCAACGTGTTCGTCAGCGCGCGGGTGGCCACCTTCCAGGCCGCCTACCAGCTCGGCGGCGTCGTGGTGCTGCCGGTGCTGGTGCTGGTCGCGGGCAACGTCACCGGGCTGCTGTTCTTCAGCACCGCCGTCATCTCGGCCATCGGGGCCGGGCTGGTGATGGTGGACCTGGTGATGCTGCTGCTCCTGCGGCGCTACCTCGACCGGGCGCAGCTGTTCGAGAGCCAGGTCGGTTAGCGGGGGTAGGTGCGGGCGGCTCGGTCCGGACGCGGCGCGCCCCGGCGGCCGCCGCGCTGCGGGAGCCGCGGGCGGCCAGCGGCCGGCGCCCTCAGGCCTCGACGAGCGCCCGCACCGGCACCTCGCGGCCGGCCAGGCTGAGGCTGGGCTCGCTGCCGGGCGGCGCCGCCGCGACGATGCCGTGCAGCTGGACCGCCCGCAGCAGCCGCTCCGCCGCCGGCTCCAGCGGCAACGAGACGCGCGCGACGAACGGCTCGCCCGGCTCGAGCTCGTCGCGGCCCTGCACCTCGATCAGGGCGGGGAAGCCCGGGCGCGCCAGGAACGCCGTGCGCGAGCGCGCGAGCGTGCGGAGGCTGGCGGGATGCAGCAGCCACCCCGAGCCTGCCAAGGCGGTGACGTAGGCCTCGACGTCGAGGACGTCGATCGCCAGGTGATGCAGGCCCGGCCCGCGCCTCGCGAGCGCGTCGCGGTACGGCCCCGGGCCGGTCGCCTCCATCAGCAGCAGCGCGTTGGAGCGCCCCCGCTCGACGTAGACCTCGAGCGTGCCCTCCTCGTCCCAGGCCTCGGCGGCGCCGACCGCGAAGCCGAACGCCTCGAGGTAGGCGGCGGCCCTCCGTGCGGACGGCACCAGCACCGCTACGTGGCTCGGCGTCGCTTCGGTTCCCATCTCGGCCTCCTGCACCCATTCGTACTACATCGGTGGCGCTGCCCGGCTCCCGTGTTCGGCCGCGGCGTGGAAGCCCCGGCGTCACGGCCGCGGCGGCGGCGACCCAGCTAGGCTAAGGGCCTAGCTAGCGCGTTCGCGGCCAGGACCCCGTCCCCGTGGGTCCTGGACCGGGCCGAGGGCGCCGGCTCGCTCCGGGAGCGGGCGGCCCGGCTCGGCTCGGGGCCTCGAGGGGCGAGAACCCTCGGCCGACCCGCCGCGTCACGGAGGTGCGCTTGAGCAGGCCGGAGTTCGACATCGTGATCGCCGGCGCGGGCATCGTCGGGCTGGCGACCGCCCTCGCCCTGAGCGAAGCGCACCCCGAGCTGCGGCTCGCCGTGCTGGACAAGGAGCCGGAGGTGGCGCGGCACCAGAGCTCGCACAACAGCGGCGTGGTGCACTCGGGCCTCTACTACCGGCCCGGGTCGTTCCGCGCGCGGCTGGCGGTGGAGGGGGCGGCGCGGCTCGAGGCCTTCTGCGCCGAGCACGGGCTGCCGTTCGTCAGGTGCGGCAAGGTCATCGTCGCCACCGACGACAGCGAGGTGCCGCGCCTGGAGGAGCTCCACCGCCGGGGCATCGAGAACGGCGTGCCCGGCCTCGAGCTGATCGACTCCCGCCGCCTGCGCGCCCTCGAGCCCCACGCCGCCGGGGTGGCCGCCGTCTGGTCGCCCAACACCGCCATCACCGACTTCGGGCTCGTGGCCCGCACCATGGCGCGGCTGGCGACCGCGCACGGCGTCGCGCTACGGCTCGGGAGCCGGGTCGTGGCCGTCGAGGAGGAGGCGCAGCGCCTGCGGCTCGAGACCACGACCGGGCCGCTCACCGCGCGCTACCTGGTCAACTGCGCCGGGCTCCACTCCGACGCGCTTGCACGTGCCGCGGGCGAGCGACCCGAGGTGCGCATCGTGCCGTTCCGCGGCGAGTACTACCGCCTCGCGCCCCAGCGCCGCGGGCTCGTGCGGAGCGCCATCTACCCGGTGCCGGACCCGCGCTTCCCGTTCCTGGGGGTGCACCTCACGCGCACCGTGGACGGCGAGGTGGAGGCGGGCCCGAACGCGGTGCTGGCGTTCGCGCGCGAGGGGTACTCCTGGGGCCGGCTCGACCCGGCCGAGCTCGCCGACGCCCTGGCGTTCCCGGGGCTGTGGCGCATGGCGCGCGAGCACTGGCGAGCCGGCCTGTTCGAGGCCTACCGCTCGCTCAGCAAGGGCGCCTTCGTGCGCTCGCTGCGGAAGCTCGTCCCCGAGGTGCGCGAGGCGGACGTCGAGCGCCACGGGGCGGGCGTGCGCGCGCAGGCGCTGCGCCCCGACGGCACGCTCGTCGACGACTTCGTGTTCCTCGCCTCGCGCCGGGCGCTGCACGTGCTGAACGCCCCCTCGCCCGCCGCCACCGCCTCCTTGGCCATCGGGCGGCACGTGGCCGGCGAGCTCGCGGCCGTGATGGGCGCGGCACCGGCCGGCGCCGCGTCGCCCGTGTGACGCCGTACGCGGGCCCCCGGCGCGTGCGTCGCATGATTGGGGCACGGTTGGAGAGATCGCTCGCTCACGCACCCGGACGGTCACGTCGGGCCGACGGGCGCTCGTGGTCCGCGCACCTGGCGTCGCGGCCGCGGCGCTCGCGAGCGGCTCCCGGCGGCTCGCGTCCGTACCCCACCGCCGGCCCGCCCGGGCGCGCCGCGCCCACCGAAGGAAGGTAGAGGAGCCTCTATGCCATCATCGACCCTCCCGCCTGCGCCCACCGTTCTCGTGACCGGCGGTGCCGGCTACATCGGCTCCGTGCTGGTCCGGCAGCTGCTCGCGGGCGGCTACCACGTGCGCGTCCTCGACGACCTGCGTTTCGGCGGCGAGTCGCTGCTCGGGCTCCTCGACCAGGAGCGCTTCGAGTTCGTGAAGGCGGACGTGAGGGACGCCGCCGCGGTGCGCGACGCCCTGCGCGGCTGCTTCGCGGTCGTCCACCTAGCGGCGATCGTCGGCGACCCGGCCTGCGCGCGCGAGCCCGAGCTCGCCCGCGCCGTCAACGAGGAGGCCAGCAAGGCGCTGTACCAGGCGGCGGAGGCCGCCGGCGTCGAGCGCTTCGTGTTCGCCTCCACCTGCTCCAACTACGGCCGCATGCGCGACCCGGACGCCTTCGTCGACGAGAGCTCCGAGCTCAGGCCCGTGTCGCTCTACGCCGAGACCAAGGTCGCGGTCGAGCGCTACCTGCTGGCGCAGCCGCGCACGAACCAGTGCGCGCCCACCAGCCTGCGCTTCTCCACCGTGTACGGCGCCTCGCCGCGCATGCGCTTCGACCTCACCGTCAACGAGTTCACGCGCGAGCTCGTGCTCGGCCGCGAGCTGGTGGTGTTCGGCGAGCAGTTCTGGCGGCCGTACTGCCACGTCCGCGACCTGGCGCGCTCGGTGGTGGCGGTGCTGCAGGCGCCGCTCGAGGCCGTCGCCTTCGACGTCTTCAACGTCGGCGACGACGCCGAGAACTACCGCAAGGGCACGCTCGTCGAGCTGATCCTCGCGCAGGTGCCGGACGGCCGCGTCCGCTACGTGGAGAAGCAGGAGGACCCGCGCGACTACCGCGTGACCTTCGAGAAGATCGCGCAGCGCCTGGGGTTCCGCATCAGCCGCACGGTGCCCGAGGGCATCGCCGAGATCAAGCGGCTGCTCGAGGCGGGCTTCCTCTACGACCCGCACGACGAGAGGTTCGCCAACGTGCCGGCGCGCGTCGAGGCGGCGCCGCCGGTGTCGGCGGGCGGCTGAGGCCGAGCCGCGGTCCCCGCGAGGCGGCGCGCCTACGTCCGGGCCCCGGCTTCACAGCACCCCGAAGGCCTCGAGGCCCTCGAGCACGCCCGCCGCGTGCCGCCCGCGCGCGCGGTAGACGTCGGCGCCCGCCAGCACCGGCTCGAGCTCCGGGTCGTGGTTGGCGACCACGATGGCGCGGGCGCCGCAGGTCAGCATGTCGGCGTCGTTGCCGGTGTCGCCCGCCACCACCACCCGCGTCAGCGGCACGCCCAGCGCGGCGGCCGCGAAGCGCACCGCCGCGCCCTTGGAGGCGCGGGTCGGGATCACGTCGAGGAAGGCGCCGCCCGAGTGCACGAGCTTGGCCGCCACGCCGGCGTCCGCGAGGGCCGCGCGGGCGAGCGGCAGCGCCTCGCGCGGCGCGTGGTAGCTCACCTTGAACGGCCCCTGGCCCGGCGGCGCCTGCGGCTCCAGGCCGGGCACCGCCGCCAGCGCGCTCACCACGGCGGCGCGGTCCCAGCCAGCGCCGATGCGGTCGCGGTAGCGCTCGCCGAGGCCGGCGGGGCCCATCATCTCCGTGCCGACGCTAGCGATCACCAGGTCGGGCTCGTTCAGCCCGTAGCGGTCGACCGCCGCCTGCACCAGCGCCGGCGAGCGCCCCGAGGCCACCCCGAACGCCACCTCCGCGTGACGCGCCGCCAGGCGCCGCATCAGGAGCTCGAGCGCCGCGTCGTCGCCCGTGAGCGTGCCGTCGATGTCGCTGATCAGCAGCCAGCCTGGCGGCCAGCTCGCGCGCCGGTTAGCCGGCATCGCGCGCCTTCTCGAGCGGCTCCTCGTAGACGGCGCAGTGCGCCGACCAGGCGTAGTGCCGGCGCGCGCCGAGCACGCCGTTCTGCGAGTAGCGCTGCCACAGCTCCTCGTCGACCAGCAGGGTCTTGAGCGCGCGCCGGATCTCGGCCTGGTCGTTCGAGTCGACGAGGATGCCGTTGTTGCAGTTGCGCACGATGTCGTTGGGGCCGCCGAAGTTGGTGGAGACGATGGGCAGTCCGCAGGCCGCCGCCTCGATGAGGGTGATGCCGAAGTTCTCGACCAGCGCCGGGTTGATGAACACGCCGCGCCGGCGCGCCGCGATGCGGTAGAGCTCGGGGATGTCGGTCTCGGGGTCGTGCTTCTTGGGCAGCGCCAGCTTGCCGTAGAGGTCGTAGCGGTCCATCAGCAGCAGCAGCTCGGTCAGCACGGCCCGCTCGTTGTCGTCCATCGTCTCGATGTCCTTGCGCACGCCGGCGAACACCGCGAGGTTGGCGAGCGACTGCAGCTCGGCGTCGGAGCCGTACGCCTCGATGAGGCTGGGGATGTTCTTGCGGCGGTCGGGGCGGCTGATGGCGAGGATGATGGGCTTCTCGGGGTGGGTCACGAAGCGCGCGATCTCGCGGCGCATGCGGTGCGCCGCCTGCAGCTGCGCCTCGTCGCGGGTGAAGCTCGGGTCGTCCTCGTAGTAGTAGGGGTAGAAGCGCTCCAGGTCGATGCCGGGCGGCACCACGCGGTAGCGCGCCTCGCGGTGGGCGTCGTAGAGCTCGTAGCCCGTCTCGATCTCGTAGCGCGTCGAGGCGATCACCAGGTCGGCCGTCCGCAGCGCCTCCTCCTCGATGGCGATGCGGGTGGGCATGGCGTACTGCTCGCGCATCTCCTCCTCGCTCATGCCCGCCTTCGCCAAGGCCGCGACCTTGTTCCGCCCGAGCGAGTGGCCGGTGTAGAGGAACGGCACGGAGAAGCGCGCGGCCAGCCGCTGGGCCACGTAGGCGCCGTCGGCGTAGTGGCCGTGCACCACGTCGGGCGGGCGGCCGGCCTCCTCGTAGAAGCGGACGGCGCGCTCGACGTACTCGTCGAGGTGGGGGTAGAGGAGCTCCTTGCGGACGTAGCCCTGAGGGCCGCAGCCGAGCCGTACGATACGTGCCCCTTCGCCGAACTCCTCGAGCGGAGCCGCGTAGTCGCTGGCGTAGTCGGGGTCGTCGATCAGGCGGGTGAGGAGGTCGACGCGCTCCACGCCCGTGCACTGGCCGAGCTCGGCGGCGAGCTCGACGACGTACTTGGTCTGCCCGCCGGTGTCGGCGTTGCGCCCGAGCTCGAGGTTGTGCCCCCGGATCAGCCCATGGATGCTGACGAGAGCGATGAGGGTTGGCGTTCGCGCCATGCCGGCCTCCGGGCTAAGTATGGGCAAGCGGCGGGGCGGCGCCGGCCCGCGGTTCACACCGCGCCGGTTAGCCGAGGCGGCGGGGGGTGTCGGCGAGGCAGCTGGCGCTACCCCGCCCGCCATCGCCGAGCGGGCTATCGTTGACGCATGTCACGATCTCGTACCCTGCTCGGCGTCGTCGTAACCCTGCTGTCCTCGCTCGCGCTGGCCGAGGGCGCGTGGTTCGAGACGGGCACCCTCACGGCCGTGATCGACGGCGAGGAGCGCCTGCTGCGCACCTTCGGCACCCTGGTCGCCGCGGACGTCGCCGACGGCGTCGAGGACGCGCAGCAGCGCGCGCTCCTCGAGCGCGTCGCGGGCACCGAGCAGCACACGGCTACGCACAAGCTCGTCGAAGGGATGACCCTGGGCGGCATCGTGCTGACGCCTCCCACCCTCTGGGTCGTGCTGACCTTCCACCACGACGCGAGCGGGGCCGCGGGGCCGCACGACGTCACGCTGCAGTTCCCGCTCGACCCCACGACCCTCGAGCTTTCCGACCCCGACCAGGTCGAGATCAAGTACTTCCCCAACGGCTCGAGCTACGACGACTTCTACGCGCTGACCGACGGCGCCCTGAGCCTGACGGCCGTGGAGGTGGTGGACGACGTGACCCTGCGCGTCCGCGGCGCCTTCGCCGGCGTGCTGACCCACCAGACCAGCTTCGACCTCGTCCACGACCCGGACACCGCCATCGCGGTCGAGGCCGGGTTCGTGGTCGAGCGCGTGGTGGGCTCGCAGCTCGTTCTGGAGACGCTCCAGGGGGCCGACTAGCCTCGCTGCCTGAGCCCGGCGCGCCGCCGGCGGCGCGCCGGGCGGCTTCGGGGCGACGTCGGGCCCGCCCAGGCCGCTGGCGCGCGGCGCCGCGGCGGTTGCGCGCCAGTGGCGGGTGGGGCATCATCCGTCGCAGGAGGACGAACGATGGCCAAGACCCGAAACGCAGGTACGACCCGCAAGCCTCCCGAGCCCAGCACCGACCACCAGCCGCTCGAGGAGTGGAGGCAGGGCCTCGTGCCGGCGCTGCAGCCCATCGTCGAGCGGGTCGACGCCCTCGTCCGCGAGGCGTTCCCCGACCCGCGCTACGCCCTCAAGTGGAAGAAGGCGTACTACGGGTCGCCGGCGATCGGCTGGGCCATCGAGATGGTGGCCTACGACGTCTCCGTGAACGTGGTCTTCCTGGCGGGCGCCGACTTCGCCACCCCGCCGCCCCTCGGCGACAGCGGCCGCGGCCGGTACGTGAAGCTCAGGTCGGTGGACGAGGTGGACACCCCCGAGATGCGCGCCTGGATCGAGCAGGCCGCCGAGGTGCCGGGCTGGGGCTGGTCCGGCTGAGGTAGGGGCGGCCGCGGCGGAGGGGGCGACGCTTCAGCCGAACAGCGAGCCCTGCACCGCGCCCCCGGGCACGCGGAACTCGTCCGTGGTCAACGGCGGCACGCGCCGCGGGATGCCGGCGCGCTCGCGCGCCCGGTGGAACAGCGCGCGCACCTGCTCGGCGTAGAGGCCGGCGCCGCGCATGCGGCGGCCGAAGCGCCCGTCGTCGAGGGCGCCCTCGTGGACGTCGCGCGTGCGGTTCAGCACCCGCTGCTTGCGCAGCGGCGCGTGACGCTCGAGCCACTCCTCGAACAGCGGCCCCACCTGGCCCGGGAGGCGCAGCATGGTGTAGCCCGCGTGGCTGGCGCCGGCGTCGGCCGCGGCCTGGACGATGCGCGGCACCTCGGCGTCGGTGAGGCCCGGCAGGATGGGCGCCACGTTCACGCCCACCGGCACGCCGGCGTCCGCCAGCGTCTCGATGGCCCGCAGGCGGTTCGCCACGGTGGAGGTGCGTGGCTCCAGCCGGGCGCGCAGCTCCTCGTCGAGCGTGGTGATCGAGAGCGTCACCCGCACCCCGCCCCAGGCGGCGAGCTCCCGGAGCAGGTCGAGGTCGCGCGTCACGAGGGCGTTCTTGGTGATCACGCCCACCGGGTTGCGGAAGCGCGCCAACACCTCGAGGCAGGCGCGCGTGAGGCCGAGGCGGCGCTCGACCGGCTGGTACGGGTCGGTGACGCCCGACAGCATCAGCATCCGGGGCCGCCACGCGGGGCGCCGCAGCTCGGCCTCGAGCAGCGCGGCGGCGTGGCGCTTCACCAGGATCACGCGCTCGAAGTCGAGGCCCGCCGACAGGCCGAGGTACTCGTGGGTAGGACGCGCGTAGCAGTAGGCGCAGCCGTGCTCGCAGCCGCGGTACGGGTTGAGGCTCGCGCCGAAGCCCACGTCGGGGCTCGTGTTGGTGGTGATGACGCCGCGCGAGGTGTCGTCGAGGTAGCGGGTGCGCGCCCGCAGGTCGCCCTCCTCGAGCTCGGTGGGATCGAGCTCCACCTCGAGCTCGGCGAAGCGGCTCGTGGGGTTGGAGGCGACGCCCCGCCCCCGGTGCGCGGGGGCGGGCCGTCGGTCGCGGCCGTCGGTCATGCCTGAGTCTAGGCCGCGCCCGGGCGCACCCGCACGGGGCGCTCGGTCACCCGCGGTCCTCCGGGTACTGGAACGCCTCCTCCAGCGGCACCCCGAACACGCGGGCGATCCTGAAGGCCACCTCCAGGGACGGGGAGTAGCGCCCCTGCTCGATGGCGATGATCGTCTGGCGCGTGACGCCGACGCGCTCGGCGAGCTCCGCCTGCGTCATCTCGCCGTGGCGGAAGCGCAGCGCACGGACCTCGTTGGTGACCTTGGTGGGCTTGGCGGTCACGCCAGGCTCAGCCCGCGCTGGTAGGCCACGAGCCGGGCTACCGAGGTGGTGACCGACGACACCACGAAGCCCCCGTAGATGGCGTTGGCGACCCAGAAGTGGTCGAGCTCGAGCATGGCGAGGACCAGCGCGGTGCCGGCGCCGAACACCAGCGGCCACATGCCTACCCAGTCGCCGAAGCGCGCCACCTGCCGGTCGCGCTGGTCCTCCTGGGTGTCGCGGCTGCCCACCACGATGGCGTAGGCGAAGTGCAGCACGATGGTGGCGACGATGGAGAGGAGGGTGGCGCGGATCATGGGGCCCTGGAAGGCCACGTCGGCGATGGGCGTGCCCCGCACGCGGCCCGAGATCGCCGCGAGGTACCAGAGGAACACGCCCACCGCCACCACCAGCTCGATCCAGGTGGAGCGCTCCTTGTAGCCCATCGCGTCGCGGACGTAAGAGAAGCTCGACATGGGGTCAATGTAAAGCGCAACGGACAACATGTCAAGAATCCTTAACACAGCGCGGGCGGCGGCTCGGCTGGCGCGAGCGACGCACGCTAGCCCCGCCCGGCGCCCCCCGGCTATCCTGGCTGCCACGCCGCACGCGGCCCGGAAGGATGGAGATGCCCCCGATACCCGACGTCCCCGCCCTCGTGAGGGGCGAGCTGGTCGAGCTGAGAGCGCCTGCCGTGGAGCACGTGGACCCCATCGTCGAGGCGGTCACGGAATCGCTCGCCGAGCTGAAGCCCTGGATGCCCTGGGCCACCGACGCCTACGACCGCGAGGGCGCCGAGCTGAGCCTGCGGCGCGCCATCGCCGCCTTCGTGAC
>JAAYYF010000069.1 GCA_012515535.1 Deinococcales bacterium
CGAGGCGCCAGCGCCCGAGGCGGCCCCGGTCTGGGGTGCGCCCGAGGCGCCGCTGGCCGACGCGCTCGACGACACCGACGACACCGACGAGGTCCTCTCCGACGACATCTTCCTCTTCGACGACGGCACCGACGAGCCGGAGCCCGAGGCCGCGACCGCGCTGCCCCCGGTGCTGGCGCCCGAGCCGGCGCCCGAGCCGTTCACGGCCCCGGCCCACACCGCCCCCGACGCGGGTGGCTTCGGTGACGTCGACGACGTCGACGACGCCCTGCTGGTAGCCGACGACGACCTCGACGCCGCGCCGGAGGCGCCGACCGAGAGCGTGCCCCCGCTCGAGCCCCTCGAGACCGCGGGCGACCTCTTCGAGCGCCCCCTGGGCGGCTCGTTCGACCTGGACGACGGCGGCGACGCCTACGGCGGCCAGTCCGACGGCCAGGCGGGTGGCACCGCGTGGGGCGGCGAGGAGCTGCGCCTGGGCGGCGACGCACCCAGCGACGACCTGGAGGCCGGCGAGCTGCCCGACCTCTTCGCCGGCGACGCCGACGCGGCCGCTGACGCCGCTGCACCCGCCGCGGAGGCCGAGGCCACCGACGCCGCCCTCACCGACGCCCCCGCTGACACCGCGGGCGGCGCCTGGTTCGAGACCGTCGACGGCTACGGCGCCCAGGGGACGCCCTTCGGCGCCGGCGGCGTGGGCTACGGCGCCGAGGAGGAGCCCAGCGAACCGCCGGCGGAGGAGCCGAGCGAGCCCGCCGACGACGTGCTCGACCTCGAGACCGCCAGCTCCCTGGAGGAGCTCGAGGCGCTCGAGGACGTGCAGGCGCTCGAGCCCGACGCGCCCACGCTCGACGCGCCGGCCACCGAGCTACCCGACCTGGGCGCGCCGAGCACGGACGCCCCGGACGCCTTCGTGGCCGAAGCGGACGAGCCGTACGTCGCCGACTCCCCGGCGGCCGCCGGCGCCAGCGACGGCGCCACGGGCGGCGCCGCGGCCGGCCCCGTGCCGCTGCGGAGCCTCGACGCCGACACGCCGGCACCGCCGGCGCGCGCCGGCGAGCTGCCCCTGGCGCGCTCGGGCACGGTGTTCCGGCGCCACGTCGACCTCAGCGCGCTGGCGGCCGCGCAGCTCGCCGCCGGGCTCGAGCTCGGCCGCGACGAGCCGGTGGCGCCCGCGCCGTTCCTGCTGCGCGCGGTGGCCAAGGCGGCCGCCGAGCAGGGCTGGACCACGGGCCAGGTCGCGCTCGCGGAGCTGGAGGGCGGCCTGCTGCTCCGGCGCGTGGACGGCGCGACGCAGCGGCCGTTCGCCGAGCTGGTGACGGAGCTGAGCCACCCGGGCACGGAAGAGGACGAGCTGGGGCTGGTGGCGGTCGACCTCACCGGCTTCGACCTCGACGAGGCGCTGCTCGACCTCGACGTGCCGGCCGTGACGCTGGGCCGCGTGCTCTACGACACGCAGCGCGGCACGCACCGCAGCACGCTGACGCTCACCGGCGACGTGCCGCTGGAGCGCGGCGCGGCGCTGATGGCGCGCGTGGCGGAGCTGCTGGAGTCGCCGGTCAGGCTGCTTCTCTGACCCCCGCGGCGTCCGCCGGGATCAGGAGCCACAGCAACAGGTAACCCGCGGCGGTGATGCCGATGGAGAGCGGGACCGTGAGGGCGTAGAGCAGCCGCACGGTCCCGCTCGACGTGCCCACGAAGGCGGCGATACCGCCGCACACGCCGGCGACCTTGCGGTCGGTGCGGCTGCGTGCGAGGCGCCGGTCCGTCTGGGGCCGGCGCGCGCGGCGCTGGTCGTGTCTCAAGGCGTCGCTCTGCATCCCGGCGAGTATACGGCGGCGCGGGCGGGGTACCCTTTACGGCGTGAACCACGTGGACGGTACCGAGCGGTCGCGCCCTAGGCGCCTGGTGGTGGGGGTGAGCGGCGCCAGCGGCCTGGTCTACGCCGTGGACCTGCTCGAGACGCTCAAGGCGCTCGGGGTCGAGACGCGCCTCGTCGTGACGGCCGGCGCCAAGCAGGTGCTGCCGACCGAGCTGGAGGGGTCGCTGCTCGACCTCGAGGCGCTCGCCACCCGCGCCTACAAGGACACGGACCTGGGCGCCGACATCGCCTCGGGCAGCTTCCCGTTCGACGGCATGGCGGTGGTGCCGTGCAGCGCGGGCACCTTGGCCAAGGTGGCCCAGGGCTTCGCCGACAGCCTGCTCACGCGCGCCGCGCACGTGACGCTCAAGGAGCGCCGCCCCCTGGTGCTGGTGGTGCGCGAGGCGCCGTACTCGCGGCCGATGCTCGCCAACATGCTCGCCGCCCACGACGCCGGCGCCGTGATCCTGCCCGCCGCGCCCGGCTTCTACCACCGGCCCGCCACCATCCGCGAGCTGGTGGGCGGCATCACGGCGCGGGTGCTCGACCAGCTGGGCGTCCCCAACCAGCGCTCGCCGCGCTGGAAGGCCGAGGCGTGAGGCGCGCCGCGCTGCTCGCCGCGGCGGGCGCCGGCGAGCGCCTGGGGCTCGGCCCCAAGGCGTTCGTGCGCCTGGGCGGCGCCACGCTGCTGGAGCTGGCGGCCGAGGCGCTGGCGCCGCACGTCGACGAGGTGGTGGTGGCCGTGCCGCACGACCGCCTCGAGGAGGCGAGCAGGCTGCTGCCGGGCGCGCGGGTGGTGGCGGGCGCCGCCAGCCGCCAGGCCACGGTCCACGCCCTGCTGCGCCACGCCACCAGCGAGGTGGTGCTGGTCCACGACGTGGCGCGGCCGTTCGCGACCCCGGAGGTGGTGGCGCGCGTGCTGGCCGCCGTGGCGGCCAGCGGCGCCGCCAGCGCGGCGCTAGGCCCCGCCGACACGGTGGTCGAGGCAGCCAGCGGGGCGGTGCTGCCGCGCGAGGGCCTGCGGCTGGTGCAGACGCCGCAGGGATTCCGCCGCGAGCTGCTGCTGGCGGCGCACGAGCGCGCGCTCGAGGAGGGCGTCGCGGCCACCGACGACGCGGCGCTCGTCAGGCGCCTGGGCGTGACGGTGACGCTGGTCGAGGGGAGCCCGCTGCTGGCCAAGCTCACGGCGCCGGCCGACCTGGCGCTGATGGAGGCGCTGCTCGGGGTGTGGCGCCGTGAGCTGGCGCGGCCGGCGGCGCACGGCGGGGGCGCGGCGTGACGCCGGCGACGGCGCTGACCGCGCCCGCGCCCGCCAAGGTCAACCTGGGGCTGGCGGTGCTCACCCGGCGCGGCGACGGCTTCCACGAGGTGGAGACCCTGATGGCGCGCCTCGCGCTGGCCGACGAGGTGCGCCTGGACCTGGAGCCCGGGGGCGAGGCGGGCGTGAGGCTCACGGTGAGCGGCGAGGTCCCGGGGGGCGAGGGGCTGCCGGCGGACGAGCGCAACCTGGCGCACCGGGCGGCGCGCGCGTACCTCGAGGCCTACGCCGCGGCGCGGCGGCTGCAGCCGGCGGCGCTGCCGGGGGTGCGGCTCGAGCTGGTGAAGCGCGTGCCCGTGGCGGCCGGCCTGGGGGGCGGCTCCTCCGACGCCGCCGCCGTGCTCCGCCTGCTGGCGCGCGCGCTACCGGTGGGAGACGCGGACGCGGCGCTCGACCTGGAGCGGCTCGCGCTCGAGCTCGGCTCCGACGTGCCGTTCTTCCTGAGCGGCCATCCGGCGGCCGTGGCGCGCGGGCGCGGCGAGCGCCTCACGCCCTTCGAGCTGCCCGAGCTGCACCTGGTGCTGGTGAACCCGGGCCTGGCGCTCGCGGCCGCCGACGCCTACCGCGAGCTGGTGGGCTACACCCCGCGGCTGCGGCCCGAGCGGGCGCTGGAGCGCCTGGCGCGCGGCACCGACCCGGGCTGGTCGAACGGCCTGCAGCCGGGGGTGCTCAGGCGCCACCCCGAGCTGCGCCAGGTGCTGGGGGCGCTGCGCGAGGCGGGGCTCACGGGCGTGCTGATGTCGGGCAGCGGCTCCACCTGCTTCGGGGTGGCGGTCGACGCGGCGGCCGCGGCGCGGGCGGCCGAGGCGCTGGCGGCGAGCCAGCCGGGCTGGTGGACGGTAGCGACCCGCACGTCGACGGGCGCGGGCTAGGCGCCCTCAGTCGCGGCGCCGCGGGAACGACTCGGCCCGCAGCTCGTCGTCCTGCACCAGGAAGTCCTCGCCCGCCAACGACTCGACGTGGTGGCGCAGCTCGTGGGTGAGCGTCTCCCACGCCTCCTCCTCCCAGTCGAAGCCGGGCTCGGCCGCCGCGATGGCGGCGAAGGAGCCGTGGTAGAGCGCGATGTGGCGCCCCAGCCCCTCGCCGGCGCCGAGGAACGCCTCCGGCCCCGGGTCGAGGTACTCGCCCAGGCGGAACACGTCCTCGTACCCCTCCTCCAGGCGCTCCTCCGGCAGCACGTGCACCCCCTGGAGCCCGCGCAGGAACTCGTCGGGCACCTCGGCCACCATCTCCTCGACCATGGCCCGGAAGCGCTCGAAGGTCATGCCGCGCTGCCCTCCGTGACGCTGGCGGTCTTGACCGGGGCGTTGCGCGCCGCGCTCTCGTAGGCGGTGAGGATCAGGCGCACCGCCTCGCGGCCGTCCTCGCCGGTGCACACCACCGGCGCCTCGCCGCGCACCGCCTGCACGAACGCCATCACGTGGCGCACGTGGGCGCTGGCGCCGGTGAACTGGTAGGTGGCCACGTCGGTCTGGTCCCAGTTGCTGCCTGGCGAGGCGCGGAAGGCGTGCCGCAGGTAGCTCGGGCCGTAGCGGTTGGTGCACTCGAGCGCGCCCTCGGTGCCGTAGACCCAGAAGCCCTCCTCCCAGCCGGTGGCGGTCCAGGAGGTCTCGATCACGCCCAGCGCTCCGTCGTCGTACGCCAGGCTGGCGTGGGCGGTGTCCTCTACCTCGACGTCGTACTTCAGGGTGGCGATGCGGGCGTAGACCTCGTCGACGCGCCCGCCGAAGAAGCGCGCCAGGTCGGCGAGGTGGGTGCCGTTGTCCAGCAGCGTGCCGCCGCCCGAGGTGGAGCGCTTGGCGAAGGTGGGGCGCACCGTCAGCAGCCCGCCCCAGTCGTGCGCCTGGCGCAGCCGCACCTGGGTGACGCGCCCGATGGCGCCGGCCTGGATCAGCTCGCGCGCCTTGGACGCGGGCCCGCTGGAGCGCAGCTGGTGGTTGACCATCAGGATCACCCCGGCGCGCTTGCAGGCCTCGATCATCTCGTCGGCCAGCGTCAGGTCGAGCGCCAGCGGCTTCTCGACCAGCACGTGCACCCCGGCGGCGGCCGCGGCCAGCGTGGCCGGGTGGTGGACGGCGGTGGGGGCGGCGATGCTGACCATGTCGAAGCCGCCCGCCTCGAACAGCTGCGCGTTGTCGGTGTAGCCGCGCTCCAGCCCCCACTCGCCGAGGCGCCGCGCCAGCGCGGCGGCGTCGACGTCGGAGATGGCCACGACCTCCACGCCGGCGGCGCGGTAGCCGTCGAAGTGGGACTGCGAGATGCCGCCGGCGCCGATGATGGCGGCCTTCAGCGGTCGGCTCACCGTTCCCCCTGCTCCAGCACGTGCTCCTTGCCCCAGTTCGGCACGCTCTCGAGCGGCTCGGTCATGGGGCAGCCGGCGGTGGAGCGCCGCAGGCGCGGCGCCACGTAGGTCACCGCGTTGGCGATGATGGTCTGGACGTTGGCGTCGTGGTAGGTGGGGTAGGTCTCGTGGCCGGGCCGGAAGTAGACGACCTTGCCGTGGCCGCGCTGCCAGACGCACAGGCTGCGGAACACCTCGCCGCCCTGGAACCAGGAGATGGCCAGCAGCTCGTCGGGCTCGGGCACGTCGAAGCGCTCGCCGTACATCTCCTCCTGTGGCAGCTCGAAGTGGTCGGGCACGCCCTGCATGATGGGGTGCCCCGGGGCCAGGTTCCACACGCGCTCCTTCTCGTCGGCCTCGCGCCACTTCAGCGAGCAGTTGGTGCCCATCAGGCGGTGGAACACCTTGGCGTTGTGGCCCGAGTGCAGCACCACCAGGCCCATGCCGCCGAGCACCGCCTGGTGCACGCGCGTCACGACCTCGTCGCTCACCTCGCCGTGCGCCTTGTGGCCCCACCACACCAGCACGTCGGTGTCGTCGAGCACCGCCGGCGCCAGGCCGTGGTCGGCGTCCTGGCGCAGGGTGGCGGTGCGCACGCTGGCGCCGCTGCGCTCGGCCACGGCCGCCGCGATGGTGGCGTGGATCCCCTCGGGGTAGATGCTGGCCACCGTCTCGTTCTCGAGCTCGTGGAGGTACTCGTTCCAGACGGTCACTCTCAAGCTGGGCATCGCTGCCTCCAATCAGTGGGGCGCGGCCGCGCCGGCCCCGCGTCCGCGCACCGCGTCAGCGGCATCGTAGGCCGGGCCGGTGGTTCAGTCGGTTACCGCGCCCTCGGCGGCGCTGGACACCTGCGCGGCGTACTTGGCCAGCACCCCGCGGCGGTAGCGCGGCTCGGGCGGGCTCCAGGCGGCGCGGCGCCGCTCCAGCTCCGCGTCGTCGAGCTCCACCTGGAGCAGGTTGCGGGCGGCGTCGATGGTGACCAGGTCGCCGTCCTGCAGCAGCGCGATCGGGCCGCCGACCGCCGCCTCGGGGGCCACGTGCCCCACCACCAGGCCGTGGCTGCCGCCCGAGAAGCGCCCGTCGGTGATCAGGCCCACGGTGCTGCCCAGCCCCTGGCCCACCAGGGCGCTGGTGGGGGAGAGCATCTCGCGCATGCCGGGCCCGCCGCGCGGCCCCTCGTAGCGCACCACCACCACGTCGCCGGCCTGCACCTTCCCGGCCAGGATGGCGGCCAGGCATTCCTCCTCGCCGTCGAACACGCGCGCCGGCCCCGTGATGCGGGGCGCGTCGAGGCCGGTGGTCTTGGCCACGGCGCCCTCGGGGGCGAGGTTGCCGCGCAGCACGTTGAGGTGCCCCACGGGGTAGAGCGGCTCGCTCAGCGGCCGCACCACGTCCTGGCCGGCGGGCGGCGTGCCGCTCACCGCGGCCAGGTTCTCGGCCACGGTGCGGCCGGTGACCGTCAGGCAGTCGCCGTGCAGCAGGCCGGCGTCGAGCAGCATGCGCATCACCAGCGGCACGCCGCCCACGGCGTGCAGGTCGGTGGCGACGTAGCGCCCGGAGGGCTTGAGGTCGCAGAGCACGGGCGTGGTGCGGCGCAGCTCCTCGAAGTCGTCGAGGGTGAGCGGCACGTCGGCGGCGTGGGCGATGGCCAGCAGGTGCAGCACGGCGTTGGTGCTGCCGCCCACCGCCATCACCACGCGGATGGCGTTCTCGAACGCCGCGCGCGTCATGATGCGCCGCGGCGTCAGGTCGAGCTCGATGAGCCGCACCAGGGCGCGCGCGCTCTCCTCGGCGCTGACGCGCTTCTCGTCGTCGACCGCGGCCATGGTGCTCGAGTATGGGAGGCTCATCCCCAGCGCCTCGATGGCCGCCGACATGGTGTTGGCGGTGTACATGCCGCCGCACGAGCCCGCCCCGGGGCAGGCGTGCGCCTCGACGTCGCGGAAGCGCTCCAGCGCGATGCGGCCCGCGGCGTGCGCGCCCACCGCCTCGAACACGCTGACGATGGTGAGGTCCTCGCCGTCGAGCTTGCCCGGCTTGATGGTGCCGCCGTAGACGAACACGCTCGGCACGTCGAGGCGCGCCAGCGCGATCATCGCGCCCGGCATGTTCTTGTCGCAGCCGCCCACGGCCAGCATGCCGTCCATCGACTGGCCGCGCCCGACCGTCTCGATGCTGTCGGCGATCACCTCGCGCGACACGAGGCTCAGCTTCATCCCCTCGGTGCCCATCGAGATGCCGTCGGACACCGTGATGGTGCCGAAGGTCTGTGGCATGCCGCCCGCCGCGCGCACCGCCGCCTCGGCGGCGGCGGCCAGCTGGCCTAGCCCGGCGTTGCAGGGCGTGATGGTGCTGTGGCCGTTGGCGATGCCCACGATGGGCTTGTCGAAGTCGGCGTCGTCGAAGCCGACCGCGCGTAGCATGGCGCGGTTGGGGGCGCGCTCGGCGCCCTGGGTCACGACCGCGCTACGACGGGGCTTCTGGGGGGTGACGGTGTCGGACATCGGTGCTCCTTCTGCGGGCGATCCTACCGCGCCTTCGGGGCCGGGTGCGCCGTGCTATCCTCGCGCCACGATGTCGGTCAAGTACGGCCTACTGGGGCTGCTGGCCCGCCAGGCCCAGCACGGCTACGAGCTGAAGCGCACCTTCGACCAGCTCACCGGCGGCTTCTGGGAGCTGAACCACGGCCAGATCTACCAGTCGCTCGAGCGGCTGGCCGCCGACGGGCTCGTGAGCTACACCGTCGAGCGCGAGGAGAACGCCCCCGAACGCAAGGTCTACGACGTCACCGAGCGCGGCCGCGCGGCGCTGGAGGAGTGGCTGGCCCACGCCGACGCGCGCGTGCGCCCGCTGCGCGACGAGCTGTTCATCCGCCTGGCGGTGATGGCCGACCGCCCGGTGACCGAGCTGCGCGAGCTGCTGGCCGCCTACCGCCAGACCTACTCCGAGCACATGCGTACGCTCACCCGCTCCAAGCAGCGCCTGGCGCGCGAGCGCGGCGCGGCGGCCGCTCAGGACCGCGAGCGCCTCGAGGTCGAGCGCCTGCTCCTCGAGGCCGCGATCTTCCACTGCGAGGCCGACCTGCGCTGGCTCGACCATTGCGAGGCGGAGCTGGCGGCGCGCCAGCGGCGGGAGGCGAGTTGAGCCACGCCGCCGCGCCGCGCCCGGCGCCCGGGCCGCGCCCGGCCGGCAGCCGGCTGGAGCTGCGCGGCGTGAGCCAGGGCTACCTGCGCCGCGGCGCGCTGCGCACGGTGCTCGACGCCGTCGACCTCGCCCTCGAGCCGGGCGCCTTCGTGGCGCTCACCGGCGCCTCCGGCGCGGGCAAGACCACCGTCCTGGAGCTGGCCGCCGGCCTGCAGCGCCCGGTGGCGGGGCGCGTGCTGCTCGACGGCGCCGACCTGGGCGCGCTCGACGACGCGCGGCTCGCCGAGCTGCGCCTCACGCGCGTCGGCATGCTGTTCCAGCACCACGACCTGATCCCCACCCTGAACGCCGCCGAGAACGTGGCCCTGCCGCTGCTGCTGGCGGGCGCCCAGCGTCACGCGGCCCTGGCGCGCGCCGAGCGCCTCGTCGAGCGGCTCGGCATCGCGGGCCGCGGCGCCGAGCTACCCGCCGAGCTCAGCCTCGGCGAGCGCCAGCGCCTGTGCGTGGCGCGCGCGCTGGTGAACGAGCCGCGCCTGCTCCTCGCCGACGAGCCCACCGCCGGTCTCGACTCGGTGGCCGCCGACGAGGTCATGCGGCTGCTCTCCGAGCTCGTCGACGAGGCGGGCCTCACCGTCCTGCTCGCCACCCACGACGTGCGCGCGGCGGCCTACGCCGACCGCGCCTTCCGCCTTAGCGGCGGGCGGCTGGAGCCCGCCTGAGATGCGGCACCACCGAGCGCTGCTCCTCCTGACGCTCGGTTACTGGCGCCGCCGGCCCGGCCGCGTCGCGCTGATGCTGCTGGGGGTGGCCGCCGGCATCGCCCTGCTGGGCGCCGTGCTGCTGGTGAACGACGCGCTGCTGCGCACCTACGCCGGCTGGGCGCGCGGCGTGCACGGCTGGGCCGACGTGGAGGTGCGCGCCGTCGCCGACCGCGGCTTCCCGCGCGCGCTGGCGGCGCGCCTCGCGGCCGTGCAGGGCGTGGAGGCGGCGGCGCCGAGCGTCGAGCGGCGCAGCTACCTGCTCAGGGGCGAGGGGCAGGTGGCCGTGAGCGTGCGGGGCGTGGACCCCGCGGCCGAGGCGGCGCTGCGGCCGCTGGCGCTGGTGGCGGGGCGCGGCCTGGAGCCCGGCGACCGCCAGGTGACGCTCCTGTCGTACGCGGCCTCCCTGGCGCTCGACGCGCCGCCGGGCTCCGACGTCGAGCTCCTCACCCCGTACGGCCTCGAGACGCTGCGCGTGGTGGGCGTGTACCACCGTGCCGACGACGGCACCGGTCCCGTCGAGCGCGCGGCGCTGGCCCCGCTGGCGGCGGTGCAGGAGATGTTCGAGGACGGGCGCGACGCCGTCACGCGCGTCGACGTGGCCGTCGCCGGGCGCGCGCTGGCCGAGGTGGAGGCGGAGCTGAGCGCCCTGGTGGGCGCCTCCGCCTACGTGCGGCCGGCGCGCCACGCCCTCTCCGAGCAGGCGGCGGCCAGCGCCGACCTGCGCGCGCTGCTGCTGCTGGCCGGGGTGCTGGCGGCGGTGGCGGCCGCGCTGCTGATCGTGGTGCACGCGCGCGCCATGCTCGACGAACGCGCCCCCGACCTCGCGCTGCTACGCGCCCTGGGCGTGACGCGCGCGCGCCTGCGCCGCTGGCTGGCGGTGGAGGTGGCGGCGCTGGTGGTGCTGGGCGCCGTGCCGGGGGTGCCGCTGGCGGTGCCGGGAGCGCGGCTGCTGCTCGGCTACCTGCCCGGCGAGCTGCTGGCGCCGTTCGGCGCCTCGTTCGTGGCGCCGCGCCTGGGCGCCGCCGCCTTCCTCACGCCCGCGATGGCGTGGCTGGTGGTGGCGGGCGCGGCCACCTGGGCGTGCGCGCTGGCGCTGCGCGAGCTGCTCGGCCGCCTGGCCGCGCGCCTCGAGGGCGCCCCCGAGCGGCAGGTGTGGCTGCGGCTGGGCGGCGCGCTGCTGCGCCGGCGCCGCGGCCAGGCGGCCACGGCCGCCGCCGCCCTCACGCTCACGTTGGCGGGGCTGGTGGGCATCCACGGCGTCGCCGACGCCAGCCGCCGCTCGCTGGCCAGCTGGCTCGACGCCGCCGTTACCTGGGACCTGCGGGTGGCCGCCGGTCCCGGCGCCAGCGGGGCCGCGGTCGCGCTGCCCGGCGAGGCGGCGGCGCAGGTCGCCGCCCTGCCCGGCGTGGCGGCCGTGACGACCGAGCGGCAGCTGACGGTGGCCTCGGGCGGGCGCGGCATCACGGTGATCGCCCTGGGCGGCAGCGCCCCCGACCTGGGCCAGCGCCTGCGCGTGGTGCAGGCCGCCGACCTGGGTGGCTCCGAGCGGCCAGCCGCGACGGCGCGGGTGGCGGTCTCCGAGCAGCTGGCGGCGCGCCTGGCGCTGTCGGTGGGCGACCGCCTGCCGCTGACCACCCACGCGGGCGAGAGCGACTACACGGTGGTGGCGGTGGTCGACGACAGCGCCAACCGCGGCGAGGCGGCCTACGTCGAGCTCGACGCCTACCTGGCCGCCTGGGGCGACGGCGGCGTGGACTCGATCACGGTGCGGCTCACGCCGGGCGCCGAGGCCGCCAGCGTGGCGCGCGCCGTCAGCGAGAGCACCGGCCTGGCGCGCGCCAAGGTGCCGCTGCACGTCACGCTCGCCGACGCCTACCGCGAAGAGCTGCTGGCGGGCGTCAGCGGCGTGTACGCCGGCGTGAAGCTGGTGGTGCTGCTGGCGGTGCTGGTGGCGCTGGTGGGGGTGCTGGGCAGCAGCGTCTCGGCCGCCTGGCAGCTGGAGCCCGAGACGCGGCTGCTGCGCTCGCTCGGCGCCCAGCGGCGCCTGGTCGCCGGGGTGCTGGGCCTCGCTCTCGCCCTCACGGCCGGGCTGGGCGCGGCGGCGGGCGCCGGGCTGGGTACGCTCCTGAGCCTGCGCCTGTCGGCGACCATGAGCGGCGCGGCGGCGCCGCTGGCGTGGCACTGGCCGCTGGAGTCGTACGCCGTGGTGGCGCTGCTGCTGCTCCTCACCGCCGGCTGCGCCGCGCTGCTCCTGACGCCTAGCCTGCGCTGGGCCGTGCCGCGCTCCGGGCGCCGCTGACGGCGCTGGGCTCGAGCGCGGCCACCACCGCCTCCGTGAAGGCGCGCGTGCCGCGGCTGCCGCCGAGGTCGACCGTGGGGTCGTCGGCCAGGGCCCGCGCCACCGCGCCCTCGAGCGCCGCCGCGGCCGGGCCCTGGTCGAGGCCGAGCCGGAGCATCATCGCGGCCGACAGCAGGGTGCCCACGGGGTTGGCCACGCCGCGCCCGGCGATGTCGGGGGCGCTGCCGTGTACCGGCTCGTAGAGGCCCACCGAGCCGCCCAGGCTGGCGGAGGGGAGCACGCCCAGCGAGCCGGGGATGACCGCGGCCAGGTCCGACAGGATGTCGCCGAACAGGTTGCCCATCACCAGCACGTCGAAGGCGCGCGGGTCGCGCACCACCTGCATGGCGGCGTTGTCGACGTAGAGGTGCTCGAGGGTCACGTCCGGGTACTCGCTCTCGTGCACCCCCACCACCACGTCGCGCCAGAACTGCGACACGTCCAGCACGTTGGCCTTGTCGACGTTGGTGACGTGGCCGCGGCGCTTACGCGCGGTCTCGAAGGCGAGGCGCGCGATGCGCTCGACCTCGTGGCGCTCGTAGACCATCGTGCTGTAGCCGCGGTCGGCCTCGGTGCCCGACGGCTTGCCGAAGTAGATGCCGCCCGTGAGCTCGCGGACGATCAGCATGTCGGTGCCGCGGGCGCGCTCCTCGCGTAACGGCGAGAGGCGCTCGAGGCCGGGGAACACGGTCACCGGCCGTAGGTTCGCGTAGACGCCCAGGTGGCGGCGCAGGGTCAGGATGCCCGACTCCACGCGCTTCTCGCGCGGCAGGCGGTTCCAGGGGTGGTCGCCGACCGGGCCGCCGGCCGAGCCCATCAGCACCGCGTCGGCGGCGGCCGCCGCCTCGCGCGTGACGGGCGGCAGCGCCTCGCCGTGGCTCTCGATGGCGCTGCCGCCGAACGGCAGGCGCTGGAACTCGAACGCGAGGCCGTGCAGGGGCGCGAGCGCCTCCAGCACCTCCACGGTGGCGTCGACCACCTCGGGGCCGATGAAGTCGCCGGGCAGCACGGCGATGCGGTAGCTCATGCTCGTCTCCTCCTGGGGCTCAGGCGGGCCCGTGGCCCAGCTCGGCGGCCTTGGCGCGCACGGCGTCGAGCCCGTCGAGCAGCTCGCCGAGCGGGTCCCAGTAGCCGCTCACCAGCGCCTCGCGCGCGCTGGCACGGATCTCGACCGGGAACGTGCGCCCGGCCGCGCGCACCTCGCTGCGCGCGACGTCGACCTCGACGGTGAGGTCGGGCCGCGCGGCCACCAGCGCGGCGAGCTCGGCGCGCGGGCCGTCGGCCATGGCGGCGCACACCAGGCCGATGGTGGTGGCGTTGCCGAAGAATATCTCGGCGAAGCTGCCGGCGATCACGGCCGTGAAGCCGGCGCGGCGGATGGCCTGAGGGGCGTGCTCGCGGCTCGAGCCGCAGCCGAAGTTGTCGCCGGTGACGATCACGCTGGCGCCGGCGCGCGCGGGCTCGTCGAGCGGGTGGCCCTTGGGGCTACCGCCCTCGTCGAAGCGCTCGTCGTGGAACAGGCCGGCCGCCAGGTCGTCGAAGGTCACGCACTTCAGGAAGCGCGCGGGGATGATGCGGTCGGTGTCGATGTCGTCGCCGGGCAGCACCACGGCGGTGCCGGCCACGCGCGTGATCGGTGCGAGCGCCACTCAGGCCACCGCCCCTTCGGCGTGCCCGAACACCTCGCGCGCGTCGGCCACCACGCCGGTGACGGCCGCCGCCGCCACCATCACCGGGCTCATCAGCACCGTGCGGCCGGTGGGGGAGCCCTGTCGGCCCTTGAAGTTGCGGTTCGAGGAGGAGGCGCACAGCTGGTCGCCCTCGAGGCGGTCGGGGTTCATCGCCAGGCACATGCTGCAGCCGGCGTCGCGCCACTCGAAGCCCGCCTCCTTGAGCACGCGGTCGATGCCGCGCCGCTCGCACTCGGCCTTGACCAGCTGCGAGCCGGGCACCGCGATCGCCTTCACGCGCGGGTGCACGCGGCGGCCCTCGAGCACGCGCGCCACCTCGACGAAGTCTGACAGGCGCGCGTTGGTGCAGGAGCCCAGGAACGCCACGTCGACGGGCGTGCCCGCCAGCGGCCGGCCGCCCTCGAGCTGCATGTGGGCGAGCGCCTCGGCCACCGCCGCGCGCTCGCTCTCGGGCACGCTGTCGACGCTCGGCACCGGCTCGTCGATCGCCACCGCCTGGCCCGGGTTGATGCCCCAGGTCACGGTGGGCGGGACGTCGGCCGCGTCGATCACCACCACGTCGTCGTAGCGGCAGTCGGGGTCGGAGGCCAGCGCCTGCCAGCGCGCCACCGCGGCTTCCCACGCCGCGCCCTGCGGCGCGTAGGGGCGCCCCTCGAGGTAGGCGAAGGTGGTGGCGTCGGGGTTCACGTAGCCGCAGCGCGCGCCGCCCTCGATCGACATGTTGCAGATCGTCATGCGCTCCTCCATGCTCATCGCCTCGATGGTGGTGCCGGCGTACTCGTAGGCGTAGCCGATGCCGCCCTTGACCCCCAGGGTGCGGATGACGTGGAGGATCACGTCCTTGGCGTAGACGCCGGGGCGCAGCTCGCCGTTGACCTCGATGCGCCGCAGCTTCGGCTTGCTCATGGCGATGGTCTGGGTGGCGAGCACGTCGCGCACCTGGCTGGTGCCGATGCCGAAGGCGATGGCGCCGAAGGCGCCGTGGGTGCTGGTGTGGCTGTCGCCGCAGGCGATGGTGGTGCCGGGCTGGGTGATGCCCTGCTCGGGGCCCACCATGTGCACGATGCCCTGGCGGCCCGAGGTCACGTCGAAGAAGGTGATGCCGTGCTCGCGCACGTTGGCGCGCAGGGCGCGGATCATCTCGTCGGCCAGCGGGTCGGCGTACGGCTCGACGCGCGTGTGGGTCGGCACGATGTGGTCGACGGTGGCGAAGGTGCGCTCGGGCATCAGCACCTGCAGCCCCAGGTCGGCCAGCATGCCGAACGCCTGCGGGCTCGTGACCTCGTGGATCAGGTGGGTGTCGATGAAGAGCTGGTCCTGGCCGTTGCGCAGCGTGCGCACGCGATGGCCGTCCCAGACCTTGTCGAAGAGGCTTCTCGGTGTCATCGTGCTCCTTGCCCGCATGAACGCGAAGACCCCCGGCCGCGGGTGGGCCGGGGGTCGTGAGGTCGCTCTCAGCGCTCGGGCGCGCCGCGCCGAGCCGTCAGCTCACGCCGCCCGCGGTGGCTAGTAGCAGCGCGTACCGCGCCTGGACGAAGGCGAGGCGGCGACGTACCAGCGAGGTGGGGCGGCGGGTCATGGCGCGAAGTATATGGTGCGCGCCCGGGAGCGTCAACCCGGCCTCAGCCGTTGCGCCCGCCGCGCCCGATGGGGGGAGCCGCCGGGCGGCCGCCAGCCGGCCGCGGGCCGGCGCCGCGCGTGTTGACGGCGGGCGGCGTGGCGCCGCCGCCGGAGCCGCCCGTCTCGACGAGGCGCTCGTACTCCTTGGGGTCGACGGCGCGCTCCAGGCCGGTCTCGAAGCTGATCAGCTTGCGCAGGTGCAGGTCGGCGAGGCAGGCGTCCATGGTGAGCATGCCGATCTGGCCGCCCATCTGGATCTGGGCGGGGATCTGGTGCGTCTTGCCCTCGCGGATGAGGTTGCGGATGCCGGGGGTGGCGAGCAGGAACTCGTAGGCCAGCACGCGGCCGTCGCCGCTGGCCTTGGGCAGCAGCTGCTGGGTGAGGATCGCCTGCAGGTTGTTCGCGAGCTGCACCCGCACCTGCGCCTGCTGCGCCTCGGGGAAGACGTCGATGATGCGGTCGATGGCCTCGGACGCCGTGTTGGTGTGCAGCGTGCCCATCACCAGGTGGCCGGTCTCGGCGGCGGTGACGGCGGCGCCGATGGTCTCGTAGTCGCGCATCTCGCCGACCAGGATGACGTCGGGCGCCTGGCGCAGCACGCTGCGGAGCGCCGCCTGGAAGTCGGCGGTGTCCTCACCGACCTCGCGCTGGTTGACGATCGAGGTCTTGTGGCGGTGGAAGAACTCGATGGGGTCCTCGATGGTGACGATGTGCTTCGAGTACTCCTCGTTGATCAGGTCGAGCATGGTGGCCAGCGTGGTCGACTTGCCCGAGCCGGTGGGCCCGGTGACCAGCACGAGGCCGCGCGGCAGGCGCGCCACGTCGGCCACCTCCTGGGGCAGGCCCAGGTCGGAGAACGCCAGCACGTCGTCGGCGATGGTACGCATCACGCCGCCCACGCTGCCGCGCTGCAGGAAGACGTTGACGCGGTAGCGCCCGTGGCCGGAGAGCGAGAACGAGAAGTCGAGGTCCTTGCGCTCCTCGAAGTTGCGCTGCTTCTTCTCGTCCATGAGCGCGTACATGAGCCGGCGCGTCATGGTGGGGTTGAGGGTCTCGTACTCCGTCGGGCGCCACTCGCCGTTGATGCGCAGCATCGGCGGGAGGCCGACGGTGATCAGCAGGTCGGACGCCCGCCGCTCGATCGCGAGCTTCAGCAGGTCGACGATGTCGGCTTGGATCTGCGTGGATCTGATCTGGTCTGCCATCTCTCTCCTCGCGCCCCGCCCCGTAGCGGGGCGAGCGCCGCGCCCCCCGCTACTCGGCGGTGCGGGCGAGCACCTCCTCGAGCGTGGTGATCCCTTGGAACGCCTTGTGGATGCCGTCGTCGCGCAGCGTGCGCATGCCGCGCTGGATGGCCAGGTCGCGGAGCTCGATCGCCGACGCCTCCTTGACGATCGCCTTCTCGAGCTCCTCGTCTACCACCAGCAGCTCGTGGATGGCGTAGCGGCCGTTGTAGCCGCTGCCGCCGCACTTCTCGCAGCCGACGCCGCGGTACAGGGTCTTGCCGTGGGTCTCGGCGTCGGACAGCCCGAGGCGCCGCAGCACCTCGGGATCGGGGGTGGACTCGACCTTGCAGTCCTTGCACACGCGCCTGACGAGGCGCTGCGCCAGCACGCCGATGAGCGAGGCCGACACGTTGAAGGGCTCGATGCCCATCTCCTGCAGGCGCGTGACGGCGCCGGCGGCGTCGTTGGTGTGCAGGGTGGCGATCAGCAGGTGACCGGTGAGCGCGGCCTCCATCGAGATCTTGGCGGTCTCGTGGTCGCGGATCTCACCGACCATGATGATGTCGGGGTCCTGGCGCAGGAACGAGCGCAGGGCGCGCGCGAAGTCGAGGCCCGCCTTGACGTTCACCTGCGTCTGGTTGATGCCCGGGATCTCGTACTCCACCGGGTCCTCGATGGTGGTGACGTTGACCTCGGGCACCGCCAGGCGCTTGAGGATCGAGAAGGTGGTGAACGACTTGCCCGAGCCGGTGGGGCCGGTGATGAGGAACATGCCGTACGGCTTCTGGATGACGTCGGTGAAGCGCTGGAAGTTGTACGGCGCGAAGCCCAGCTGCTCGATCTCGGGGATGTCGGACGCCTTGCGCAGGATGCGCATCACCGACTTCTCGCCGTACACCGTGGGCAAGGTCGAGAGGCGCAGGTCGACCTCGAGGTTGCGGTCCTTGAAGCGCACGCGGCCGTCCTGCGGCAGGCGCCGCTCGGCGATGTTCAGCCCGCCCATGATCTTGATGCGCGACGCCAGCGCCGGCCCCGTGACCTTGGGCATGGTCATGTACTCGCGCAGGCTGCCGTCCTTGCGCACGCGCACCAGCACCTTGTCGGGGCGCGGCTCGATGTGGATGTCGGAGATGTCGTTCAGCACCGCCTCGCGGATGATGTTGTTGACGACCTTCACCAGCGCGTTGTCGTCGATGGCGCTGGTGTCCTCCTCCTCGGCCTGGACGGCGGTGCCGACCTCCTCGACCACGGCCCGGGCCAGCTCCTCCATGTCGGCCCCGTCGCGGTAGAAGCGGTTGAGGAGCCGCGTGAGCGTCTCCTCGGTGGCGACCGCCGGCCGGATCTCGCGGCCGGTGATGAGCTGGATGTCGTCGAGAGCGAACACGTGGCGCGGGTCCTTCATCGCCACGACCAGCGTGTTCTCCTCCAGCCTGACGGGCATGGCGGTGTAGCGCCGCGCGGTGGCCTCGGGCACGAGGCTGACGGCGTAGGGGTCGATGCGAGCGTTCTCCTCGACGAACTCGAAGCCCAGCTGCATCGCCAGGCTGCGCGCCAGCATGTCGGGGCTGATCTTGCCCGACTGCACCAGGGTGTCCTCGAGGCGGCCGCCGCCGGAGCGCTGCTTGTTGAGCGCCTCGTCCACGTCGCTCTGGGTGACGTAGCCCAGGTCGACGAGGATCTCGCCGAGCGGCTTGATGCGCCCCAGCTTGGCCTGCTCCTCGAGCGCGCGCCTCAGCTGCTCGCGCTTGAGGCGCTTGTTCTGCAGCAGCGTCTCGCCGAGGCGCCCCTGGTCCTGGGCGTACATCTTCTCGATGCGCGCCTCGACGGCCTCCAGGGGGCTGACGACGAAGCCGACGTCCTGGTTGACCACCGACTCGATGTCGGCGATGCGGCCCGGGTCGGCGACGGCCACGATCAGACGCTCGTCGTCGAGCTTGTACGGCACGGCCGAGAACTGCACGGCGTCGAGGCGCAGCAGGTAGGCGGCGAGCTTCTCGCTGGGCGGCTCGTCGTCGAGGTCGGGCACGAACGGCACCTGGTACTGCTCGGCCAGCAGCCGCATCAGCTGCTCCTCGGAGAGCATGCCGAGCTGCACCATCACGCGGCCCAGCATGCTGCCGGTGCGCTGCTGCTCGGCGACGGCGTCGGAGAGCTGCGCCGGCGTGATCAGCCCCGACGCGACGGCCAGGTTGCCGAGGCGCTGGCTGGCGTCGACCTCCAGGTCGGTGGGGGGCTCGAGGCCCAGCTCGGGGTAGTAGCTGGCCAACGCCCAGTGCATCTCCTTCTTGAGCGCCAGGTACGGCTCCACGAGGCAGCCGGTGGCGTCCTCGACCTCCTCGATCGTGAGAGCGTCGAGCGGGTCGACGAAGGCGACGCGCAGGCGGTCGTCGTCGAGGGCGAAGGGGATGGCCTTGAGCTCGTTGGCCACCGTGGCGTCGAGCTTGGTGAGGGCGTCGGCCATCACGTCGACGCGCGGCAGGTTGACGAGGGGCACGCCGATCGACTCCTCGATGGCGCGCGCGATGCGCTGCTCGGAGATGACGCCCAGGCTCACGAGGATGTCGGCGAGCCGACCGCCCACCTCGCTGTGGCGCGCGATGGCCTGCTGGAGGTCGTCGTCGGTGACGTAGCCGCGCTCGAGCAGCACCGCCCCGAGGCGCTTGTCTCCGATGGAGAGGACTGCCACGCTCATAGCTCCTTCAACACCAATCTTTCCAGGCGCCTGGCGAGGCGCGTATGCGGGAGCTTGCCTGGCGACAGGGGCTGCACCAGGACGGTCTTGAGGCCGGCGCTGCGGGCACCGAGGACGTCGGTGAACAGCTGGTCACCGACCATGGCGGTGCGGGACGGCTCCACCCCTCCGAGCAGCCGCAGCCCGCGCCTGAACGCCCGGCGGAACGGTTTCCCTGCCATGGACAGGGCGGGCACGCCGGCCTGCGCGGCGATGGCGGCCACGCGGGCGGGGGTGCCGTTCGAGAGGATAGCCACCTTCACACCGGCGCCTCGCAGCGTGGCGAACCATGCGTAGACGCTGGGGTCCACGTCCGACTCGCGGGCGGCGAGGAGGGTGTCGTCCACGTCGACGAGCACCGCCTCCAGCCCGAGCTCGGCGAGAAGCGAGGGCGTCACCTCCTGGACCGAGGCGACTCGCAGGTGCGGTTGGAACACACGCGAACTCTACCATGCTACCCCGTTCCCGAGAGGTAAGAAACCGACTCCCGGGCGGGGTCGGTACCCAGGGAGGCTAGGCCGTCGCCCCGCCGGCCCCCGCGTGCGCCAGCGCCTCGCGCAGCAGCGGCACGAAGGCCTCGGGGTCGTCGAGCCAGGGGTAGTGGCCGGCGTCGAGCAGGCTGGTCAGCGCCTGCGGCAGGCGCGCCAGCACCGCCTCGACCTGGGCGGGGAAGGCGGTGCCGTCGTGACGGCCGGCCAGAACCACCACCGGCTGCTTCACGCCGCCCACGGGCTCCAGCAGGTCGACGCGCCACACGCCGACCGGCTCGGCCTCCTCGTCGGGGCCGAACAGCGCCTCGGCGTCGGAGTGCTCGAGGCGCAGCCTTGCCGCCGGGCTGGGGAACTGCAGCGCGTCGAAGAGCGCCTTGGGGTTCACGAGCGCGAAGGCGTCGTCGGCCAGCCGCTCGGGCTCGCCCACCACGGCCTCGTCCGCGTCGCCGTCCTCGGGCGCCACGCCCGCCAGGCGCGCGGCGGCGCGGTAGAGGTCGCGCGCCAGCAGCGGCATCGACAGCCACGGGTTGACGAGCACCAGGCCCGCCACGCGCTCGGGGTGGTCGAGGGCGGCCTGCACCGCCACCGCCGCCCCGAAGCCGTGGGCCAGCAGGGTGGCGCGCGGCAGGCCCAGCGCCGAGAGCACCGCCGCGACGTCGGTCGCCAGCGCCTGCACGTCGGCGGAGCCCTGGCCGTAGCTGCGCCCGCCGCCGCGCTGGTCGGCGTAGACCACCTGGTAGGCCTCGAGCTCGTCGCCCATCAGGTCGCGGAACGAGTGGCTGCTGTAGCCGGGCCCGCCGTGCAGGTAGTAGACCGCCGGCGCGTCCGCCGGCCCCACCCGTTCCACGTAGAGGTCGGCGTCGGGCAGCTCGACGTTGAAGATCTCGTCCAGGAAGCGGCTCTCGCCTTCGTGGCTCATGCCTTCACTCTACGCCCGCCGCCGCGCGCGCCGCGGCCAGGCCGAAGAGCCGCTCGGCGTTGGCGTCGAGCACCGGCTCGAGCTCCGCCAGCGGCACGCCGCGCAGCTCGGCGAGGTACGCCGCCGTGTGGCGCACGTACGCCGGCAGGTTGCGCTTGCCGCGGTGGGGCACGGGGGCTAGGAAGGGCGCGTCGGTCTCGACCAGCAGGCGGTCGAGCGGCACCTCGGTCGCCGCCGCGCGGACGTCGCCGGCGCTGCGGTAGGTGAGGTTGCCGGCGAACGAGACCATCCAGCCGAGGGCCAGGCCGGCCTCCAGCAGGCGCGGCGAGCCGTTGAAGCAGTGCAGCACGCCGCGCCGGTGGCCCGCGGCGGTGATGGCGGCGGCGGCCTGCTCGCTCGCCTCGCTGCTGCCCTGCGCGTCGCGCACGTGGAGGATCAGCGCCTTGTCGAGGCGGGCGGCTAGCTCGGCCTGCCACTCGAACGCGGCCGCCTGCTCGCTGGGCGTGGCGGCGTCCCAGTGGCGGTCGAAGCCCGTCTCGCCGATGCCCACCACCAGCGGGTCTTCGGCCAGCGCCTCGATGCCGGCGCGCACCTCCGGGTCGGCCGCCAGGCGGGCGTCGTTGGGGTGGACGCCCACGGCGGCGTAGACGTTGGGGTGGCGCCTGGCGGCGCTCACCGCCCAGCGGCTGCGCTCGAGGTCGGTGCCGACGGTGACGAGGGCGGCCAGCTGCGGGTCCACCGCGGCCGTGGGGTCCTCGCAGCGGTCGAGGTGGCAGTGCGTGTCGATCACCCCCCGACTCTAGCCCGACGGGTGCGGGGCCGGGCGCGGCACGCGAACGCCGCGCCGCGCTGGCCTCGCGTGCGGGTGCCGCGGCGCAGCGGGCGCGCCCGTGGCCGTGTCAGAACCGTGTGAGAGAAATGTGAGGTTCCTGTAATACGCGCGTTGCTACCTTCTAGCTGCGGGCGCGAACACGCCCCCGAGCCGCCGCAGCCCCCAGGCGCGGCCCGAGAGTGGAGACGAGGCAGGACATGGTGCAGGCAACCACGAGCGACAGCTTCCGTCATCTCAGCAACGAGGAACTGAGCGAGGTGATAGCCCGCTGCGAGTCGGCTATCCAGGACGGCACCGCCGACATCGAGGACTACGAAGCGTTCGTGCTCTGTCAGAAGGAACTGGCCCGGCGCACCTGGGCTTGAGGACCCGATCAGGCGTGGCGCGGGGGGCGCCACGCCGACCCCCAGCCGAGGCACGGCCCGGGGGTCGCCGCGACGGGAAGCTTCACATCCGGTCGTGGACGCGCGCGTTTAGCATCGAGCGTGATGCAGACGCGCGCTTCGTTCTCCGTACGCCGGCCGCGGCCCAGCCGCCGCGGTCGCCTGCTGGCAGGGCTGGCCGTGTGCGGCCTGCTCTTCACCGGCTGCGCGCCCGCCGTGGTGCGTGCCAACGTCACGGGCCGGCCGCCGGTCGCCGGCGCCGCCGCCGCTGGCGGCGAGCGCGCCGCCGCGCGGGTCACCGAGCGCGGCATGGCGTCGTGGTACGGCCCTGGCTTCGCCGGCAGGCGCACCGCCAACGGCGAGGTGTTCGACCCCAGCCAGCTGACCGCCGCTCACAAGGAGCTGCCGTTCAACACGCTGGTGCGCGTCACCAACGAGGACAACGGCCGCAGCGTGGTGGTGCGCATCAACGACCGCGGGCCGTTCAAGCCCGGCCGCATCATCGACCTGTCGCGCGCGGGCGCCGAGGCGATCGACATGATCGGCGCCGGCGTGGCGCGCGTGACCGTCGAGGTGCTCACCCTGCCCGAGGGCGTGGTGCGGGTGGGCGCGTCGGGCGAGCTGCGCGGCTTCGAGGTGATGTCGCGCCTCCACCCGGTGGGGACGCTCATGGTGCTGAGCCCGCTGGTGGGCGGCGAGCCCCTGGTGGTGCGCGTGGTGTCGCAGGAGCTGCCCATCGAGAGCCCGGCCGACGTGGTGGTCGGCTACGAGCTCTACGCCGCCGTGGGCTCGGAGGCGCGGCTCCACCTCGACTGAGCGGGGCGTTCGGGCGGACCCACGGGCCCGCC
>JAAYYF010000070.1 GCA_012515535.1 Deinococcales bacterium
CGCGACCGCCAACGGCCTGCGGCGGCGCCCCCCGGCACCCGCGAGCCGCCAGCTCGCGCGGCGCGCCCGGTGCGAGCCATCGCTCACCCGACCGAGCGCTGCGAGCGGCCACCGGCGCCACCGGCGTCTCCCGACCAGCGAACCGACCCCCCCGGGGACCCGCAATAACAGTATGGCGCCCCACCCGCTCGGCCCGCGGCCCGACCCGAGCGCCATCCGAACGCGACCCCTTCGGAGGGCGCGAGGCGCCCCGCTAGCGACGCGGCTTCGCCGAACCGACGCCGTCCGACCGCGGACGCATCGCCGAACCCCAGCGCCGCTCATCGGCGGCGCCTCACGCGGCCGACACCGGAAAGAGCGGTCGCCCCAGGCGGACCCGCCCCCTCGCAACCGACCCGCAGGCACCGCGTCGACGAGGCCGCTCCCCGAGTACCGGATCCCTCCCTCTAACGCCATCACGCCGCCACGGCACGCCGACTCGGGCGCACCGAGTACCCGGCCTTCCCCACATCGGCTCGCACGAGCCGCCTCAGGCATCCGGAACGGACGATCCCCGCGGAGATCGCCGTGCAACGGTGAGAAACCTCACGCCAGCGGCCGTAGAAGCGGGAAAGCGCGGGAACTTCGGTGGTCAAACGGGGAAGGGGCGGTACTCCCGGCCCGGCTCGGTCGCCCCAACAGGAGCTCGAACGCGCGATACGGGCCCCGGAACGGGGGGAAGCAGCGGTACCGTTGCACGCGCGGTGCCTTCAAGCGGGGATCTTGCGGTACCGATCTCTGAGGGGCTCGAGCCGGGCTCGTCAGCGCTATGCCGCCCGACCTCGGATCGACCCCTCCCGACCCACCAACAGCCGTTCCCGTTGCTGTTTGTTCTTCATCCCCTATTGCATTCCCTTTAATGGGCCCCGGTGGAACACCGTGCTGGACGCGTTCCTGAGCCCTCGAGCGGGGAACGGACGGTACCGAGGCGGGAAGGGGGCAGGACCGGCGGGGGAGGGGAGGGGTACCGCCCTGGGGAAGCCGCGGGACCGAGGGGGAGGGGAGGGGTACCGAAGCGGGGAAAATGGGGAACCGGCTGCAGCGTTCCCAGCTCGGTCCCTTCAGGCGGGGAACATTGACGGCTCGTTCCCCAGCGCGTATCATCCTGCGAAGACCGCGTCCGACCCCCGAGCGACCCGGCCGAACGGCGGACCGGCAACGGCTCTCGTTGGAGCCGCGCAGCCCAGGCCAGAAGGGTGACGTCAGCTTGACACGCCAACCGACCATGGAGGCCGAACCGGCGGCCGCGAGCGACACCGTCCCTCAGACGCCCAGCGAGCGCGCCGACGCGCTCGTCGAGCCCCTCGGAGGGAAGCGGCGCTACCCCAGCAGGGGTCGCAAGGGCCGAAGCGCGCAGCGCAGGGCAGGGCAGAGCCGCCAGGCGCGCACCGGCTCCACGCTCTCCGTCACGCAGGGCAACCCCCTCGCCCTCAGCCGGCAGGAGATGGGCATCCTCACCAAGCGCCTGCTGGTGCTGGCCCTCTCCGACATCACCAAGGACGACCTCACCCTCGAGCCCATCCGCATCACCGCCTGGGAGTACGCGCAGCTCTTCAACATCAGCGGCAAGAGCATCTACTCGCGCATCGAGGAGTCGGCCCGCGAGCTGCTGGAGCAGACCATCCAGATCAAGGAGCCCAACGGCGACTGGGTGATGTTCCAGTGGGTGTCGGAGGCCCGCTACGACAACGGGCGCGAGGACGGCCAGATGGCCGCCATCGAGATCAAGATCCACGACCGCCTCAAGCCGTACCTGCTGCAGCTGCGGCGCGACTTCAGCATCATCCCCACCGAGCAGCTGCTCAGCTTCGAGAGCTTCAACAGCATGCGCCTCTTCGAGGTGCTCTACACCGCCTCCTACGCCGGCGAGCGCGACGAGCTGATCTTCGACGTCGACGACCTCAAGCTGCGCCTCGGCCTCGACGGCAAGTACGAGCGCTTCAAGGACTTCCGCTACGTGCTCGACAAGGCGCAGGAGGAGTTCAAGGCCTACACCTGCCTGGCGTACGAGTACGAGCCGCTCAAGGTCGGCCGCAAGTACCAGCGGGTGCGCTTCAGCATCAGCCGCAACGACGTCTTCAAGCCGCGCGTGCGCCTGCCCGCCAGCATCGCCAGCCGCGTGGCGCGCGACTCCGACAAGGAGCAGCTCCTCAAGGAGCTGCAGGCCGTGGACGCCCTCAAGGACATCGGCTGGGCGCAGGACACCGAGCGCACCGTCACGCGCTACGGGCCGCAGCGCGTCCTCGACATCGTGGCCTACGCGCGCGTGCTGCAGGCGCGCGCCGAGCAGGCGGGCCGACCCATCTACAACCTGGCCGGCTTCGTCAACAGCCTGCTCCAGCAGGGCGTCGAGCCGCCCAAGCAGGAGGAGCCGGCGGAGGAGCGCGACCGCCCCCTCACGCGCGAGGAGGTGCGGGCCGTGGCCGCCGCCATCGCCGACTCCTTCCACCAGGCGCGCCGCCAGCGCGCCAACGGCGCCTGGGAGCAGCTCACCAGCGAGCAGCGCGACCTGGTGCACACCCTCATGCAGGCCACCCTGCACCGCTTCACCCTCGAGCGCATCGAGGCCGCTGGCTGGGAGGGCGCGCTCTACGAGACCAGCCGCATGGACGTGATGGCCACCCACAACTTCGTGACGTTCCCGCCTCACCTTCAGGGCATGGACGCCTACCTCGGGACCTACGACCAGCTCGCCGAGTACGGCGACGAGGACCGCGAGCGCATCCTCGCGGAGCTCAAGGAGGTCGACTGATGTGCGGACGCTACACCCTCTACACCCATGAGGACGACCTGGCGTCGCTCTTCGAGGTGAAGCCGCTGCCCCTCAAGGAGCGCTTCAACATCGCCCCCACCCAGGAGGTGCCGGTGATCACCGAGCGACCCGGCGGGGCGCGCGAGATGTCGTTCATGCGCTGGGGGCTCATCCCGCACTGGGTCAAGGACCCCACCGGCTTCAAGGCCAACCTGTTCAACGCCCGCTCCGAGAGCGCCGCCGAGAAGCCCTCGTTCCGCGACGCCATGAAGACCAACCGCTGCATCGTGCCCGCCAGCGGCTTCTACGAGTGGAAGGCCGAGGGCGCCGGCAAGCAGCCCTACTACATCCAGCGCACGGACGGGCAGCCCATGGCCTTCGCCGGGCTCTACTCGGTGTGGACCAAGGGCAGCGAGCCGCTCGTCAGCTGCACCATCCTCACCACCGAGTCTGAGGGCCCCATGCGCGAGCTGCACCACCGCGTGCCGGTGATCCTCGAGCCCGGCGAGTGGGACCGCTGGATGGACCCCAGCGAGGTGGAGCCGCGCGCGGTGGAGGACCTGCTCGACCCGCCCGAGGACGACGTGCTCACCTGGTACCGCGTCGACCGGCTGGTGGGCAACGCGCGCGTGGACGCCCCCGAGCTGATCGAGCGCGTCTGACCGCGCCCGGCCGCTCGCGCGCCGCGCGCCGTCAGTGCCCGAAGGCGTCGGAGTCGACGGCGGCGGCCTCGCCCTGGTCGAGCGTGGCGATGGCGCGCATGTCCGCCTCGGTGAGCTCGAAGCCGAACACGTCGAGGTTCTCCCGCAGGCGCGCCGGGTCGCCGGTCTTGGGGATGGCCACGTTGCCTAGCTGCACGTGCCAGCGCAGCACCACCTGCGCGGGCGTGCGCCCCAGGCGCCCCGCGACCTCGGTGATCACCGGCGCCTCGAGCAGCTCGCCGCCCTTGCCGATCGGCGACCACGCCTGGGTGACGATGCCGTGGCGCGCGTCGAACGCGCGCAGCTCGGCGCGGCTCACCAGCGGGTTGAGCTGGACCTGGTTCACGTCGGGCGCCACGCCCGTCTCGTCCAGCAGCCGCTGCAGGTGGGCGGGCTTGAAGTTGGACACCCCGATGGCGCGCACCAGCCCCTGCTCGCGCAGCGCGATCAGCCCGCGCCAGGCGCTGACGTAGCGGTCCTGGGCGGGGTTGGGCCAGTGGACGAGCAACAGGTCGACGTAGTCGAGGCCGAGGCGCTCGGCGCTGCGCTCGAAGGCGCGGGCGACGAGCTCCTCGCCGTGCCACTTGGCGTTGAACTTGGTGGTGACGAACACCTCGCCGCGCTCCACGCCGCTGGCGCGCAGGCCGCGCCCCACGCCCGCCTCGTTGCGGTAGTTCTCGGCGGTGTCGACGAGGCGGTAGCCGACCGCCAGCGCCTCCGCGACGACGCGCTCCGCCTCGGCGTCCGTCAGCGGGTAGGTGCCGAGCCCGAGCACGGGGATGCGCGGACCGCTCGGTAGCTCCAGGGTCGGGACGGTTACGGCTGCCATGAACCGAGTTTAAGGGGCGGCCGCGGCGCGTTCCGCTGCATGGTCTTGACGGATCCCGCATACGGGTGTACCTTGAAGGTATAGGCGCTCCACGGGAGCGCGTTCTTCGTTCAGGCCCCCGCACAGATCCAGAAGACCCAGCGCCCGCCCTCGGGGTAGGGGAGACCCGCCCGACCAGCGCCGGCGGCTGTGTCGACCCGGTTACGCCGTGGCACGATTGCCGCTACTCTCGGACGCATGGACGTGGGTGGCGGTGTTCTCTCGGCAGCGGTGCTGCTCTTCTTCGTGATGGACCCCTTCGGGAACGTGCCGTTGTTCCTGACGCTGCTCAAGGACGTCGACCCGCAGCGGCGGCGCAAGGTGCTGCTGCGCGAGCTGACCATCGCGCTCGGGGTGCTGCTCTTCTTCCTCTTCCTGGGCGGGAGCATCCTCGACTTCCTCGGCCTGCACGAGGAGTCCGTCTCGATCGCCGGCGGCATCGTGCTGGCGGTGATCGGGCTGCGCATGGTGTTCCCGCGGCCCGAGGGGGTCATGGGCGCCCAGCTCGAGGGCGAGCCGTTCATCGTGCCGCTGGCCATCCCGCTGATCGCGGGCCCCTCCGCCATGGCGATGATGATCGTCATGTCGCGCAGCGACCCCGGCGCCATGGGCAAGTGGACGCTGGCGCTGCTGCTCGCCTGGGTCGGCTCGGCGGTGGTGCTGCTCTCCGCGCCGCTCCTCATGCGCGTGCTGCGCACGCGCGGGCTCGCGGCCATGGAGCGGCTGATGGGGATGATCCTGATCATGCTCGCCGTGGAGATGTTCATCGAGGGCTTCCTGCGCCTGGGCTGAACCGCGCTCCGGACGCGCCGCCCCGCGAGACCCGCGCCCACCACGACGCTCCCGGGAAGCGCTGCTGCCGCAGGCGGCACGGAAGGCGTGCCTGCGTTGGGCTAGGGTGGTCGCCTGATCGGAGCCGCACCCCCACCGCCTCCGGCGAACGTCTCGACGGGTCAGCGTCACCTGTCGGTACCTGATCGCTGCGTATCCCCCCGCGTGCTGCTGCCTCGCCTCCGCCGACGCCGACCCCGGCCTCGCGGCCCCAAGGAGCGCAGCATGACCGCACGACATCGGACCCCGAAGCTGCAGCTTCCCTCCCGCCCCGCCGTGCCCGCGGCCGCACCCAGCCGGCTCCGCACGGTCTGGCGAGCCGTCGCCCTGGCGCTGCTCGCCGTGGCGCTCCTCCCCGCAGCCCACGGGCAGCAGCTGGAAGCCAGCGGCGCGCTGCGCGTGCTGGGGTTCGGCCTGCCCGACGAGATCGCCACCGAACGCGTGGCGCTCTTCGAGGAGAGCTACCCGGACGTCGACCTGCAGCTTACGGAAGGCAGCATCGACCAGCAGCAGCTGCTCACCGCCATCGCCAGCGGCAACCCGCCCGACGTGGTCTACCTCAACCGCGCCGACCTCAGCACCTACGCCACGCGCGGCGCCGTCCAGCCGCTCGGCCAGTGCCTGCAGGACGCCGGCATGGACATGGGCCAGTTCCGCGAGGCGGCCGTCCAGGAGGTCACCGTCGACGGCGAGGTCTACGGCGTGCCTGACTTCTACACCGTCATCGTGCTGGTGCTCAACACCGCGGCCCTCGAGGAGGCCGGCATCTCGGTCGACGAGTTCTCGACCAGCGACTGGGAGCAGCTCGCGCAGTGGAACCAGGCGCTGACCCGCAACGAGGACGGCCTCACCCGCATCGGCTTCGACCCGAAGCTGCCTGAGTTCTTCCCGCTGTGGGTGCGCGCCAACGGCGGTCAGCTGCTCTCCGACGACGGGCGCACCGCCCTGCTCGACAGCCCCGAGGCCGTCGAGGCGCTCGAGTTCGCCGCCGGCCTGCACGAGCCCGCCGGCGGCCGCGCGCCGTTCATGGCCTTCCGCGACACCTGGGACTTCTTCGGCGCCGGCAACCAGATGGCCTCCGACCAGCTCGCCGCCTTCCCGATCGAGCAGTGGTACGTGAACGTGCTCTCGGACGTGTCGCCCGACGCGCCCATCGCCGTCAAGGCGTTCACCGACCGCCAGGGCGACCCCCTCACCTACGCTACCGGCAGCGCCTGGGCCATCCCCACCGGCGCCGCCAACCCCGAGGCCGCCTGCGCCTTCGTGACCACCATGAGCAGCCCCGAGGCGTGGGAGCGCGCCGGGCGGGCGCGCGCGCAGCTGCGCGCCGAGGCGGGCGGCACCTACACCGGCACCTACACGGGCAACAGCGTGGCGGACGAGGTGATCTTCGGCGAGCTCGTGCAGCCCAGCGGCGACGCCAAGTTCGACGACGCCGTGCAGGTGATCCTCTCGGTGCAGGACGCCGCCTTCTCGATCCCCGCCAACCCGGCCGGCGCCGAGTTCCGCCAGGCGTGGACCGACGCCGTGAACCGCGTGCTCAACGGTGAGCAGTCCGCGCAGGAGGCGCTCGACCAGGCGCAGCAGGAGGCCCAGGCTGCGCTCGACGCGGCATGGGAGGAGTAGGCCGAGCGACGAGCATCGACGCGGCCGGGCGCGCTCCACGGCGCCCGGCCGCGCGCCGCCGCGGCGACGGCGCGCCCCGCGGCGGTGGACTGCGCCGCGCCGAGGCGCGCGCCGCCTGGCTGTTCATCGCCCCCTGGGTGATCGGCTTCGTCGTCTTCACGGCCGGGCCGATGATCGCCAGCCTCTACCTGTCGTTCACCGAGTACGACGTGCTGCGGCCGCCCAAGCCCGTCGGCCTCGACAACTACGCGCAGCTGCTCCAGGACCCGCGCCTGCGCGTCAGCCTCTGGAACTCGTTCTTCTACACCGCGCTCTTCGTGCCGCTCGCCACGCTGGTGGCGCTGTGCCTGGCGCTGCTGCTCGACCGCGTGCACCGCGCCGCCGGCTTCTTCCGCACCGTCTTCTACCTGCCGTCGCTCACGCCCACGGTGGCCGTGGGGGCGCTGTTCCTGTGGATCCTCAACCCCAACGTGGGCCTCATCAACCGCGGCCTGGCGCTGGTGGGCATCGACGGCCCCGCCTGGACCACCGACCCCACCTGGATCAAGCCGGGCCTGGTGCTGATGAGCCTCTGGAGCCTGGGCGGCACCGTGGTCATCTACTACGCCGCCCTCAGGGGCGTGCCCGTCACGCTCTACGAGGCCGCGCGCATCGAGGGCGCCAGCGCCTGGCAGGAGTTCCGGCACGTGACCCTGCCGCTGATCAGCGGCGCCATCTTCTTCACGCTCATCGTCAACACCATCGCGGCGCTGCAGATCTTCGACGAGGTCTACACCATGTACTTCGGGCAGATGGAGTCGGGTGCCGCCAGCAACGCGGCGCTGTTCTACGTCATCTACCTCTTCCGGCAGGCGTTCGAGTTCCTGCACATGGGCTACGCCTCGGCCATGGCCTGGCTGCTGTTCGTGCTGATCATGCTCCTGACGGCCATCCAGCTGCGCCTCAGCCGCCGCTGGGTCTACTACGAGGGGCGGTGAGCCGTGGAGGTCGCCGGCCGTAGGCCCGCCACCTTCGAGGCCGCCGCGAGCGCCGAGATGGCCGCCCAGCGGCCGCCCCGCTCGCGCGCGCGCGACCTGCTCTCCCGCGTGCTGTTCGTGGCGCTGCTGCTGGGCTGCAGCCTCGTGTTCCTGGCGCCGTTCGCGTGGCTGGTGAGCGCCTCCCTGAAGCTGCGCTCCGAGGTGTTCAACCTCGAGTGGATCCCCGACCCGGTGCAGTGGGTCAACTACGTGAAGGTGTGGCAGGCGGCGCCGCTCCTCGCCTGGCTCAAGAACAGCCTGCTCGTGGGCGCCATCGGCGCCGTCGCGGTGACGTTGAGCAGCTCGCTGGTGGCGTTCGGCTTCGCCTACTTCCGCTTCAGGGGCCGCGACCTCCTGTTCGGGCTGGTGCTGGCCACCATGATGCTGCCGCAGGCCGTGACGATGATCCCCGTCTACCTGATCTGGAACGAGCTCGGCTTCATCAACACGCTCGTGCCGCTGTGGGCGGGCAACCTGTTCGGCTCGGCGTTCTACGTCTTCCTGCTGCGGCAGTTCTACCTGACGTTGCCGCGCGACCTGTTCAACGCCGCGCGCATCGACGGCGCCAACTACTTCCAGATGTGGCTGCGGGTGGCGCTGCCCCTCACGCGCACGGCGATGATCGTGGTGTTCGTGTTCGAGTTCAAGGCGCTCTGGACCGACCTGATGAAGCC
>JAAYYF010000002.1 GCA_012515535.1 Deinococcales bacterium
GGGCCGTTCTGCTCGAAGTCCTGGCTGATGAGGGTGTGGATCTGCTCGGCGTCGCCGAACACGCCCTCGGGGTCTTCGAGGTACTTGAGGTCGTAGGCGGCCCACATCCAGTGGGGGCGCCAGCTCGTCACGACGATCGGCTCGTTGCGCGTGATGGCGCGGTCGAGCGCGGCGGCCATGGCGGCGTCGGAGCCGTCGATCAGCACGAAGTCGCTGAGGTCGTAGACGTCGAAGGCGGCGTCGGAGGCGCGCATGAGGCCGGCGCCCGGGTCGATGCCGATGATCTCACCGCCGAACAGGTCGGCGTTGGCGTTGAGCTCGGTGATGCTGTCGACCTCGACGTAGGCCGGCACGGCCCAGCCGATGTCGGCGCCGTCGAGGTTGACGCCCAGGTCGACGACCTGGTCGCCGTACTGCTCCATGTACGCCTCGTGGGTGGCGGGGAGCCAGGCTGCGACGATGGCGTCGAAGTCGCCCTGAGCGAGGCCGGTGAACATGGGGCCGGCGTCGACGGAGGTGAGCTCGACGTCGTAGCCGAGCTCGTCCATCAGCACGGCGGCGACCACGTGGGTCGAGGCGATCTCGGAGTCCCAGAGGACGTAGCCGAGCTCGATGGTGCGGTCTTGGGCGCTGGCGAGGCCGATGGCCAGCACCGCGGTTAGCGCAACGAAAAGGCGCTTCATAGTGGTTCCTCCAAACTTGGAGTGCGAACGAGGGATGGAAAGGGCGCAACATGCACCCTACGGCGCGATAGTTGCGCCTCACTTACACATGACCACTGCGCGGCCGGTTCCGACCGTAGCATGGATTCCACCAGGGTGCAAACCCCGGTCAGCGGACCGTCGACGCCCCCGGCCGCTCGCGGGCGCGCGCCCCTGTTACTCGCGGGCGCGGCGCTGCTGGCGCTTGCCGAGGCTGGCGGTCAGGCGGTCGAGGATGATGGCGAGGATCACCACCGCCAGGCCGGCCTCGAAGCCCTGGCCGACGTTGATGCGCTGGATGCCGCGCAGCACCTCGGTGCCGAGGCCGCGCGCGCCGATCATCGAGGCGATGACGACCATCGACAGGTTGAGCATGATCGACTGGTTGAGGCCCGCCAGCACGGTGGGCATCGCCACGGGGAACTGCACCTTCACGAGCTTCTGCCAGCGCGTCGAGCCGAAGGCGTCGGCCGCCTCGATCAGGTCGGTGGGCACCTGGCGGATGCCGAGGTTCACGAGGCGCACGAGCGGCGGCAGCGCGAACACGAAGGTGGCCACCACGCCCGGCACCAGGCCGATGCCGAAGAACATCACCGCCGGGATGAGGTAGACGAAGGCGGGCATGGTCTGCATGAAGTCGAGCACCGGCCGCATGATGCGCTCGGCGGTGTCGCTGCTGGCCGCCAGGATGCCGAGCGGCAGGCCCACGAGCACGATCAGCAGCTGGGCGGCCACCACCAGCGCCAGGGTGTTCAGGAACGGCGTCCAGAGGCCGATGTTGTCGATGAGCAGGAGCCCGATGGCGGAGAAGAGCGCCAGGCGCCAGCCCGCCAGCCACAGCACCAGCAGCACGATGGCGCCCATGAGCAGGAGCGGCGGCACGGCCTGGAAGCCGCTGAGCAGCGCGCCGATGATGGCGTCGACCACGTCGGCGAAGCCGTCGAAGACGGTGGCGAACTGGCGCTGCAGGTAGCGCACGGCCGTCTCGATCCAGTCGCGGATGGGGACGCGCACGTCAAACACCGGCGCCCTCCTCGCGAGCGACGCCGCTTCCGGCGACCACGCCCCCGTTGCCCGTCTGGCCCGGTTGCGCGAGAGCCGCCAGGATGGCGCCCTTGACGACCACGCCGCGCAGGCGGCCGCGCTCGTCGATCACGCCGATCGGCTTGCTGGCCTCGCTGGCCAGCCCGATGACGCCCTGGAGCGGCTCGTGCATGTCGACGACCACCGCCGGCTCCATGCGCTCGGGGTCGATGCGGTCCCTGGGGGCGTCCGGGTCCTCGAGCTGAGCGCCGAGGCTCTTGGCGGTGACGTAGCCGTGCACGCGGCGCTCGCGGTCGACCACCAGCATGCCCGAGAGGCCGTGGCGGCGCATCTTGGTGCGGGCGGTGTTGGGGCCGTCGCGCAGCAGCGCCGTCTCCTTGACGGGCTGCATGATGTTGGCGGCGGTCAGGACGCTGGCGCGGTCGACGCCCTCGATGAACGCCTCCACGTACTCGTCGGCGGGGTCGGTGAGGATCTCCTCGGCGGTGCCGACCTGCACGACGCGGGCGTCCTTCATGATGGCGATGCGGTCGCCCAGCTTGAGGGCCTCGTCGAGGTCGTGGGTCACGAACACGATGGTCTTGTTGACGCGCGCCTGCAGCTCGATCAGCTCGTCCTGCATCTCGCGGCGGATGAGGGGGTCGAGCGCGCTGAACGCCTCGTCCATCAGCAGGATGTCGGCGTCGACGGCCAGGGCGCGCGCCAGGCCCACGCGCTGCTGCATGCCGCCGGACAGCTCGGCGGGGTAGTACGCCTCCCAGCCCTCGAGGCCCACGAGGGCGGTGGCCTCCAGGGCGCGGCGGCGGCGCTCGTCGGCGCCCACGCCCTGCACCTCGAGGCCGTAGGCCACGTTGTCGAGCACGGTGCGGTGCGGCAGGATGGCGAACTGCTGGAACACCATGCCGCTGAACTTCTCGCGCCGCACCGCGAGGAGCTCGCGGCGGCTCAGGCGCGTGATGTCGAGGCCGTCCACCAGCACCTGGCCGGCGGTGGGCTCGTGCAGCCGGTTGAGGAGCCTGAGCAGGGTCGACTTCCCGCTGCCGGAGAGGCCCATCAGCACGAATGTCTCCCCTTCGTGGATGTCGAGGGACACGTCGTAGACGCCCACGGCGGCGCCGAGCTTCTGGGCGTCGGCCTTGGTGCCGCCCTGGGCGAGGAGCTCGAGGGCCCGCTCGGGGCGCGGCCCGAACACCTTGGAGAGGTCGCGGGCGGCCAGCTTGACGCGCTTGCCCGCGCTCGCGTCGGTGGCGGCGTCGGCTGGGCATTCGGATGCGCTGGGGCGGTCGTCGGGACGTGGGTGGGTTCGCGGGCTCGGTTCCGCGGCGGTCGAGGTTGTCATCGTGAGATCTCCGTAACGGTCTCGGGTAACGGTCAGGTACGTCGGGTTGATGAACCGATTTCGTCAGGGTACAACCCCACCACCCTCGCTGTCACCCTTCTCACGAACATGCGCCCCGCTCGGGGGCGGGGCGCAGGGCGGGTTCTCGCGTGGCTCAGCGGGGTTCCGCGAACACCAGCGTCCAGTAGGTGCCGTCCTCGGCGGCGCCCAGCTCAGAGTACGAGGCACCCATGACGGCGGCGCAGTGGCCGGGGCTGTTCATCCACCCCTGCATCACGGCCTCGGGGGTGCGGTAGCCCCAGGCGACGTTCTCGGCGACGACGCGCCACGCGTAGCCCTCGCGCGTGACGCGGGCGCCGACCGTGCTGCCGTCGGAGCCGGCGTGCGACATGCTGCCGTGGACGCGCATGTCCTCCGAGTGCTTGGCGGCGGCGCGCACGAGGCGCTCCTCGAGCCTCACCGGGGGCGCCGGAGCGAAGCGCGTATCGCCGCACACGGCCCCGCGGCTGCGCTCGTGGTTCACGCGCTGGAGCAGCTCCACCGCGACCTCGTCGAAGGGCGCGCCGGGGGACGTGGGCGGCCCGTTCCTCCCGTCGCGCGTGGCGGGCGTGCAGGCGGCGAGCAGCGCGAGGAGCAGGGCGATCGCCACCGCCTCGAGGGTCTGGTTCCGGGGTCGTCTCACGTGAAGGAAGGTAACCCCGCGGCGCCGGAGGAAGGTGAGGCGTCCTTCGCGGTCGCTCATGCGAAGCGCTGCACCGCTGCGCGCTACCTGCCTCCGGTAGAGTCCGGCATGGCCTACGAGCTCAAGACCCAGCGCACCGCGGTCGACCCGCGCGACTTCATCGCCACCGTCGAGCACCCCGCCCGCCGCCAGGACGCCGAGACGCTCCTCGAGCTGATGCGCGAGGTCACGGGCGAGGAGCCGGTCATGTGGGGGCCGTCGATCGTCGGCTTCGGGGAGCATAGCTACGAGTACGCGTCGGGCCACAAGGGCGAGGACGCCAAGGTCGGCTTCTCGCCGCGCAAGGCCAACCTCGCGCTCTACTCCCTCACCGACGCGCCCGGTAGCGAGGCGCTGCTCGCGCGGCTCGGCAAGCACCGGCGCGGCCGGAGCTACCTCTACCTCAACGATCTGGCCGACGTGGACCTGGAGGTGCTGCGCGAGCTGGTGCGCGTCGGGTACGAGCACCGCAGCGCCAGCTGAGGGCCGCCGCTCAGGCGGCCATCCGGCCTCCGGCCAGTACCGGGCGCCGCCGCCGGAGGCGCTACCATCGAGCCATGGACCTCCTGCAGATCGACGCGCCGTACCCCCGCAGCACCGCGGAGCTCGAGGCCGCGCTGCCGAGCGAGGCGGTGCTCGACGAGGCCGTCAC
>JAAYYF010000071.1 GCA_012515535.1 Deinococcales bacterium
CCCTCAGTCTAGCCGGGAGGGGCTGGTGGGGCGGGTCCGGTCGTACTCAGGCGGGGCACACTTGGTCCTGCCGTTCGGGCACGCGTCTCGGAGCGGCCTTCCGTGGCGGTGGGTGTGGTGGGTTCGGTGCGGCCCGTCTCACGGCCTCCGGCCGTGCTCTAGGGCAGCACCGCGACCTCCCCACCCACCCCGAGCACCGATGCACCCGAGGCTCATGCCCCAACGGAAGCGCTACCCCCGAGCCTGATCCTTCAACCCCTTGCCCGGCTTGAACGCCGGGTACGTGCTGGCCGGGATGTCGATGCGCTCGGTGGTGCCCGGGCGCACGCCCTTGCGCGCCTTGCGCGAGCGGACCTCGAAGGTGCCGAAGCCCGTGAGCTGCACCTTGTTGCCCTTGCCGAGGTGCGTGCTGATCTGGTCCAGCACGGCGTCCAGGACTGCCTTGACGTCCTTCTTCTTGAGCGCCGTGCCTTCGGCCACGGTGCTCACGAGGTCGGCTTTCGAGACGGTTCGCGACGTGCTCTTCGCCATCTTGACCCTCCTGTGGGTTGTAGGACTCGTGGTGCACTGTAGCAGACGCCCCCGGGGCTGACAAGGCGAAACCCGCTCGGGGACGCGATATCCACCGCGCGAGGGGGCGCGGTGCCGGGGCCAGGGCGGCGTCAGGCCTCGACGCGGGCGGCGCTCGGGATCATGGCGCCGATCTCCTGCACCACCTGCTGCGTGAGGGCGGTGGCGTCCTCGCGCGTGCGGCCGGTGGGCAGGATGGGCGGGCCGAACGCCACGTGGAAGGCGCGCCCCTCGCGCCAGATGGCGGCCGGCACCAGCGGCACGCCGGCGCGCTGCGCCAGGTAGCTGGCGCCGTCGAGGGCGGCGGCGTCGCCGGCGTTGCGCGTGCCCTGCACGAAGATGCCGATGGCGCGGCCCGCCTTCAGGCGCCTGAGCGCCTCCTTGATGGCCCCGATGTCCTGGCCCTCGCGGTCGACGGGGAAGGCGCGCAGGCCACGCATGATGGCCGCGCTCAGCGGCTTCGCGAACAGCTCCTTCTTGGCCATGAACTCGAGCTTGCGGTCGATGGACACGCCCACCACGGGCGGGTCCCAGGAGCTCACGTGGTTGCACGCCACCACGGCGCCGCCCTCGTCGGGCACGTTCTCGAGGCCGGTGACGCGCAGGCCGTAGACGAGCCGCACGTAGGCGCGCACCATCATGGTGGCGAAGGGCATGAACCAGGCGGGGTGGAAGAGGCGTTCCAGCAGGGTCATGGCGCTCGCCTCCGCCTCAGGCCGGCTCGGGCCGGGCGCCCTCGGCGCGCTCGGTGCCCACGCGCGCGCGGCGACGGTCGAGGTAGACGGCCACCAGCACGCCGGCCAGCGCCACCAGCAGGTGCAGCGCCACCCAGGTGCCCTGCTGGCCGTCCCACGGCAGCGCCACCTCGAACAGCGGCTGCTTGGGCAGCTGCCACGCCACGAGCGCGGGCAGCACCAGCAACAGCGGCGAGAGGGGCACGGCCAGCAGGCGCCAGCCGTACTCGAGGCCGATCATGGCGAGCAGGTTGCCCGACAGGACGATGGGGAGCATGACCAGCCAGTCGGGGTCGCCGCCCACCAGGCCCACGGGCGGCGCCAGCAGCGCCGTGAGGTAGGCGGCGGGCATGCCGGCCGCCGCGAAGCCCAGGTAGGCGGACAGCACCACGCCGAGGCTGCGGTAGAGCAGCGGCATGGGCGCCACGGCGCACACCACCGCGGCGAGGAAGAAGAAGATGCCGATGAAGAGGCGTTGTGGCATCGCCACGGTGCGGATCACTGCGAGGGTCCTCCTTCGGTACGGCATGGTACTGCGGCGAGCGGGGTCGTGCGCCCGGGCGCGGCGGAGGCCGCGGGCGGGGCCGGCGCCCAGGCTCGGGGCCGGCCCCGCGCTCGCCCGCGCTTCAGGCTACGTCGGCCACCTCGGGCAGGCGCGCCTTGAGCTCGGGGATCTGGCGCAGGAAGGCGCCGGTGGCGCTGGTGGCGTGCGCCGCCACGGTCTCGGGCGTGCCCTCCACCACCACGGTGCCGCCGCGGGCGCCGCCGTCGGGGCCCAGGTCGATGACCCAGTCGGCGGTCTTGATGACGTCGAGGTTGTGCTCGATCACCACCAGCGTGTTGCCCTGGTCGACGAGGCGGTGCAGCACGTCGAGCAGCTTGCGGGTGTCGTCGAAGTGCAGGCCCGTGGTGGGCTCGTCGAGGATGTAGAGCGTCTGGCCGGTGCTGCGGCGCCCGAGCTCGGAGGCCAGCTTGACGCGCTGCGCCTCGCCGCCCGACAGGGTGGGGGAGGGCTGGCCGATCTTGATGTAGCCCAGGCCCACGTCCTGCATCAGCTGCAGCTTGCGCGCGATGGCGGGGATGTTCTCGAAGAACTCCAGGCCCTCATCGACGGTCATCTCGAGCACGTCGGCGATCGACCGGCCGCGGATCTTCACCTCGAGGGTCTCGCGGTTGTAGCGCGCGCCCTTGCACACCTCGCACGGCACGTAGATGTCGGGCAGGAAGTACATCTCGACCTTGACGGTACCGTCGCCCTTGCACGCCTCGCAGCGGCCGCCCTTGACGTTGAAGGAGAAGCGGCCCGGCTTGTAGCCGCGCTTGCGCGCCTCGGGGGCGCGGGTGAACAGGTCGCGGATGTCGGTGAAGATGCCGGTGTAGGTGGCGGGGTTGGAGCGCGGCGTGCGGCCGATCGGGCTCTGGTCGATCTCGATGACCTTGTCGACGTGCTCGGTGCCCCGGATGCGCGTGTGGGCGCCGGGCTGGGTCTTGGCGCGGTAGAGCTTCTTGGCCAGCGCCGCGTGCAGGATGCCTTTCACCAGCGTCGACTTGCCCGAGCCCGAGGCGCCCGTCACGCAGGTGAGGGTGCCGAGCGGGAAGTCGACGTCGATGTTCTTGAGGTTGTGCTCGCGCGCGCCCACCACGGTGAGCTTGCGGCCGTTGCCCTCGCGGCGCTGCTCGGGCACCGCGATGTGCTTCTCGCCGCGCAGGTAGGCGGCCGTGAGCGAGGTCCGGTGCTTCGTGAACTCGGCGGGCGGCGCCGCGGCGACCACCTCGCCGCCGTGCACGCCGGCGCCGGGGCCCAGGTCGACGATGTAGTCGGAGGCGCGCATGGTCTCCTCGTCGTGCTCCACGACGATCAGGGTGTTGCCCAGGTCGCGGAGGTTGAGGAGCGTGCGCAGCAGGCGCGCGTTGTCGCGGGGGTGGAGGCCGATGGAGGGCTCGTCGAGCACGTACAGCACCCCGGTGAGACCGCTGCCCACCTGGGTGGCCAGCCGGATGCGCTGCGCCTCGCCGCCCGACAGGGTGTTGGCGCTGCGGTCGAGGCTCAGGTAGTCGAGGCCCACGTCCTCGAGGAAGCCCAGGCGGGCGTTGACCTCGCGCAGGATGGGCTGCGCCACCTGGTCGGCGGCGCCGTCGAGCGTGAGGGTGCTGAACAGCTTGCGGCCCTCGAGCACGGTCATGGCGCTGACGTCGGCGATGTTGCGCCCGCCGACGGTCACGGCCAGCACCTCGGGCTTGTAGCGCGTGCCGCCGCACACCGAGCAGGCCACCAGCGACATGTACTCCTCGAGGCGCTCGCGCACCAGCTCGGAGGCGGCCTCCTTCAGGCGCCGCTCGAGGTTGGGGATGACGCCGTCGAACTCGGCGCGGAAGCGCATCGTCTCGCGGCCGCCGCGGGCGTAGACCACCTCGATGGGCTCCTCGCTGCCGCGCAGCACCAGCTCGCGCGCCGACTCGGGCAGCTCCTTCCAGGGGGCGTCGAGGTCGAAGCCGGCGTGCTCGGCGAGCGCCTTCAGGCGGTCCCAGTAGAAGACCTTGCCGGCGTCGCCGCGCCCACCCGTCCAGGGGGCGATGGCGCCCTGCGCGATCGAGAGGTCGGGGTCGGGCACGATCAGCTCGGGGTCGAACTGCTGCAGGTAGCCGAGGCCCGAGCAGTGGCCGCAGGCGCCGTAGGGGGCGTTGAACGAGAAGGTGCGCGGCTCCATCTCCTCGAGGAAGGTTCCGTGCTCGGGGCAGGCGAAGTTCTCGGAGAAGAGCTCGTCGAGCTCCTGGTCGGGGAGGAAGACGCGCATGAGCCCCTCGCCCTTGGCGAGCGCCAGCTCCACCGACTCGGCGACGCGCGAGCGGTCGTCCTCGGTGAGCACCACGCGGTCGACGACGATGTCGATGTCGTGCTTCTCGAAGCGCTCCAGGTCGGTCTCGAGGGCCTGGTCGACGGTCTGCACCAGGCCGTCCACCCGCACGCGCGTGAAGCCCTCCTTCTTGATGTCGGCGAACAGCTTGCGGTACTCGCCCTTGCGGCCGCGCACCACCGGCGCCAGGATCAGCGCGCGGTTGCCGGCCTGCTGCGCGAGGAGGCGGTCGACGATCTCGCTCGACGACTGGCGCTCGATGACGCGGCCGCACACCGGGCAGTGCGGCGTGCCCACGCGCGCGAACAGCAGGCGCAGGTAGTCGTGGATCTCGGTGACGGTGCCCACGGTGGAGCGTGGGTTGTGGCTGGTGGTCTTCTGGTCGATGCTGATCGCGGGCGACAGCCCTTCGATCGAGTCGACGTCGGGCTTGTCCATGATGCCGAGGAACTGGCGCGCGTACGCCGACAGGCTCTCGACGTAACGCCGTTGCCCCTCGGCGTAGATGGTGTCGAAGGCCAGGGTCGACTTGCCCGACCCGGATACCCCGGTGAAGACGATGAACTTGTTGCGAGGGAGCTCGAGATCGACGTTCTTGAGGTTGTGCGCGCGTGCCCCGCGAATGATGAGGTCCTGCAAGGTGCCTCCCTACACGCTCGTGGCTACTAGGCGTTCACGAAGAAGAGCGCCGTCTCCGGCGCGTTAGCGGGGCAGTATACCAGGTGGGCGTGCGTGGCCTGCTTGCCGGGCCGACAGCCGGCGGCGGCTGGTAAGCTAGGGGCGCACAAGGAGGGTTAGCGTGACCACTGCGACGTACGACGCGAACCTGAGCCGGGAGCCCCAGGTCGACAACGAGCGCCTGCTGGGCATCTACGGCGTCATCTTCGGGTTCCTCGCCACCTTCATGATCTCGATCTTCTGGTCTATGGGCGCCATCCTCAAGGCCACTGGCAACGGCGGCACCATCGTCCAGCTCGACCTGCAGGGCCTCTGGAACACGCTCTTCTGGGCGTTCCCCTTCGTGGCGCTCGGCTCGGTGGTCCTCGCCGTGGGCGCCTTCGCGCTGGGGCGCGCCAAGGAGGCCGCGGGCATCGCCGCCCTGCCGGCCATCGGCACCGTGCTCTACTACCTGGCGCTGGTACAGCTCCGCTGACGTCGGTCCCGGGAGAGGTGGGGAGATGAAGCTTCGTTACCTTGGCCACTCGGGCGTGAGCCTCGAGGTCGCGGTGGGAGGCCGCGGCTTCGAGGTGGTGATCGACCCGTTCGTCACCGGCAACCCCAAGCGGGGCGTGGAGCTCGCGAGCCTGCGCCCCGACTACGTGCTGGTCACGCACGCCCACGGCGACCACTGGGGCGACACCCCGGCGCTGGCGAAGGAGCACGGCGCCACCGTGGTCGGCACCGCCGAGGTCGCCACCTACGCCGGCGGCCTGGGGCTCCGGAGCCACGGCATGAACGTCGGCGGGCGCCACGAGTTCGGCTTCGGGGCGGTGCGCCTCACCCCCGCCTGGCACTCGAGCTCGTTCCCCGACGGCACCTACGGCGGCATGCCCACCGGCATGGTGCTCGAGGTGGGCGGCCTCCGGCTCTACCACGCCGGCGACACGGGGCTGTTCTCCGACATGCGCCTGATCGGCCGCCTGGGCCTGGACGTGGCGCTGCTGCCGATCGGCGACAACTACACGATGGGCCCCGACGACGCCCTCGAGGCGGTCGAGCTCCTGGAGCCGCGCCTGGTGGTGCCCATCCACTACGACACGTTCCCGCTCCTGAAGCAGGACGCGGCGGCCTTCGCGCGCCGCGTCGAGAGCGAGACGGACGCCCGCTGCCTGGTCATGCGCCCCGGCGACGAGGCCGACCTGGAGGCGCTGCTCGCGCAGCCCGCGTGACGCACGGGCACGAGGAGGGCTGACGGGTCGATGCCGCCGATCGGGGATGGCCCCACGTTCGTACCGTCCAGCTACACCATCGGCGCCAGGCTCGGCTCGGGCCAGACGTCGCACGTCTACCAGGCCGAGCACCCGGTGTTCGGCACGGTGGCGCTGAAGCTGCCGCGCCCCGAGCTGAGCGCGCGGCCGGTGCTGCGGCGCATGTTCGAGAACGAGGTCGCGATCACCGTCAAGCTGGCGCACCGGAACGTGGTGTCGGCCTACGACGGCTTCCCCACCGGCGAGGGCGCCTTCCTGGCGCTGGAGTACTGCGGCGGCGGCACCCTCGACCAGCACCTGCTGGAGCGCGGGCGCCTGCCGCTGGAGCGCTGCTTCGAGCTCGTGATCGACGTGGCCGAGGGGCTGGCGCACACCCACTCGCGCAAGGTGCTCCACCGCGACGTCAAGCCCGCCAACGTGTTCCTCACCGAGCAGGGCCAGGCCAAGCTCGGCGACTTCGGCACCGGCCTGTTCATGGGCGAGGAGAGCGAGGAGCGCGTCGGCACCGCGTTCTACATGGCGCCCGAGGTGTTCGAGGGGCGCTCCGCCGGGGTGCTGTCCGACGTCTACAGCCTCGGCATCCTGGCCTACGAGGTCATCGGTGGCGAGCGGCCGTTCGTCGGCGACTCGTTCGACGCCCTGATGGTGGCGCACCACACCGCCGTGCCCAAGGACCTCAGGCGCCTGCGGCCCGGCCTCAGCAACAGCATGGCGCGCATCGTGGCCAAGGCGATGATGCGCGACCCGCAGAAGCGCTTCGCGAGCGCCGAGGAGTTCGCGAAGGCCGTGCGCGCCGCCGCCGGCCTGCCCGCGCCCGGGGCGGCCGCGGCCGAGCCGGCGGACGCGCCCCTCACGGGCCGCTCCAGCCGCTCCGACCCGCGCGCGCAGGCCACGAGCGAGCGCGAGGCCGCCGCCAAGGCCGGCGCGCGCGACGAGGACGGCAAGCGCGAGGAGCCGAAGCGCCGCGGGCCGTTCGGTTGGTTCCGGCGCGACAAGTGACGGCCTGGCGGCTACGCTAGGCTTATTCCTGAGTTCAGCGGTCGGCTTAACGGCGGGCCGGGACCGGGGTATAATCCGAAATCGGAACGACTCTTACTTGAGGCCGCGTCGGTCGTCGACCGATGGCCCTCCGAGAGGTGCTTACATGAGTGACAAGACGCTCGAGATCCGGAACCTTCACGCTCGCATCGTCGACGGCGAGGCGATCCTCAAGGGGGTCGACCTGGTCGTGCCGCGCGGCGAGGTCCACGCGCTGATGGGCCCGAACGGCTCCGGCAAGTCCACGCTCGCCAAGGTCATCGCCGGCGACCCGCAGTACGAGATCACCGAGGGCGACATCCTGCTCGAGGGCCAGTCGATCCTGGAGATGGAGCCCGACGAGCGCGCCCGCGAGGGGCTCTACCTGGCGTTCCAGTACCCGGTCGAGGTGCCCGGCGTGTCGATCGCCAACTTCCTGCGCCTGGCGCTCAACGCGCGCCGCGAGGAGGGCGACGAGATCGGCGTCATGGAGTTCTACCAGAAGCTCCAGCGCGCCGTGAAGGAGCTGAACTGGGACGAGTCGATCATCGAGCGCAACCTGCACGAGGGCTTCTCGGGCGGCGAGAAGAAGCGTTCCGAGATCCTGCAGCTGCTGGTCCTCGAGCCGCGCTACGCCATCCTCGACGAGACCGACTCCGGCCTCGACGTCGACGCGCTTAAGGTCGTGTCGCAGGGCGTGAACGCCGCGCGCGGCCCCGAGTTCGGCGCCCTGGTCATCACCCACTACCAGCGCCTGCTCAACTACATCGTCCCCGACAAGGTCCACGTGATGGTCGACGGCCGCGTCGTCCGCACCGGCCCCAAGGAGCTCGCCATGGAGCTCGACCAGAAGGGCTACGAGTGGATCCGCGAAGCGGTAGGGGCCTGACCTGACGCTTGAACCCGCCCTTCACGACCGCACGCGGCGAGACCCGCCGAGCGGCCTGGGACCCAGCGCACCAACCCGGCGCTCGCGCCGGTGCACGGACGGAGGCACGCATGTCCGACGTTAACGAACTACACCCCGACGCGGCGAAGCTGGAGGGGATGCGGCACACGGAGCAGTACGACTTCCGTCTGCCGGAGGACTACTTCTTCAAGTCCGAGAAGGGCCTCTCCAAGCGCGTCATCGAACAGATCAGCTACTACAAGGGCGAGCCGCAGTGGATGCTCGACTTCCGCCTGCGCGCCTTCGAGATCGCCGAGAAGAAGGGGCGCCCCAAGTGGGGGCCCAACCTCGACGACCTACGCTTCGAGGACATCTACTTCTACGTGCGCCCCAACGAGAAGCAAGGCACCGTGGACAGCTGGGACGAGATCCCCGAGGAGGTGCGCCGCACCTACGAGCGCCTGGGCGTGCCCGAGGCCGAGCAGCGCGTGCTGGCCGGCGTGGGCGCCCAGTTCGAGTCCGAGATGGTCTACCACAAGCTCAAGGAGGAGTGGGAGAAGCTCGGCGTCGTCTTCCTGGACACCGACACGGGCCTCAAGGAGCACCCGGAGCTCTTCAAGGAGTACTTCGCCACCGTGGTGCCGCCCGAGGACAACTACTTCGCGGCGGTGAACTCGGCCGTGTGGTCGGGCGGCTCGTTCGTGTACGTGCCCGAGGGCGTGCACGTCGAGGTGCCGCTGCAGGCGTACTTCCTGCTGAACGCCCAGAACATCGGGCAGTTCGAGCGCACCCTGATCATCGGCGCGCCCGGCTCGAAGTTCCACTACATCGAGGGCTGCACCGCGCCCGCCTACACCAGCAACTCGTTCCACTCCGGCGTGATCGAGATCATCTGCCAGGAGGGGTCCGACGTGCGCTACTCGACCATCCAGAACTGGTCGCACAACGTCTACAACCTCGTCACCCAGCGCGCCATCGTCGAGAAGAACGCCTCGATGGGCTGGCTCGACGGCAACCTCGGCTCCAAGGTCACCATGAAGTACCCGAGCACCTACCTGGTGGGTGAGGGCGCCCACGGCGAGATCCTCTCGATCGCCTTCGCCACCGACGGCCAGCACCAGGACGCCGGCGCCAAGGTGATCCACGCCGCCCCGAACACCACCAGCAGCGTGGTGTCCAAGTCGATCTCCAAGACCGGCGGCCGCTCCAGCTACCGCGGCCTGGTGCAGATCCACGAGGGCGCCACCGGCGCGCGCTCGAACGTCGAGTGCGACGCGCTGCTCCTCGACGAGACCGCCCGCACCGACACCTTCCCGTACATCGAGATCAACGAGAAGACGGCGCACGTGGGCCACGAGGCCACCGTCAGCAAGCTCGACGACGAGCAGATCTTCTACCTCATGACCCGCGGCCTGGGCGAGGAGGAGGCCATGGCGCTGATCGTGCGCGGCTTCCTCGACCCCGTGGCCAAGGAGCTGCCCCTCGAGTACGCCGTGGAGCTGAACCGCCTCATCGAGCTCGAGATGGAAGGGAGCGTGGGCTGAGTGGCCACGCTGACCGACAACGTCAACGTCAACGAAGCCGCCATCGCGGCCATCAGCGACCGCTACGACGAGCCCGCCTGGCTGCGCGCCGAGCGCGAGGCCGCGCTGCGCAGCTACGCCGCCATGCCGTTCCCCACCGAGAAGACCGAGGAGTGGCGCTACACCCAGCTGAAGCGCTTCGACATCGCGGGCCTCGAGCTGGCCAAGGCGCCCAAGGACGAGTCGATCTCGGAGCGCATCCGCATGCGCATCGCCGACTCCGACGCCGAGGGCGTGATGGTCCACAAGGGCAACCAGGTGGTGCTCAAGCAGGCGCAGATCAAGGAGCAGGGCGTCGTTTTCACCGACCTGCGCACCGCCGTGCGCGAGCACGAGGAGCTCGTGCGTGAGCACCTCTACAGCGTGGTGAACGCCACCCAGACCAAGTACACGGCGCTCAACTCGGCGCTCTGGGAGAACGGCACCTTCGTCTACGTGCCCAAGGACGTCGAGGTCGAGCTGCCGCTCGGCGCCTTCACCACCGCCGACTCGGGCGGCATCGGCCTGGGGCGCACCCTGATCGTCGTCGACGTCAACGCGCGCCTCACCTTCCTCGACGAGTACACCAGCGAGCCCTTCGACGAGCGCCTGTTCTTCGACGCCGCCACCGAGATCGTGCTCAAGGACGGCGCCAAGCTGCGCTACGTGAGCCTCCAGAACTGGAGCCGCAACGTGGCGCACATGAACAAGCTGCGCGCCCACCTGGGCCGCGACGCGCGCCTCGAGTCGGTCACCGTCAGCCTAGGCGGCGACGCCGCCCGCGCCGAGGTCGAGAGCCGCCTCGAGGGCCCCGGCTCCGAGTCGGAGATGCTCGGCCTCTACTTCGCCGACGAGGGCCAGCACTTCAACCAGTTCACGCTGCAGCACCACGCCACCGAGCGCGGCTTCTCCGACGTGCTCTTCAAGGGCGCGGTGCGCGACGCCAGCAGCGCCACCTACTCCGGCATGATCGTCGTCGACCCGGGCGCCCAGAAGACCGACGCCTACCAGACGAACCGCAACCTGCTGCTCGACCAGGAGTCGGAGGTCGTGTCGATCCCGCAGCTCGAGATCGCCGCCAACGACGTCAAGTGCTCGCACGGCTCCACCACCGGCCCGGTGCCCGAGGACCAGCGCTTCTACCTGATGAGCCGCGGCCTCAAGCCCGAGGTCGCCGAGCACGTGCTGGTCACGGGCTTCCTCCACGAGGTGATGAGCCGCGTGACGCTGCCGAAGGTGGCCGAGTACGTGGAGCGCGTGGTGCAGGCCAAGCTCGGCGTGCCGGGGGTCAAGGAGAAGCTGTGAGCGAAGCGGCCGTAAGCCGCTTCGACGTGGGGGCGGTGGACGAGTTCCCGGAAGGGAGCATCACCGCCCGCACGGTGGCAGACGTCGAGATCGTGGTGATCCACCAGGGGGGCGAGTTCTTCGCCCTCCCCGACCGCTGCACCCACCAGCGCTACCCGCTGCACGACGGCGAGCTGCTGGACGGCAAGATCAAGTGCGTGCACCACGGCGCCACCTTCGACCTGCGCACGGGCCGCCCCACGCTGCCGGCCGTCAAGAAGATCCAGCTCTTCGAGGCGGCCGTCGAGGACGGGCGCGTGGTGGTGACGCTGCACGAGGCCTGAGCCGGCTCGGGTCGCACGAACCGTCTAGGAGCGCGCTCTACGGGGCGCGCTCCTTGGGTTCGGATGGCTTCGGTGCGCCGGCAGGAGCCTGGGGAGCATGGCAGGTCCTCTCCGCAGGGGTTCCGTACCGCAGCGCTCCAGGCCCGGGGCGGTAGCGGTTCGGAGCTCCTGCGCTTGGCTCGGGAACGGGCTTCCCACCCGTATCCCGCCGTCTGCGGCGCCGGGACGATGCCGCGCGCCGGTTCCTGGGCCGCCAGCCGGTAGCGTCGCCGACCTGCCGAGATGATGTCCCCAACGGGCTTCGTGGCGTGAAGGCCGCGTGCGGGCATGCGTTCCGGAACGCTGCATCGTAGCGCCTGCGCTGTCGCAGTTCGGAACCCTGCTCGAACGAGGCACCCCCGACCCTAGGCTCGCCAGCCATCGCCGCCGGATCGCGTCACGGCGTCGCGTGCCGCTCGCGGGCTCTAGCGCGGCAAGGCCAGGCGACCGGCCAGGACGACAGCTCTAAGAGAACACGTCTCAGCGGCGCTACGGCGCCCGCGACAGCAGCAGCGTCACGCTCGCCTGCACGTGGTCGGGCGCTAACCCCTCGCTGGTCTTGAAGGTCAGGCCCACCGCGGCCGGCTCGATGCCCAGCAGGCCGGCGACGCTGCAGGCGATGTCGTCGCGGCGCGCGCCGAGCTTGGGGGCGTCGAGGGTGACGACCGCCGCCACGTTCTCCAGGCGCGCGCCGCTGGCGTGCAGCTCGAGCTTCTCCAGCACGCGCGCGACGATCTCGCGGCTGTCGAGCCCCGCGAACTTGGGGTCGGAGGGCGGGAAGAGGCGCCCGATGTCGCCGAGGGCGTAGGTGGAGAGCAGGGCGTCCGCGAGGGCGTGCAGCAGCACGTCGCCGTCGGAGTGCGCGTCGGGGCCGCGCGGGCTGTCCGGCATGCGGACGCCGCCCACCACCAGCGTGCGCCCGGCCACGAGGCGGTGCGCGTCCTGACCGTGGCCTACCCGGTACTCACGTGACATGCCGTCGATTCTACCGGTGGGGGCGGGGCGGCGGCCCAGGCGGCCGGCGTGCGATGATGGGCGGCGTGTCTCCGGCGGTAGGCGCCCTCTCCCTCGTGCTCGTGACCATCATCTGGGGCACCACCTTCGTGGTGGTGAAGGAGGCGCTCGACACCATCCCCGTGCCGCTGCTGCTGGCGCTGCGCTTCACCCTGGCGGCGCTGCTGCTGGCGTGGGCGCGCTGGGACCGCCGCGCGCTCAAGCCGGCGCTGATCCTGGGGGTGCTGTCGTTCGTGGGCTTCGCCACCCAGACCTTCGGGCTCTCCATCACCAGCGCCTCGAACGCCGCCTTCATCACCGGCCTGTCGGTGATCCTCACGCCGATCCTCGGCGCGCTGTTCTGGGGCAAGCGCCTGGCGCCGCGCGTCTACCTGGCGGCCACCGTGGCGCTGGCGGGGCTGGCGCTGCTCACGCTGCGGGGCGGGGTGGCGGCGGTCAACGCCGGCGACCTGTGGGTGCTCGTCACGGCCCTCACCTACGCGCTCTACATCGTCTACCTGGGCGAGGTGGCGGGCAAGGTGCGCGGCACCTCGCTGGCCATGATGCAGCACGTGCCCATGGCGCTGCTGGCGTGGGCGTGGGCGCTGCCCGAGGTGGGCGCGCTGCGCGAGGTGCCGCTGCAGACCTACCTGGCCATCGTCTACCTGGCGCTCGTCGCCACCGCGCTCGTGGCGCTGCTCCAGACCTACGCCCAGCGCGTGGTGCCGGCGCACGTGGCGGCGCTGATCTTCGTGCTCGAGCCGGCGTTCGCCGCGCTGTTCGCGGCGCTGCTCCTGAGCGAGCGCCTGGGCGCGCTGGGGCTGGTCGGCGCCGGGCTGATGCTCGTGGCCATGCTCATCGCCGAGCTGCGCCTGCCCGCCGAGCCGCTGGCGCGCGGCGCCCCGCGGAGGGGGTCGTGAGGCGCCTCCGCTACGTGCGCTACCCTCACGGGGCGCCCACGGGGGCGAAGATGCCCGCATGAGGAGCGCCGTCCCCACGTCGCCGCGGCCGCCGGACGCCCCGGCGCGCGCCGCCGACCCCATCGTGCGCGCCAGCGGCCTGCTGAAGCGCTACGCGCCCGTGGGCCCCGCCGCCGTCGACGGCCTCGAGCTGGAGGTGCACCGCGGCGAGGTGCTGTGCCTGCTGGGGCCGTCGGGCTGCGGCAAGACCACGCTGCTGAGGCTGGTGGCGGGCTTCGAGCGCCCGGACGCCGGCAGCATCGAGGTGGCGGGGCGCGTGGTGGCCACCGCCCAACGCCAGGTGCGCCCCGAGCAGCGCCGCATCGGCTTCGTGTTCCAGGACTTCGCGCTCTTCCCGCACCTGACCGTCAGCGACAACGTGGCGTTCGGCCTGCGCGGCCCACGCGCCTGGCGCGAGCGGCGCGTGGCCGAGATGCTCGACCTGGTGGGCATGTCGGTGTTCGGCTCGCGCTTCCCGCACCAGCTGTCGGGCGGGCAGCAGCAGCGCGTGGCGCTGGCGCGCGCGCTGGCGCCCGAGCCGCACATCCTGCTGCTCGACGAGCCGTTCAGCAACCTCGACGCCTCGCTGCGCGGCACCACCCGCGACGAGGTGCGCGCCATCCTGCGGCGCACCGGCACCACCGCCGTGATGGTGACGCACGACCAGGAGGAGGCGCTGTCGTTCGGCGACCGCCTGGCGGTGATGCGCTTCGGGCGCATCGAGCAGCTCGGCCGCCCCGAGGAGGTCTACTTCCAGCCGGCCACCGCCTTCGTGGCGCTGTTCCTGGGGCGCACCAACCTGCTGCGCGGGGTGGTCGAGGGCGGCGCCGCCCTCACGCCGCTGGGGCGCGTGCCGCTCAGCGGCGCCGCCAAGGGCCAGGCGATCGTGTCGCTGCGCCCCGACCACCTCGAGCTCCGCCCCGCCGACGGCGACGCCGCGCCGGCCGGCAGCGTGTGCGTGACGGTGGCGCGCCGCGAGTTCAAGGGCCACGTGGTGGCGTACGAGGTGCGGCTGCTGCCCGGCGCCGACCTGCCGCCGCCCGAGCCCGACGAGCGCCTGGTGGTGTACGGCCCGGTCGACGCGCGCCTGGAGGTGGGGCAGGTGGCGTGGCTGCGGGTGACGGGCGCGGGGGTACCGCTGCGCGCGCCCTAGGGCGCGCCCTTCGGCCGCCGAGCCGCGAGCGCGGCTAGCCGCGCCCCTCGTAGGCCAGCAGCAGCCCCACGAACAGCGCCGAGAACAGCACGATGGCGAGCGCGAACGGCGCCGCCGCCGCCATCATCGCCTCGCTGGTGAGCCCGAAGACGCGCACCGACAGGGTGCGGAAGCCGGTGGGCGCCAGCAGGTAGGTCATCGGCAGCTCCTTCATCACCGCCAGCAGCACCAGCGCCCCGCCCGCCGCTACGTTGCGCCCGATCAGCGGCATCACCGTCTGCGCGAACGCCACGAAGCGCCCCCGCCCCAGCGAGCGCGCCGTCTCCTCGATGCGCGGGTTCACCTGCAGCAGGCCGCTGCGCACGGGGCCGAGGGCGAGCGCCAGGAACGACACCACGTAGGCGAACAGCAGCACCAGGAACGACTGGTACCAGAACGGCGTGAAACGCAGCGAGAACATCACCAGCGCGAACGCCAGCGCCACCGGCGGTACGGCGTAGCCCAGGTAGACGAGCCGCTCCAGCAGCCGCCCGCCGCCCCAGCGCGAGCGCAGCGCCGCCACCGCCACCGGCAGCGCCAGCAGCGCGGTGATGGCGGCCACCGGCAGCGCCAGCGAGGCGGTGGCCAGGAAGGTCGACGCCACCTGCGCCAGCTGCTGCGCGCTGGGCGGCACCAGCGCCACCCAGCCGAGCAGGGTGGCGAGCGGCAGGCCCAGGGAAGCGCCCAGCACCAGCGCCACGAACAGGTACCACAGCGGCGCGCTGGCGCCCAGGCGCTCGGGGGCGGCGCGCCGCGCCACGCCGCGGCCCAGGCGCGCGTAGCGCCGCCGCCCCAGCAGGCGCAGCTCGAACACCACCAGCGTGGTGGTGATCAGCAGCAGCGCCAGCGACAGCAGCGCCGCGTTGTGGCGGTCGAAGGCGGCGGTGTACTGCGTGTAGATGGCGAAGCTGAAGGTCTCGAAGCGCATCAGCGCCACGGCGCCGAAGTCGCCGAGCACGTAGAGCGCCACCACCAGCCAGCCCGCCAGCAAAGCCGGGCGCAGCTGCGGCAGCACCACCCGCGCGAGCACCCGCGCACGGCTCAGGCCCAGGCTGCGGCCGCTCTCCTCCAGGCTGGCGTCGAGGCCCATGAGGGCGCTGCGCACGTTGAGGAACAGGTAGGGGAAGGTGTAGAGCGTGAGCGCCGCCACCGCGCCCCACAGGCCGCTGGGGCGCGGCGCCACCACCCCGAACAGCTTGGCCAGCATCCCCTGGTAGCCGCCCAGCCCCAGCAGCGCGTAGGCCATCACGTAGCCCGGCACCGCCAGCGGCGCCACCGCCAGCCAGGTGACCAGGCGCCGGCCCGCCAGGTCGGTGCGCACCACCAGCCACGCCAGCGGCACCGCGATCAGGGTGCCGAACGCCAGCACCAGCGCGGTGAGGGCGGCGGTGTTGCCCAGCAACCTCAGGTTGCGCTCGCGCAGCAGCAGGCGCGTGAAGGTGGCGGGGTCGACCTCGAGGGCGCGCACCACCAGGTAGATCAGCGGCAGCAGCGTGGCCGCCCCCACCAGCAGGGCGGGGGCGACGACGTACCAGGGGGCGCGCCGCAGGCCGTGCGGCACGCGCCAGACGGGGACGTGCGGGTTCAGAGCAGCCCGACCTCGCGCAGCAGCTCGAGCGTGCCCTCGAGGTCGTCGATGCTGCCCAGGTCCACTTCGGGGGCGGCCGCGGCGGCCTCGGCGTTGCTCACGAGGCCCGGCGCCGGCTCGACGCTGGTGGTGATGGGGTACTCGTAGTTGTCCTCGGTGAAGAAGCGCTGCGCCTCGTCGGTGAGCAGGAACGCCACGAAGCGCTGGGCGGCCTCCTGGGCGTCGCTGCTCTTCAGCACGCCGACGCCCGTGACGTTGGCGAGGTTGCCGATGTCGCCGTCGGCGAAGAACGTCTGGGCCACCGGGAAGCCCGGCTCCTCGGCCAGGCGGCGCAGCAGGTAGTAGTTGTTGACCAGCCCGAAGTCGACCTCGCCGGCCGCGATGGCGTCGAGCTGCGAGGCGTTGTTCGGGTAGCTCTTGGCGCCGTTGGCCATCATGCCGCGCAGCCACGCCTCGGCCACCTCCTCGCCGTGGGTGGTGCGCAGGGCGGTCACGAACGACTGGAACGAGCCGTTGGTGGGCGCCCAGGCCACGCGCCCGCGGTAGCGCGCGTCGGTCAGGTCGAGGACGCTGGCGGGCAGCTCGTCGGCGCTCACGCGCGTGCTCGAGTAGGCGAGCACGCGGTTGCGGGCGCTGACCGGCATCCACTCCATGCTCGCGTGGACCTGCTTCGCCTGCACGCCGGCGGCCAGCTCCTGGGGCAGCGTCGCCAGCAGGCCGGTCTTGGCCAGCGCGCCCAGGGCGCCGGCGTCCTGCGCCCAGTAGACGTCGGCGGGGCTGGCGGCGCCCTCCTCGGTGATCAGCACGGCGAGCTCGGCGGTGCTGCCGTAGCGCACCTGCACGTCGATGCCGGTCTCGGCCTCGAAGCGCTCGATGATGGGACCGGCGAGCGCCTCGCCGCGGCCGACGTAGAGGGTGAGGGTCTGGGCGAACGCCCCCGAGAGGGTCAGCAGGGCGGTGAGCAGGAGCAGCAGCTTCTTCATCCTCAGCTCGCTTTCGTTGCCGCGGGGCGGCGGGCGGTCAATCCCTAGCGATGCGGTATGGATTGTCGGTCGAAGGTTACGACAGCCGCGCGGCGCCGTCAAGCGCGCGCCGCGCGACTCCTGCCCGTCGCTCGGGACCGCCCCCCGCCTAGTCGGCGCGCTGCAGCTGCTCGACCACCGAGCGGTCCTCGAGGGTGCTCACGTCGCCGATCAGCTCCTGGCCCGCCGCCACGCTGCGCAGCAGCCGGCGCATGATCTTGCCCGAGCGCGTCTTGGGCAGCGCGTCGGCGAAGCGCACCTCGTCGGGACGGGCGATGGCGCCGATCTCGTCGGCCACGTGCTTGCGCAGCTCCTGCCGGAGCGCCTCCGAGGGCTCGAAGCCCTGCTCGAGGGTCACGAACGCCACGATGCCCTGGCCCTTGAGCTCGTCGGGCCGGCCCACCACCGCCGCCTCGGCCACCGCCGGGTGCGACACGATGGCCGACTCCACCTCCATGGTGCCGAGGCGGTGGCCCGACACGTTCACCACGTCGTCGACGCGGCCCATGATCCAGAAGTAGCCGTCCTCGTCGACGCGCGCGCCGTCGCCGGAGAAGTACACGTGCGGCACCTCGCCCCAGTACTGGTTGCGGTAGCGGTCGTCGTCGCCGAACACGGTGCGCAGCATGGCGGGCCACGGGCGCTTCATCACCAGGTAGCCGCCCTGGCCGGCGGGCACCGGCTGGCCGTCGGCGTCGACCACGGCGGCGTCGACGCCGAACAGCGGCACGCCGGCGGCGCCCGGCTTGGTGGCGTGCACCCCCGGCAGGGTCGAGATCATGATGGCGCCCGTCTCGGTCTGCCACCAGGTGTCGACCACCGGGCAGCGGTCGCCGCCGATGACGCGGCGGTACCACATCCACACCTCGGGGTTGATCGGCTCGCCGACCGTGCCGATGAGGCGCAGGCTCGACAGGTCGTGCTTCTCGGGGTGCTCGGGCCCCAGCTTGATGAAGGCGCGGATGGCGGTGGGGGCGGTGTAGAAGATGCTCACGCGGTAGCGCGCGATCATCTCCCAGAAGCGGTCGGGGCCGGGGAAGGTGGGGGCGCCCTCGTACATCAGCTGGGTGGCGCCGTTGGCCATCAGGCCGTAGACCACGTAGGAGTGGCCCGTGACCCAGCCCACGTCGGCGGTGCACCAGTAGACGTCGTTGGGCTTCAGGTCGAAGACGTAGCGCGCCGTGAGCGCCGTGTGCACCATGTAGCCGCCGGTGGTGTGCAGCACCCCCTTGGGCTTGCCGGTGGAGCCCGAGGTGTAGAGCACGTAGGCGGGGTGCTCGGCGTCGAGCGGCACGGCCTCGCACTCGTCCGAGGCGGCGCCCATCAGCTCGTGGTACCACTCGTCGCGGCCGGGCTCTAGGTCCACCGGGTTGTCGGCGCGCCGCACCACGATCACGCTGGTCACGCTCTCGCACTCCTCGAGCGCCTCGTCGACCGCCGGCTTCAGCGGCAGCACGCTGCCGCGCCGGTAGCCGCCGTCGGCGGTGACCACCAGCTTGGCGCGGGCGTCGTTGATGCGGTCGGCCAGCGCGTGCGACGAGAAGCCGCCGAACACCACCGAGTGGGTGGCGCCGATGCGCGCGCAGGCCAGCATCGCCACCACCGCCTCGGGGATCATCGGCAGGTAGATGGCCACCACGTCGCCGGTCCTCACGCCCTTGCTCTTGAGGACGTTGGCGAAGCGGTTCACCTCGACGAGCATGTCGGAGTAGGTGAGCACGCGCCGGTCGCCGGGCTCGCCCTCCCAGAAGAACGCCACCTTGTTGCCGCGGCCGCGCTCGACCTGCAGGTCGAGGCAGTTGTAGGCCAGGTTGGTCTTGCCGCCCACGAACCAGCGGGCGTGGGGCTCGTCCCACTCCAGCACCTTGCTCCAGCGCTCGAACCAGTGGAACGCCTCGGCGGCCTCGCCCCAGAAGCGCTCGGGGTCCTCGAGCGACTGGCGGTAGAGGCGCTGGTACTCCTCGGCGTCGGACAGGTTGGCCTGGCGCGCGAACGCCCTGGGCGGCTGGAAGCGACGGCTCTCGTGCAGCACGGAGTCGATGCCGGACTCTACGTCGGTCATGGGTCCTCCCGGGCTCAGGCCGCGGCTAGCGGCCGGAGCGGCGCCGTGGGGCGCCCGGTGCAGGGTGCCGGAGCGGCCGGGCGCGACCCGGCCGGCTGGTCGGTGTTGGACGGAGCATAGCGCAGCCGCGCCCACGCGCGCGCCGACGCCCCGGCGCGCGCCGGCCGCGAGGCGGCGCTCAGCTACGCTCCGTGGGGCGCCCACGCCTGCGCGGGCGCCCCACGCCTGGGCCCGGGCGCCGCCCGCCCAGGCGCGGCCGGCGCCAGAAGGAGGCGTCGAACACCACGAACACCGTCACCACCTCGAGGCGCCCGGCGTACATCAGGAACGCCAGCACCAGGCGGCTCACCGGGTGGAAGGCGTCGAAGTCGCCCAGCGGCCCCACGCTGCCCAGCGCCACGCCGGTGTTGCCCAGGCAGGCGATGGCGGCGGTGAAGGCGGTCACGAAGTCGGCGCCGAGGGTCACCAGCGTGAGCGTGCCGGCCGCGAACAGCCCCAGGTAGAGGGTGAGGAAGGCGACCACCGCGCGCATCACCTCCTCGGGCACCACGCGGCGGCCCACCCGCACCGGCATCACCGCGCGCGGGTGCAGCGCGCGGCGCACCTCGCGCACGCTGTGCTTGACGACGATGAGCCAGCGCACCACCTTCACGCCGCCGGCCGCCGAGCCGGCGCTGCCGCCGATGAACATGAACGCCACCAGCAGCGCCTGGGCGGGCAGGCTCCAGGCGGAGACGTCGTCGGAGACGAAGCCGGTGGTGGTGGTGAGGCTCACGGCCTGGAACACCCCGTGGCGCAGGGCGTCCCAGAGCCCGAAGCTCGGCAGCAGCGCCAACGTGAGCAGCAGCCCGCCCACCAGCAGGATCGCCACGTAGGCGCGGAACTCGGCGTTGCCGAAGAGCGCGCGCGCGTCGCCGCTGAGGGCGCGGTAGAGGTGCGGGAAGCTGGCGCCGCCCAGGAACATGAACGCCACCGCCACCCACTGCACCGTAGGCGCCTGCGCCGTCATGCCGGCCGGGGCGGGGGAGAAGCCGCCCGCCGAGAGGCTGGCGAAGGCGTGCGCCAGCGCGTCGACCGGCGACATGCGCGCGAGCAGGAACGCCACCACCGCCAGCGCCGTGAGGCCGGCGTAGAGCGACACCACCACGGCGGCGGTGCTGCGCAGGCGCGGCGCCAGGCGCTCCTCGCTGGTGCCGGGCTGCTCGGCGAAGAACAGCTGCCGCCCCGCGATCGCCAGCTGCGGGAACACCGCCACGAACAGCACCACGATGCCGATGCCCCCCACCCACTGGGTGAAGGCGCGCCACAGCATCAGGCTGGTGGGCAGCGCCAGCAGGTCGGTGATGGTGGTGGCGCCGGTGGTGGTGAAGCCGCTCATGCCCTCGAAGAAGGCGTCGACCAACGACACGCCGTCGGTGAGGGCGTAGGGCACGCCGCTCAGGGCGGGCATCAGGAGCCAGGTGACGAGCACGCCGGCCAGCGCCTCGCGCCGGCTCGGCTCGGCGTTGGGGCTCCCCAGCCCGCGCAGCACGATGCCGCTGGGCAGCGCCGCCAGCACGACCAGCGCGAAGCCGCGCGTGGGCTCGCCCAGCAGCAGCGCGTAGCCGGCGAAGAGGGTGGCGGCGGCCGCCAGCGCCAGCAGCGCGGTGCCCAGCACGTAGGCGAAGAAGCGCCCGCGCAGCTCGCTGACGCTGGGCGGCCCCTCGGTCCAGGTGGTGGCCCTCACGCGCTACCGGCCGTGAGGCCGTGCTGGCGTTCGAGCCAGGCCTCCACGGCGGCGGCCTCGTCGGGGGTGGTCACGAGGTAGAGGTGGTCGCCGGGCTCCACCACCGTCTGCCCGCTCGGCACCAGCACCTTGCCGCGGCGCTCGATGGCGGCGATGAGCATCGTCGGCGGGGTGCCGAGGTCCGCCACGCGGCCGCCCCCGCCGTCGGCCGGGTAGGTGGCCTCGATGACCTCGGCGAAGTCCTCGATGCTCACCAGGTGCTCGACCTCGTCCTGGTTCTCGAGCCAGTTGAGCACCTCCTGCACCGCCGCCGTGCGCGGGGTGAGCGGCGAGTCGATCCCCACGCGCGCGAAGGCGCGGCGGTTGCGCGGCCGCCCCACGCGCGTGATCACCTTGGGGATGCCGAGCTGCTTGGCCAGCAGCGACACCAGCAGGTTCTTACCGTCGTCGTCGGTGACCGCCACCATCACGTCGGCGTCCTCGACGCGTTCCTGCTCGAGCAGGTCCAGGTCGGTGCCGTCGCCGCGCAGCACCAGCGCGTTCGGCAGCCAGCGCGCGAGCTTCTCGCAACGCTCCTCGTTCTCCTCGATGATGGTCACGTCGAAGCGGTACGGCGCCAGGTACTCGGCCACCATGAAGCCCACGTTGCCGCCACCCACCATCACCACCTTCAGCGAGCGCTTGCGCGGGCCGAACAGGCGCTGCAGCTGGCGCATGCGCTCGGTGGTGCCCATGAACACCACCTTGTCGCCGGGCTCGAACACCGTGGCGCCGGTGGGGATGGCGAAGGCGTCCTCGCGGATGGCGCCCACCGCCAGCACCCCCTCGGGCAGCGCCTGGTTGCCCAGCGGGGTGTAGAGGAACGGGTCGTCGGGCTCCAGGCGGTACTCGAGCATGGTGATGCGCCCGCGCGCGAAGCGGGCGCTGTCGACGGCGCGGGGCACCAGCACGATGTCGGCGATCTGCTGCGCGAAGATGCGCTGCGGCCACAGCACGCGGTCGATGAGCAGCCCCACCGACTCGAAGGCGCCGTGGGGCTTGAAGGCGTCGATGTAGCGCTGGCGCGTGACGAACGCCAACGTGCGCCGGGCGCCGATGCCCTTGGCCGCCAGGCACGCCAGCACGTTGACGTCGTCGTTGGCGGTGCAGGCCACGAAGGCGGCGGCGCGCTCGACGCCGGCGGCGCGCAGGTCGTCCGGGTCGGTGCCGTTGCCGCGCACGAACTGCACGTCGAGGTTGGCGAACGCCTCCTCGCGCTCCGGGTCGAGGTCGATCACCGTGACGCCGTGCGTGCGGTGCAGCGCCTCGGCGATCAGCGACCCGACCTCACCGCCTCCAACGATGACGACCCTCACAGTGGGGTCATTCTAGACAGCCAGCGGCGGCTCGGGCTCGGCCGCGGGCCCCGGGCGCCGCAGCAGGCGCGCGACGAGGCTCGCCAGCAGCACCCACGCAGCCAGCACCAGCGGGGTGAGGTGGCCGTGGCGCACCCAGAAGGTCAGCCCCTCGCGCAGCGCGAACGGCGCGGCCAGCGTGGAGGGCACGCCGCGCTCGATCTCGGCGACCACGCGTCCGTAGGGGTCCACCGCGGCCGTGACGCCGTCGTTGCCGGCGCGGAGCAGCCAGCGGCGCGTCTCGATGGCGCGCATGCGCCCCATGTCGAAGTGCTGCCGCGCGCCGGCGCCCACCCCGAACCAGGCGTCGTTGGTGCCGAGCACCAGCACCTGCGCGCCCTGCGCCACCATGGCGCGCTGCACCTGCGGGAACACCGACTCGTAGCAGATGTAGGCGGCCAGTCGCCCCAAGGGGGTGAAGAGCGGCTCTGGGGCGGCGCCCGGCGAGGTGCTGGCCAGCAGGGGCAGGCCGAACAGCCCGAACACCCCACGGTAGAGCCCCTCGAGCTGGTCGATCAGCGGCCAGCGCTCGCCGAACGGCACCAGGAAGCGCTTGTCGTAGCGGTCGAGCATGGCGCTGCCCGAGAGGCTGAAGAGCGAGTTGAAGTTGCGCCGGCCCTCGTAGGCGCGGCCGCCCACCACGAAGGCGGCGCCGGGAGCGCTGGCGGTGATGGCGGAGCGCAGCGCGCCGCCGTCGCCGGTGTCGAGCTGGTAGCCGATCACCGCCCCCTCGGGCCACACCACCAGGTCGAAGGGGCCCTCGGCCGCGTGCGCCTCGCGGGTGAGGCTCAGGTGCACCTCGAGCTCGCGCGCGGCGCTGGTGGCGCGCGCGAAGGGGTCGACGTTGCCCTGCACCAGCAGGGCGGTGAGCGGCGCCTCTGCCACGGCGTCGGGCGCCGGCAGCAGCGTGGCGCCCTGCCAGAACGCCAAGCCCAGCAGCGCCGCCAGCGCGGCCAGCGCCACGCCCAGGTCGACGAGGCGCTCGCCCGGGGGCGTCGGGCGCACGCCCGCCCAGGGCCAGGCCAGCAGCGCCGCCGAGGCGGTCACGAGCAGGCTCAGGCCGTACACGCCCACGTGCTCGGCGAGCTGCCCGGGCGCCTGGTCGAGCCAGGCGTAGCCCAGCGCCCCCCAGGGGAACGCGAAGTAGCCCTGGGTGCGCGCCCACTCCACCAGCACCCACGCCACCGGCAGCACCAGCAGCACGGCCGCGCCCGGCGCGCGCCCGGCGCGGCCGCCCGCCAGGCGCCACGACGCCCAGCAGGTCAGGCCCCAGAACAGCGCCAGCAGCGCCACCATCAGCGGGAACACGACCCAGAAGGCGGGCCCGAACAGGACCGCGAAGCTGCGCGGCAGCCACAGCACGTAGACCGCGAAGAAGGAGAGGCCGAAGGCGCCGCCCGCCAGGAGCGCGGTGCGCCCGCGCGTGGCGCGCGCCACCGCCACGAACAGGGGCACGATGGCGAACGCCAGCGGCCACCAGCCGTTGGGCGGCAGCGCCAGCGTGAGCAGGAACCCGCTCAGCAGGCAGGCCAGCAGCGCCACCGCGTCGTCGCGCATGCTCAGGCGCGCGTCAGCAGGCCGGTGAGGAGCGCCACGCGCTCGAGGGTCTCGCGCACGCGGATGTGCTCGTGGCGCGCGTGAGGGCCGCTGCCGGCGGCGCCCAGCCCGTCGAGCGTGGCCACTCCCAGCGCGGAGGTGAAGTTGCCGTCGGAGCCGCCCCCCACCACGGCGCCCTCGAGCGCCAGCCCCATGGAGGCGAGCACCGCCACGGCCTCCTCGTAGAGCGCCTGGTTCTTCACGTTGGGCTCCATCGGCGGGCGGTTGAGGCCGCCCGACACGGTGAGCGTGACGCGCCGGTCGCGCGGCACGTACTCGTGGATGGCGCGGGTCACGCGCTCGGCCTCGCTGGCCTTGAGGACGCGCACGTCCACGGTGGCCACCGCCTCCTCGGCGATCACGTTGGTGGCGAAGCCGGCGCGCGCGGTGGTGACGTTGACGGTGGTGCCGGCCACCTCGTCGGCGAGGTCCTCGACGTACAGCAGCAGGTGGGCGAGCTCGCGCAGCGCGCTGGCGCCGTCGGCGGGGTTGTTGCCGGCGTGCGCCGAGCGGCCCTCGAGGCGCAGCTCGAAGTCGCCGACGCCCTTGCGGCCCACCTTGAGGGCGCCGTCGTCGCGGCTGGGCTCTAGCACCAGCACGCGCTCGTGCTGCTGCGCCAGCGCCTCGATCAGCTCGCGCGACCGGTGCGAGCCGGTCTCCTCGTCGGAGGTGACGAGCAGGGTGACGTCGCCGGCCAGCGGCAGCCCCAGCCGGCGCGCCAGGTCGACGGCGGTGAGGGCGTTGGCGATGCCGGCCTTCATGTCGAGGGCGCCCGGCCCGAAGACCTGGTCGCCGTCGCGGCGCCACGGCATCTCGGCGAGGGTGCCGAGCGGCCACACGGTGTCGTAGTGGCACAGAAGCAGCGTGCGGGGGCCGTCACCGCCCGGTAGGCGCCCCTCGAGCACGTCGCCGGCTCCGCTGCGCGCGTGGCGCGTGACGGCGAAGCCGCGCTCCTGCATCAGCTCCTCCAGGCGGGAGGCCAGCGCGTCGCAGGCCGCCTCGTCGTGGGTGGGGCTCTCCCGCGTGACGAGGTCGCTAAGCAGCGACAGGAAGTCGCGTTCGGCGGCGTAGGCCTGTTCCAGGATCTCGCGGCTCATGGCGTAATGCTAACCGTTGCGGCCAGGACGGCCGTGCCGTTGCCGCTTGCGGCCGCGCCGCCCCTCGCGCTTGCCGCTCGCGCCCGCCCGGGCGGGCTCCTCCGGCGCGCGCTGCTGCTCGACGAGGCGCTGGCTCCACAGCTGCTCGGCCAGCTGCCGCACGGTCGGCTCGGCGGTGGTGCGGGCGTAGCTGTAGCCCACGCGCAGGTCGCTGTCGGCGCGGCGCGCGTCGAGCTCCCGGCCCGCCTGGTAGCGCGAGAGGTAGACCTGCGCCAGCAGCACGTCGCGCATGCGCTGGGGCTTCACGGCGTGCAGGTCGCGGAGCGCCTGCTCGTAGGCGGCCATGGCGCCGCGCACGTCGCCGCGCTCGGCCAGCGCCTTGCCCCGCTTGAAGTGGCGGGCGGCTTCGTAGAGGAGCTCGCGCATGGGGGCATGTTACCGCTGCCTGCCGCGCGGGCGTGCGGGGGGCGGGGCGCCGCCGGGGCACTCCCCGGCACCGGCCCTCGGCGTCAGTCGACGGCGGCCACCTCGATGCGGTTGCGGCCCAGCTCCTTGGCGCGCAGCAGCGCGGCGTCGGCGGCCTCGATCCACTCGCGCAGGCTCTCCTCGGCGGGCACGGCGCCGCCGGCGATGCCCACCGAGGCGGCCAGCGGCCAGGCGATCTGGTGCGGCGTGACGCCCGACAGCTCGTGGCGCAGGCGCCGCATGGCGTCGAGCGCCCCGGGCAGCCCCGAGTTCAGCACCACCAGGAACTCCTCGCCGCCCCAGCGCACCGCCAGGTCCTGGGGGCGCAGGTGGCGCACCAGCAGGTCGGCCAGCGCCTTGAGGGCCTCGTCGCCGGTGGAGTGGCCGTAGACGTCGTTGACGCGCTTGAAGTGGTCGATGTCGACCATCGCCACGCTGACCGGGCGCTGCTGGGCGCGCGCCTGGGCGATCACCTCCGGCAGGCGCAGCTCGAAGCCGCGCCGGTTGAGCAGCTCGGTGAGCGGGTCGGTGAGCGCCGCGGTGCGCCAGCGGTTGTGCTCCACCAGGTGCTGCACCCGCGCCGCCAGCAGCGGGGCGGCGGTGTCGAGCACCGCGGTGCGCTCGGGCTGGCGCGGGAAGAACAGCCGGCCCACCTCGGTGCCGCCGGTCACCAGCGGGTAGGCGTAGCCGGTGAGGCTGCCCTTGGCGGCCTCCGCGTGCACCTCGATGCCGTGCAGCGACGGCACGCGCTTCAGCGCGCGGTCCATCAGGCCGGTGAGGGTGAGGCCGTCGCCCGGCTCGCCCATCACCCGCTCCAGCAGCGTGGCCCAGGCGCGCAGCTCCTCCTGCGCCTCCACCTGCCGCCGGTTGTTGTTGAGCAGGACCACGATCACCACGGCGAACTGCACCAGCGCGAGGCTGCCGATGAAGGCGATGGCCTCGGGGCCGTCGCGCAGCGTGGGCCGCTGGTAGATCAGCATCAGCACGCGCGCGCCCACGAGCTCGAGGCACACGATCGCCACGCCGGTGGCGATTATGTCGATGTGGACGTCGTTCACCTCCATGTAGACGCCGATCGCCAGCAGCACGTAGGAGAGCAGCCACAGCGTCAGGTAGCTCACGTCGGTGCCGCCCTCCAGCCAGGAGTAGGCGGCGGCGCAGAGGGTGCGGAGGTAGAAGCCGAGCGCCACCAGCAGGCGCCCCTCGGAGGCGCCGCCGCGCATCACCCCGCCCACGAACGGCACGGCCGCGAGCAGCAGCACCAGCTCGGTGAGGGGGAAGCCCAGGTCCATGGCCTCCTGGCGCGCCTCCACCAGCAGCCATACCAGGAACGCCAGCGGCAGCAGCACCGCCAGGACCAGGGTGCGCGACATGCGCTTGCCGGGGGCCAACAGCAGCGCCCCGAACCAGGCGACCGCGCCCAGGTAGTAGGTGGCGTCGGTGAGGAAGGTGCCGGCGAAGACGTCGTAGCGCCGGTTGACCGACCAGGCGATCTCCTCGATCGCCCAGGCGAGGGCGCCGACGGTGGCGAGCCGCCACGGCAGCGTGCGGGGGCGCCGCGCCACCAGCGGCACCGCCACGGCGGCCGCCGCGACCGGCAGCGCGCCGATCGCGTAGGTGCCACCCATCAGCGATACCACCACGAGGCCAGCGAAGAGGCCCAGCAGCAGCCACACGTTGCGATCCACTCATGCCCCCATGAGGCTCGGCGCCCGGTCCACCGGCCCCGCGACGCACCGCGCGAGCGGCACGCCCACCGTGCCCGCTACGCGCCTAGCGGCGCGCGCGGGAGGCCCGGTACGCGGCGATCGACACCGAGATCGCCAAGTTCAGGGATTCTACCCGATTGTCCTGCTCGATCCTCACGGTCCGGGGCGGCGCGGACACCGGCGCCGGCGCGACCGTGCTCCGGGGGTCGGGCGCGGCCGCCACGGCCGCGTCGGCGGCGCCCGGCGCCTGCCACTCGGGGCCGAACAGCAGCGTGAAGGGGGAGCGGAACTCCACCTCCTCCAGCTCCAGCTCGCCGCCGGCGTCGAAGAGGTAGGCGGCGTGGCGCGGGTAGCGCGCGCGGTACGCCTCGAGGCTGGCGAACGCCTGGCAGCGCACCGCGAAACGCAGGCCCACCGAGGCGCGCACCACGTACGGCCCCCAGGCGTCGACGGCCGGCGCCACCAGCGCCAGGTCGCCGAAGCCGAACGCCACCAGGCTACGGATGGCGCTGCCGACGTTGCCGGGGTGGCTGGGGCGCACCAGCGCCACGTGGTCGGCAGCCTCCGCCAGGCGCTCCTCGCGCTTCGCCACCACCGCCAGGCAGTGCACGCTCTCCTTGCGCCTGAGGCGCGCCACGGTGGCGTCGTCGCGCCGCGCCGCCACCCCGGCGCGCGCCGCGGCCGCCAGCAGCCGCTCGCGCTCGGTGTCGGGCAGGCGCGCGTGCCACAGCACGGCCGTCACGTCGTCCGGGCGGTGGGTCAGGGCCTCGAGCACGGCGAAGCGCCCGAAGGCGTAGGTGAAGGGCAGCTCCGCGCGGTAGGGCGGGAGGCGCCCGCCCGCCGGGCTCACGGGCGCGTCGGCCACTCGAAGGGCGCCGCCAGGCCGGCGCGCGCCGCCGCCTCGGCCTCGGGGGGCGCGTAGTCGAGGGCCAGGGCGCCGCGGTAGGCGCGCAGGGCGGCGGCGCGGTCGCCGGCCAGGTCGCAAAGCTGGCCGAGGCGGGCGAGCACGAAGCCCGGCAGGTAGTAGGGCTCCTGGAAGTCGCCGGCCGCCACCCCCTGCAGCAGCTCGAGCGCCTCGGCCACGTGCGCGTGGGCCAGCAGCAGGTTCGCCTGGTGGTAGCGCGCCTCCGGCAGGTCGAGCTCGCGCAGCTGCGCGAGCAGCGGCGCCGGGTCCTCGACCTCGCCGCGCATCGCCACGTCGAGCAGGGCGCGGGTGCGGGCCTCGTCGGGGTCGGGCGCCGGGTCGGGGGCGTCCGCCAGCTCCACCGTGCCGGCCAGCGCCGCGGTGAGGGCCGGCAGGTCGTCGACGCCCGCCAGCAGCGCGACGTGACGGTAGGGCAGGGCGCGCACCCGCTCCGCCACGCGCGCGGCGCGCTCCGCCGCCCAGCCGGTGCCGGGGCCCTCGCCGTACTCCTCCACCCGGGCCGCCTCGTAGGCGGCGATGGCGGGCAGGAGCTCGGAGCGGATGCGCCCCAGGTCGAGCGCCCTGCCGAGCAGCTCCTGCACGGGGCGCAGCGCCGCCTGCACCTGCCTGAGGTGCGCCCGGCCCGCCTCGAACTCGCTCAGGAAGCGCTCGAAGCGCTCGGCGTCCTCGGCGTTCCCCGGCTCGCCCGGCCCGCCGGCCACCGAGGCCACCTCCACCAGCGGCACGCCGCGGCGGCGCGCCCACGGCACCACCGTGTGCGGCAGGGCGATCTCGGGGGTGGCCTGCCAGCCGGGCGCGCCCAGCGCGCCCGGCGGCAGCGAGGCGAGCGCCACGGCCTCGGGCTGCAGCCGCTCGAGGATCGAGCGCACGTGGACCACGGTGTAGAGCGGGAAGCGCGTGTGGAACGGCCCCACCAGGGGCACGACCGTCACGCGGAGCGAGGGAGCCATGCCCCAATGGTACGGGTCGCCAGCCCCGGCGCGGCGCGGTAAGGTGGCCGGACGAACCCACGGCGCGGCGTGAACCGGGGGCCTGGCGCCGCTCTAGATCCGAGGACCGTCCGATGTACCGAACCGACAGACAACCTGCGTGGCAGCGCGACGTCGCCTGGGCCAGCGCGCTGCTGCTCGTGCTCGTCACGCTGGCCGGCACCCTGCTCTTCAGCCTCGCGCGGCTCAGCACGCCCACGCGCGGGCCCGAGGTGGGCGCCGCCGTGCTGCGCCTCACCCTCCGCCCGGGCGGCGAGGGGAGCCTGGTCGCCGTGCGCACCGGCGCCGGCTACGTGCCGGGCCAGCCGCTCATGCTGCTGCCGGGCCTGCAGGTCTACGCCGACCCCTCCGAGGTGCCGACCTTCACGGCGGCCGACGCCGTGAGCCGCAGCGCCGGCGTGCTGGCCGACCGCCTGGTGCGCGGCGGCGGCGGCGCGCTGCTGGAGGCGCTCGGCGACGGCGCGTTGAGGCGCCAGTTCGAGCTCGCGCTGGAGGGCCCGGTGGCCGAGCTGGTCACCGGCGCCCTCGCCGCCGAGATGCTGCCGGCGGGCCTCGACGACGGCAGCCGCCTCGCCGACTGGCGCGCGCAGGCCGCCGCCGACCCTGGGCAGCCGGTGCAGCCGCTGGTGGGCGTGTTCGTGCGTCTGCCGGTCGCGCAGGTGCAGAGCATGAGCGACCGCGAGCTCGGCGCCGCCGTGGTCGCCGAGCTCGCCGGCGCGGTGATGGAGGGCGGGCTGCCGGCCGCCCAGGCGCTCGTCAGCAACGCCAACCTGAGCGGGCGGCTGGAGCGCGGCGTCGACACGGTGGCGCGCGCCCGGCTGCACGAGCTGTTCAGCGCCATGCTGCTGGCGCAGCAGGGCGAGATGGAGGCGCGCCTGGCCGAGGCGCAGGCGGCGATGGCGGGGGCGGGCGCCGACGACGACGGCCTCGCCGGCCTGCTGCCCGCCGCCGAGGTGGCGGGCCTGGCGCCCGAGCAGGCCGAGGCGCGCGTGCTGGCCGCGCTCGCCGAGCGCGCCTACGACGGCGGCGGCGAGCTGGCCGCCGCGCAGCTCACCCGCGCCGGCCAGGTCGAGCGCGTGCGCGCGGTGGCGCCCCTGCTCGACGCCTTCGGCGCCCGGGCGCACGGCCGCTACCTGCTGTGGACCTGGCTCGGCGGCGCCCTGGCGCTGGCGCTGCTCGCGGGGCTGGTGGGCTTCTCGCGCGGGCTGCTGCGCTTGGTGAACCCTGCGGTGGCGCTGCTGATCGGCGGCGGCCTCGGGGCGCTGGCGCTGCAGGGGGTGGGCTCGGCGCTGCCGCACGACGCTCCGCTGCCGCTCGGGGCGCAGGCGCAGGGCGCCTTCACCGCGCTCGTCGACCTCGCGGCCCACGCCGTGCGCAGCCTGCCGGCGTTCGTGCTGGAGCTGCCGCTGCGCCACTACCTGATCGTGGGGGGCGCGGGCGCGCTGCTGGTGCTGCTGGCGCTCGTGCTGTGGCTGCTGCGCGGGCTGCGCCCGCGGCGCCGCTACTACCGCTGAGCGTCCGCCGCGCCTCGCTCGCCCGCGAAGGCGGGCAGGGGCCCGTCTGGGGCCGCGAGCGCGGTGAGCGCCGCGTAAGGCAGCGTGACGCGGAACGGCCCCTGCGCGTAGGGCCCCATGGCGTACGGGGCGAAGTGGAAGGTGAGGCCGGTCGGCCCCAGCGTGAACACGCCCAGGTCGGCCTCGCTCAGCTCGCTCACGTCGCCGTTCGTGACCCAGGCTGCCTCCTGCGCCGCCAGGTCCTCGAGCACCAGCGCCCCCACCCGCTCCAGCCAGCCCGAGCCGGCGGCGAACAGCTCGGCGAGCGGCACGGCGCGCGCCCCGTCGCGCGTCACCCGCACGAGCAGGCTCTCGGCGTGGGAGTTCGGGTGGGCGCCACCCGTGTAGTAGTAGAAGCTCGTCAGCAGGCTCAGGTACTCGCCGGCCGCGCCCATCACGTCGGTCGCCTCGTGCTGGGTCCAGCCCCAGCCGAGCCCGTCGCCGGCGTCGATCAGCGCGCGGCCCTCGGCCACGAACGCCGTCATGCGCTCGCGCGCCGCGGTCTCGAGCCGCCGCGCGAGGCCCGGCGCCGCCGCGAAGCGAGGCAGCGCGTAGCCGGCCTCGATGCGCCCCTCACGTAGCGTCACGGACACGTACTGCGCGCTGCGCGCCAGCGTGCCGTGCGCCGGCCGGCCGCCCGGCCGGGTGAGCGCGACCGTCAGCTCGTCGCCGTCGTCGGTCCACTCCAGGTGGCGCGTGCCCGTCAGCAGCAGCTCGGGGTCGGGCGCCGGCTCGGCCGCCGCGGCGGTGCTCCGCAGGAACGCGTAGTCGAGGGCCACCGAGGGCGGCGCGTCCGTCGCCGGCGCGAAGGCGAGCTCCAGGGCGCCGCTGTCGGGGTCGGAGCGGCCCGCGCCGTCGAGCGTCTCGGCCGTGGCGTGGAGCGTGAGGCGCGCGAAGGCGACGCCGTCGTCGGCGATGGCGAGGTCGAGGGTCACCGGCTCGCCGCCCACCGCGCCCTGGTAGAGGGCGCGCCACGCGAGCGGGCTCTGGCCCTGGGCGAACGCCAGCGTGAGGAGCAGCGGGAGCAGGCCAAGGACGGTCCTGACCGGGGTGAGGGCGCGGTGCATGCCGAGAGTCTACGGCCTCTCGGCACGCGAGACGGGGTAGGGTGAGGCGTGCCCACAACCGAGCCGGGACGGCGCCGCAAGGCGCTGCTGGTGATCCATGGCATCGGCGACCAGCCGCCGCTGCGCACGCTGGGCGCGTTCGTGCAGGGCCTCATGTGGGCGGCGGGGAGGCCGGGGCCGGGAGCCGCGCGGCCCGGCGTGGCGTTCGCCGAGCTGGGCGGGCGCCCGCGGCCGCTGGTGCGGGCGCCGGCCGGCACGCTCTGCGACGGCGCCGAGGTGGACGTCCTCGAGTACCACTGGGCCGAGCACGCCGTGGGCCGCATGAGCGCCCTCGCCACCTTCGCCTGGCTGCTTGAGGTGACGGCGGCCGGCCTCGACTTCCGGCGCCAGCTGCCGTTCCTGCTCGCCAGCTTGGGCCCGCGCCGCGCCGGGCCGCTGGTGCTGCGGCAGCTGCTGCTGGTGACAGGCCTGGCGGGGCTCGCGGCGGGCCTGCTGGTAGCGCTGCTGCTGGTCGTCGCCCGCGCACGCGAGGCGCTGGCGGCGCTGCGCCTCGCGCTGGAGCGGCTGCCCGACCTGCCGGCGGCGCCCGAGGCCGTGGGCCTGGCGCTGCTCGCCTGCCTGCTGGCGGCGCTCGCGGTGCTGGGGCGCGACCTGCTGCTGGCGTGGCTCGAGGCGCGCGCCGTGGCGCGGCGCCACCCGGCCGGCGCGGCGCCGGGGACGGACCCCGCCGAGCGCGGCGCCTGGCACGGCCTCCACGCGACGGCCGCCGCCCGCTGGGCCGGCCCCGGCGCGCTGGCGCTGGGCGTCGCGCTGCTGGCGGCCCTGGGCCTCGCTCACCTGCTGCGCGGCGTGCTGGCGGCCTACGCCGCCGCCCTGCGGCCGCTGCTGGCGGAGCCCGGCGTCACGGTCGGCCTGGCGGCGCTGCTCCTGGCGGCGGCGGCGCGCCGGCTGCTGCTCAGCCACGTGGCCGACATCGCCCTCTACGTCACCAGCGACCGCCTCTCGAGCCGCGCCCGCACGCGCCGCGCGATCCTCGACGAGGGCGAGGCGCTGCTGCGCGGCCTGCTGGCCGCGGGCTACGACGAGGTCTACCTGGCCGGCCACTCGCTCGGCAGCGTGGTGGCGCTCGACCTGCTCGACCGCCTGGCGCGCCGCGCGCCCGGCGTCGCGACGCCCGACCTGGCGCGGGTGCGGGGCCTGCTCACCTTCGGCTCGCCGCTCGACAAGGTGGCGTTCTTCTTCCGCCAGCGGCCCGGCGAGGGCGAGGCGGTGCGCGCGCAGCTGCTCACCGCCCTGCACGGCGTGCGGCGCCGGCCCGACGAGCGCGACCACGGCCCCTACGCCCTGGCGCCCGTCGCGCCGCCGTTCGCGGGCCTCGACTGGCTGCAGGTCCACGCCCCCGGCGACCTGCTGTCGGACCGCCTGCTGCACTACCGCGTCGACCGCCGCGTGACGCTGCCGCGCTACGAGCCGTTCACGGCGCACGTCGCCTACTGGCGCGACGAGCGCTTCTTCGCCGCCGCGCTCGGCTGGCTGCGGGGCGAGGGGGCGGTCGCGGCAGCGCGGGCCGGCGCCGCGGACCGGTGCTACGCTGGCGGGCATGAACGAGCCCGCCACGCGTCCCCCGGGAGGGGCTGAAGCCCCGCGCATCACCGTCGTCGGCGCCGGCATGGCCGGCAGCGAAGCGGCGCTGGCGGCCGCACGCCTAGGCGTGGCGGTCGACCTGATCGAGATGCGCCCCAAGAAGCTCACCCCCGCCCACGTCACCGGCGACTTCGCCGAGATCGTCTGCTCCAACAGCTTCGGCGGCGAGGCCGAGAACAACGCCAAGGGCCTGCTGCAGGCCGAGATGCTGAGGGCGCAGGGCGTGGTGATGCGCAGCGCCCACGCCAACCGCGTGCCGGCCGGCGGCGCGCTGGCCGTGGACCGCGAGAGCTTCAGCCGCACCGTGACGGCCGAGCTGCGCGCCCACCCGCTCATCACCGTGCACGAGGAGGAGCTCACCGACGTGCCCGACGGCGTGGTGGTGCTGGCCACCGGCCCGCTCACCGCCGACACGCTGGCGGAGCGCATCCGCGAGCGCGTGGGCCAGGAGTTCCTGGGCTTCTACGACGCCGCCGCGCCCATCGTCACCTACGACTCGATCGACATGAGCATCGCCTACCGCAAGGGGCGCTACGGCCAGGCGGCCGACTACATCAACCTGCCCTTCACCGAGGAGCAGTACCTGGCGTTCTACGAGGCGCTCAGCCGGGCGCGCGCCCACACCCCGCGCGACTGGGAGAACCTGGAGTTCTTCGAGGGCTGCATGCCCATCGAGGAGCTCGGCCGCCGCGGCCTCGACACGCTGCGCTTCGGGCCCATGAAGCCCGTGGGCCTCGAGCACCCGGTCACCGGTGAGCGCTTCCACGCCGTGGCGCAGCTGCGCCAGGAGGACGCCCTGGGCCAGATGTGGTCGCTGGTCGGCTTCCAGACGGGCCTCAAGTGGGGCGACCAGAAGGAGCTGGTGCGCCTCATCCCCGGCCTCGAGAACGCCGAGGTGGTGCGCTACGGCGTGATGCACCGCAACACCTACCTCAACGCCCCGCGCCTGCTGGCCGCCAGCCTGGCCGTGAAGCAGGAGCCGCGCCTGTTCGTGGCCGGCGTGCTGGCGGGCACCGAGGGCTACCTCGAGTCGTCCGCCACCGGCTGGCTGGCTGGCACCAACGCCGCGCGCACCGTGCTGGGACTGGAGCCGGTGGTGCCGCCCGCCGAGAGCATGCTGGGCGGCCTCACGCGCTACCTGGCCACCGCCAACCCCGACGGCTTCCAGCCGATGAACGCCAACTGGGGCCTGGTGCCCGAGCTGCCCAAGCAGCGCGGCCAGGGCCGGCGCGAGCGGCGCGAGGCGATGTACCGCCGCGGCCTGCAGGCGTTCGGCGACTGGCTCGCGGGGCTGGAAGGCGCCGCGCACGGCGCCGCGGCGCTGCCCGCCGCGGGCGCCTGAGGTGAGCATGCCCCAAGGCAGCGTCGACCTGCGCAGCGACACCGTCACCCAGCCCACCGAGGCAATGCGCCGCGCCATGGCGGCGGCCGAGGTCGGCGACGACGTCTACGCCGAGGACCCCACCGTCGCGCGCCTACAGGCGCGCCTGGCCGAGATGACCGGCTTCGAGGCTGGGCTCTTCGTGCCGTCGGGCACGATGAGCAACCAGATCGCGCTGGCCGTCCACTGCCGGCGCGGCACCGAGGTGATCCTGCCCGAGGGGGCGCACATCTACGAGTACGAGCCCGGCGCCATGGCGTTGATCAGCGGCGTGCTGCCGCGCCTGGTGCCGGCCCCAGGCGGGGTGCCGAGCGCCGCCGCCGTGCGCGCCGCCGTGCGGCGCTCCGTCCACCAGGCGCCCACCGGGCTCGTCGCCCTCGAGAACACCCACAACGGCGCCGGCGGCGCGGTGGTGCCGCTGGAGAGCCAGCGCGCGGTGCAGGCGGTAGCGCGCGACGAGGGGCTGCCCGTCCACCTCGACGGCGCCCGCGCCTTCAACGCCGCCGCCGCGCTGGGCGTGAGCATCGCGGAGGTGTGCGCCGGCTTCGACTCGGTGTCGATCTGCCTCAGCAAGGGCCTCGGCGCCCCGGTCGGCAGCGTGCTGCTGGGCAGCCGCGGCTTCCTGGAGGAGGCGCACCGCTACCGCAAGCTGCTCGGCGGCGGCATGCGCCAGGCGGGCGTGCTGGCCGCCGCCGGCCTGGTGGCGCTCGACACCATGCCGGGCGTGCTGCACCACGACCACGCCCGCGCGCGGCGCCTGGCCGAGGGGCTCGCCGGCCTGCCGGGCGTGAGCCTCGACCTGGCCAGCGTACAGACGAACATGGTCTACCTGACGGTGGAGTTGGACGGCCACGGCGCCGCCGAGGCGCTCGCCGCCCGCTGCGCCGCCCGTGGCGTGCGCTTCAACGCCATGAGCCCGCACCAGGCGCGCCTCGTGACCCACCACCAGGTGGACGACGCCCAGGTCGAGCGCGCCGTCGAGGTGATCCGCGAGGAGGCGCAGCGCCTGGCCGAGCGCCGCCCGGCGTCGGTGGGCGAGGCGGGGTGAGCGCCGGCCCGGCGCGCGTCGTGCTGCTGGCGCACCCGGCCGCGCACTCCTTGAGCCCCCGGATGCACGACGCCGCCTTCGCGGCCGCCGGCGTGCCCGCGCGCTACGCCGCCCTCGACGTGCCGCCCGCCGAGCTGGCCGCGGCCGTGGCGCGCCTGCGCGCGGCGCCCTACCTCGGCGCCAACGTGAGCGTGCCCCACAAGGAGGCGGTGGCGCGCCTCGTCGACGAGCTGACCGGCGCTGCCCGCGCCGTGGGGGCGGTGAACACCGTGGTGCGCCACGGCGCGCGCCTGGTCGGGCACAACACCGACGCGCCGGGCTTCCTGCGCGGCCTGGCGGAGCTGGGATTCGACCCCGCCGGCGCCGGCTGCCTGGTGCTGGGCGCGGGCGGCGCCGCGCGGGCGGTGGTGTGGGCGCTGCTCGGCGCCGGCGCGCGCGTGGTGGTGGTGAACCGCGACGCGGCGCGCGCGGAGCGCCTCGTGGCCGACCTGGAGGCCGCCGGCGCGCCGGCGGGGCGCGCCACGGCCGCGCCCACCGCCGCGCCGCACCTGCCCGCCGCGCGCCTGCTCGTGAACACCACCAGCGTCGGCATGGCCGGCGGCCCCGACCCGGACGGCCTGCCGCTGCTCACGCCCGCGCAGCTCGCGGCGCTGCCCGCCGGGGCGGGGGTGGTCGACCTCGTCTACCGGCCCGCGCTCACGCCGCTGCTGCGCGCCGCGGCCGCGCGGGGGCACGCCACCCAGAACGGCCTGCCCATGCTCCTGTGGCAGGGCGCGCTGGCGTTCGAGGCCTGGACCGGGCGCCCTGCGCCGGCGGCGGTGATGCGCGAAGCGCTCGAGCGAGGTCTCGCAGGCTCGCCCGCCTGACGGGCCCCGAAGTTACACTCGCCTGATGCGGATCGCCATCCTCGCCGACGTCCACGCCAACCTGCCCGCCCTCGAGGCCGTTCTCGAGGACATCGAACGGCAGCGGGTCGACCGCGTGATCGTCAACGGCGACACGGTGAACCGCGGGCCCGAGAGCGTGGGCGTGATGCACGCCCTGGAGGGCATCGAGCACGACGCCGTGATGGGCAACCACGACGACGTGATGCTGATGGTGGTGGAGCGGCGCGACGTCGACGTCGACCCCTGGTACCTCGACCCGTTCTGGCGCAGCACGCGCCGCGCGGCCGAGGAGGTCGAGCGTCACGGGCTGCTGGAGCGCATCCGCAGCATGCCCCTCAGCCTGCGCGTCGAGGAGCCCGGCGCCCCGAGCCTGCTCGTGGCCCACGGCACCCCCCGCCACTACCGCGAGGGCATCGGCCCGCAGACCACGCCCGAGGTGATCTCGGAGATCACCGAGGAGCACCCGGCCGACGTGCTGGTCGGCTCCCACACCCACCGGCCCTACCTGGCGCGCTGGGGCCGCTACACGGTGCTGAACACCGGCTCGGTGGGGGCGTCGTTCACCGGCGACCCGCGGGCGCACTACCTGATCCTCACGCTCAGGCAGGGGCGCTGGCACCCCGAGTTCCGGCGGGTGCCCTACGACCGGCAGCGCGCCCTCGACGCCTACGAGCGCACCGGCTACCTCGCCGCCGGCGGCCTGTCGGCCGCCATCTTCCGCGAGGAGCTACGCCACGCGCGCTCGTACATGGTCCCGTTCCTGATGTGGTGCGAAGAGGAGAAGCTGGAGCGGAACGAGACCATGTGGAGCGAGTACCGCCGCATGCGCGCCAGCCGCTTCCAGCTACCGCCCGAGCACACCACCGTTCGGGCCTCGGAGGAACCGTGAACGACGAGCAAGCCACCGTCGGTCGGCGCCAGGGGCGCTGGACCGACTTCGGCGCGATGTGGCGCGCCACCCTCGGCCGTTGCCCCAACTGCGGCGGCGACGGCGTCTTCACCTCGTACTGGGGCGTGGGCGACACCTGCCCCACCTGCGGCGTGCGCTTCGAGCGCGAGTCCGGCGCCTGGCTCGGCGCCTGGGTCATGGCCTACACCGTGGCCATCGTCATCCTGCTGATCGAGGCCGGCCTGCTCATCTGGACCTTCGGCCTCTTCCGCGGCCTCGAGTGGGTGCTGGTGGTCAGCGGCATCGCCGCCGTGGTGCTGTGCTACCGGCCCGTGAAGGGGTGGTGGCTGTGGTGGATGTGGGCGGCTGGGTTCATCACCAAGGACGGGGAGGACTAGCGGCTCTCCCGTTCGGGCCCGCGGCGTGGAGGTTCTCCGTCGCGGCGCTACTCCGGGCGGTCGTCGGCCTCGCCGCCGTCGCGCAGGGCGCGCGCCTCCGCCTCCAGGCGCTCGGCGAGCGCGTCGTCGTCCATCGCCCGCGCCAGCTCCGCGCGCGCTTCCAGCGCGGTCGCCCGGTCGTGGGGCGACTCGCCCGCGGCGCGCCGCAGCGCGTTGTCGAGGG
>JAAYYF010000072.1 GCA_012515535.1 Deinococcales bacterium
AGCAGCGACATGAACTCGCCGGGGAAGTTCGAGAGGCCCGGCACGCCGATGTAGGCGAAGATCAGGAACAGCGAGACGGCCGCCAGCGCCGGGGCGCCCTTGGCGAGGCCGCCGTAGTCGCGGAGCAGGAAGCTGCGGCGGCGGTGCCACAGCATGCCGGCCACCAGGAACAGCGCCGAGGTGGAGACCATCTGCGCGGCCAGGAAGTAGATGGCGCCGTTGAGGCCGGCCAGGTGCAGGCCGAACAGCCCCACGCCGATGATGCCCATGTGCGACAGCGAGCCGTAGGCCAGGAAGCGCTTGAGGTGCTCCTGGGCGACGGCCGCCAGCGCGCCGTACACCGCGGTGATGGCCGCCAGCGCCAGCAGCACCGGCGCCACGTTGAGCGCGCCCGCGGGCAGCAGCGGCAGCGCCCAGGCGAAGAAGCCGAAGGCGCCCACCTTGTAGAGCGAGCCGAGCACATCGGCGGCGCCCGAGGGGTGGTTCTGCTCGTTGAGGTCGACGAGCCACGAGTGCAGCGGCCACAGCGGCAGCTTCACCACCATGCCGACGGCCATGCCCACGAACAGCCAGGTCTGCGCGGAAGGAGCCAGGCCGGGGGTCACGAGCATCAGGTCGGTGACGTGGAAGCTGGCCGCGCCCGACAGGCCCTTGAGCGCCAGGATGCTCACCAGCATCAGGAACGAGCCCGCCACCGCGTACACCAGGTACTTGAGGGTGGCCTGGCGGCGGCGCTCGCCGCCGTAGACCCCCAGCAGCAGCAGCGCCGGGATGAGGGTGGCCTCCCAGAAGACGTAGAAGACGATCAGGTCCTTGGCGAGGAAGATGCCGTTGAGGCCCGCCTGCGCCAGCAGCAGCAGCGCCACGAAGCCGGCGGCGTTCCTCTCGACGCGGGTGGCGGCCACCAGCAGCGTGGGGATCATCACCAGCGCCGCCACCAGCACCAGCACGGCGCCGGCGCCGGTGGCGTCGAGCGCGAAGCTCACGCCCAGGCCCGGCAGCCAGGCGGCGTCGACGGGCTCGGAGCCCGGCAGGAACAGCGCCAGCGCGAAGGTGGCGACCCCGCCCAGCACCGCGAGGGCCTGCACGAACGGGCGGTTGGCGCGCAGCAGCGTCACCAGCAGCGCGACCGCCAGCGGGACCAGGACGACGTACAGCGAGATCACGCGAACACTCCGATCAGCGCCACCAGCAGCACCAGCGCCGCGGCGCCGAGCAGCATGGCGAAGGCGTAAGCGCGGACGTAGCCCGACTGCAGCCGGACCAGCAGCCGCCCCAGCAGCGGGATCAGGCCGGCGCTGCCGCTCACGCCGCGATCGACGACGTCGCGGTCGAGGGCGGCGATGCCGGCGGCGCCCGCCTCGCCCGGGCCGGTGAACAGCACGCGGTAGAGCGCGTCGAAGCCGAACGCGCCGCGCGAGGCGTTGGCGAGCGGCGTGGCGGCGAAGCGGCGCGCCAGGGCGCCGCCGCCCACCGCGTAGACCCAGTAGCCGAGCCCCAGGCCGATGGCCGCCACCGCCACCGAGCCGAGCAGCAGCAGCCACTCGGCGCTGGTGGAGAGGTGCGCGAGGTCGACCTCGGCGCTCACGGGCGCCAGCCACCCCTGCAGCCAGTTGGGCGCCAGGAAGGCGGGCAGGCCCAGGTAGCCGATCACCACGCTGCCGACGGCCAGGATCACGAGCGGCACGGTCATGACCGCGGGCGACTCGTGGGCGCGCTCGAACTCCGCCTTGGAGCGCGGCTCGCCGGCGAACACCAGGTAGTACCAGCGGAACATGTAGAAGGCGGTGAGGCCGGCCGTGACCATCAGCAGCCCGAAGAGCGCCTCGGCGCCGTAGCCGCCCAGCGGGCCGCTGGAGAGCAGCGCGCCGAGGATGGCGTCCTTGCTGAAGTAGCCGGACAGGAACGGCACGCCGGCGATGGCCAGCGTCCCGATCAGGGCCGTGACGCCGGTGGTGCGCATCTTGCGGCCCAGGCCGCCCATCTTGCGCACGTCCTGCTCGCCGCCCAGCGCGTGGATCACCGAGCCGGCGCCCAGGAACAGCAGCGCCTTGAAGAAGGCGTGGGTGAGCACGTGGAAGATGCCTGCCCAGTAAGCGCCGGCGCCCACCGCCGCCACCATGAAGCCGACCTGCGAGATGGTCGACCAGGCGAGGATCTTCTTGATGTCGGTCTGGCCCACGGCCACGATGGCGGCCATCAGCGCCGTGAGCACCGCCACCCACACCACCGTGGCGGCGGCGTCGGGGGCGTTGGCGAACACGCCGCCGGTGCGCGCGATCAGGTAGACGCCGGCCGTGACCATGGTGGCGGCGTGGATCAGCGCCGACACGGGCGTGGGCCCCGCCATGGCGTCGGGCAGCCACGTGTGCAGCGGCAGCTGCGCCGACTTGCCGGCCGCGGCCACCAGGAACAGCAGCCCGATGCCGGTGAGCACCGGCGCGCCGTAGGCGAAGCCGGGGGCGGCGGCGTTGACCGCCTGCACGTCCAGCGTGCCGAAGGCGCGGAAGGTGAGGAACATCGCCAGCAGGAAGCCCACGTCGCCGACGCGGTTGACGATGAACGCCTTACGCCCGGCGTTGGCGTTGGCCAGGTCCTCGTACCAGAAGCTGATCAGCAGGAACGAGCAGACGCCCACGCCCTCCCAGCCCACGAACATGAGCGGGTAGGAGTCGGCCATCACCAGCACCAGCATGGCGGCCACGAACAGGTTGAGCTTGGCGAAGTAGCGCGAGAAGCCGTCGTCGCCCTGCATGTAGCCGATCGAGTAGACGTGGATCAGGAGCCCCACGCCGGTGATGATCAGCATCATCAGCACGCTCAGCTGGTCGAGGTGGAAGCCGAGGCCCAGGGTGAAGTCGCCGGCCACCAGGAAGTCGCCGAGGTCGACGCGCACGGCGCCCACCTCGCGCACGCCCAGGAAGGCCAGCGCGGAGAGCACGAAGCCCGCCGCCACCGCCAGGCTGGCGACGACGCCGGCGGCGTTGCCGCGCAGGCTGCGGCCGAAGAGGCCGTTGATCACGGCGCCGGCCAGCGCCAGGAACGGCGCCAGCGCGGCCCATCGGACTAGGTCGGTCATGCACGCACCTCGGAGAGCAGGTCGACGTCGGTGCTGACGCGGTTGCGGAAGATGGCCACCAGGATGCCCAGGCCCACCGCCACCTCGGCAGCGGCGATGGCCAGCACGATGAACACGGCGGTCTGGCCGCCCAGCGCGTGCTGCGCCCCCGCCGCGCTCCACTGGCGGGCGAAGGCCACGATGGCCAGGTTGGCGGCGTTGAGCATCAGCTCGACCGAGAGGAAGAGCATGATGGCGCTACGGCGCGTGAGCACGCCGATGCAGCCGAGCGCGAACAGCACGGCCGACAGCGCGACGTAGTACTCGGTCGGGACCATCTAGCTCTCCTCCCCCGCCAGCACCGGGCGCGGCTCGGCGCCCTCGCCGTCGGGCGTGGCCGTGCGGGTGGCCACGGCGCGCGTCTCGGGCGCCGCCTGCTGCACCAGCGCCACCGCCCCGAGGATGCCCACGAGCAGCAGCACGCCCACCAGGTGGAAGGCCAGCAGGTAGTCGGAGAAGAGCGACTCGCCGATGGCGTCGGCGTTGCCGCCGCGCAGCGCGGCCTGGACGACCTCGAGCTCGGGCAGCGGGCGCTGCACCATGAAGACCACCGCCGCCACGCCGGCCACGGCGAGCAGCCCCGTGACCCACGCCACGGGCTTGAGCCACGGCAGGCTGCGGGTGGGCGTGGAGCCCACGTTGAGCAGCATGATCACGAACAGGAACAGCACCATCACGGCGCCGGCGTAGACGATCACCTGGATGGCGGCCAGGAAGTGCGCCTCGAGGGTGACGTACATGGCGGCCAGCGCCAGGATGCCGCCCACCAGGGACAGCGCGGCATGCACCGGCTGGCGCAGCGTCACCACGCCCACGCCGGCGGCCAGCAGCAGCGCGCCTAGGACGATGAAGGCGACCATCTCAGTAATCCACGCCTTCCAGCTCGGGGCGCGGCGCCGGCTCGACGCCGATGCGCACCTCCTTGCCCTTGGCGGCCGCCTCGCGGCGCTGCCACTTGCTGCCCGTGGTGCCCACCAGCATGTCTTCCTTGCCGTAGACGAAGTCCTGGTAGCGGAAGTCGGCGAGCTCGAACTCGTGGCCCAGCACGACCGCGCCCGTGGGGCAAGCCTCCTCGCAGAAGCCGCAGAAGATGCAGCGCAGCATGTTGATCTCGTAGATCTTGGCGTAGCGCTCGCCGGCCGACACCGGGTCGTCGGGGTCGTTCTCCGCCGCCTCCACGTAGATGGCGTAGGCGGGGCAGGCGGCGGCGCACAGGCTGCAGCCGATGCACTTCTCGAGGCCCGTGTCGGGATGCCTCAGCAGGTGGTGGCGCCCGCGGAAGCGCGGCTCGATGTCGACGCGCTGCTCCGGGTAGGAGACGGTGTAGGGACGCTTGAACAGGTGGCCCAGCGTGACCCCCATCCCCTTGGCGATGTCGAGGACGCTCATGGCCTACCTCCGTTCGTGCCCGCCCGCGAGCGGGCGGGGGTCAGGTTGCGATCAGACGACAAAGGCGATCACCGCCCCGGTGACGAGCGCGCTCAGCAGCGCGAACTCGAACAGGTAGAGCCAGCCGAAGCGCATCAGCTGGTCGTAGCGCAGGCGCGGCAGCGTGGCCTTGAGCCAGATGAAGAAGAACATGAAGATGGCCATCTTCAGGACGAGCCAGACGATGGGCCACTCGGAGATGCCGGGGACCACGGCGTCGAGGAACGCCGGCCCCTTGTAGCCCCCCAGGAACAGGGTGCTGATGAACGCCGAGGCGGTCATCATGTTCACGTACTCGGCCATCTGGTAGAGCGCCCACTTGAGCGAGGAGTACTCGGTCATGTAGCCCGCCACCAGCTCCTGCTCGGCCTCCGGGAGGTCGAAGGGGGTGCGGTTCACCTCGGCGGTGCCCGAGATCAGGAAGGTGGCGAACGCCAGCAGCAGCCCGGGCCACAGCCAGGGGCTGACCGACCAGATGTTCAGCTCCACGATCTCGCGCAGGTTCAGGGTGCCGGCCACCATGATGACCGCCAGCACCGACAGCCCGAGGCCCAGCTCGTAGCTGATGATCTGCGCCGTGGAGCGCAGGCTGCCGAGCAGCGAGTACTTGCTGTTCGACGCCCAGCCGCCCAGGAAGATGCCGTACACGCCCATGCCGGTGGCCGCCAGGATGAACAGCACCCCGATGTCGAGGTCCATCACCCAGGGGTTCAGGCCGAACAGGCTGCCGGCGGGGCCGCCGGGGATGGCGCCGAAGGCCACCAGCGCGAAGGTGATGCTGATGCCGGGCGCCAGCACGAACACGAACTTGTCGGCGCCCGACACGGTGATGTCTTCCTTGAAGATCGACTTGATGGCGTCGGCGATGGGCTGCAGCAGCCCCATCGGGCCCACGCGGTTGGGGCCGTAGCGGTGCTGGAAGCGCCCCAGCAGCTTGCGCTCGACGAGCGTCATGTAGGCGAAGGCGCCCAGCAGCACCACGCAGAGGACGAGCGCCTTGAGGAAGGTGACCCATAGGGGGTCGTGTGCGGTCACGAAGCCACCTCCAGCCGTACCTGGTCCACCACCAGGCTACCGAGGTCGGCCTGCACCAGGCCCACGCCCTGCTCGGGCAGGGCCGGCAGCGTCATCAGCCCGGCGGGCACCGCCTCGGTGACGCGCACCACGGCGTCGCGCCAGACGCCGCCCACGCGCAGGCGCACCTCGGCGCCGTCCATCACGCCGAGGCCCTCGGCGTCGGCGGGGTTCACGCTCAGCTTGGGGCCGCCCACGGCGGCGTTCAGGTGCGGGTTGCGGTGCAGGTACTCCACGCGCGCCATGCTCGGTGCGATCAGCACGTTGCCCCCGGCGGCCGGCGCCTCGCGGGTGGTCACCTTGGGGGCCGGGCGCGCCTTGAGGCGCGGGATCACGCCGTTGTCGGGCAGCTCGGCGAGGTCGAGCTCCAGGCGCCGCTTCAGCACGCGGCGCGCGCTGCGCACGCTGCGGCCCTCGAGACGCTCGCCCAGCGCCTCGCCCAGGTAGCGCACCACGCCGGTGAAGTCCTCGGCCTGACCGGCCTCGACGGGCGCGGCGCGCACGGGCAGGAAGCGCCCCTCGAGGTTCACCACGGTGCCGTCCTTCTCGTAGACGCTGCGGGCGGGCAGCACCACGTCGGCGAGGCGCGCGGTCTCGGTGAGGAACATGTCGTGGACCACCAGCAGCTCGCGCTCCTTGAGGGAGGCGGCCACGTCGGGGTCCTTGGCGGGGTCGAGGTGCGACACGATCAGCGCCTTGGCCTCCTGCAGCATGCCCGGGAAGGCGTAGCGCTCGTGGCTCGGCAGCACGCCCAGCAGCTCGAGGCCGTGGCTGTTGGCCATGGGGCCCACCAGCAGCTCCTTGACGCCCACCGCCCTGGCGAAGGCGCGCGCGGCCTCGGCCGCCTCGCGGCGCGCGAGGGCGAAGCCGCCCACCACCAGCACGCCGTCGCTGGCGCTCCGCAGGCGGTCGACCAGCTGGCGCGCGGCCGCCTCGTCGGCGCCCAGCGCGGCGCGCTGCTCGTCGGTCAGCTGGCCGCCGCCGGCCAGCGCGGTGAGGGCGCGGAACAGCTCGGCCTCGCCCCCGGCGGGGTAGAGGTGGCTGGCGCCGGCGTGGCGCATCAGGTCGACGCGGTAGGGCGCGGCGACGGTGAGGATCTCCGCGCGGCGCGGCATGCGCTCCTTGAGGCGCAGGTCGGCGATGGGCACGCCGTGCGGCAGCAGCTCGGGCGGGGTGACGCCCTTGAGCGCGTCCTTGATGCGCAGGTCGAGGATACCCGCCTCCTCGGTGACGTCGCCCACCACGAAGATGGCGTCGGCGGTGGCGAGGTCCGTGAGGGTGGCCGGGCGCGAGGGCAGCAGCGAGCCGGCGGGCCGCGGCGCGTGGTCGACCTGCCCGGTGCCGAGCTTCTCGGCCAGGGCCAGGGCGGCGACGCCCTCCTCCAGGGTGGAGTCGGCGCGCAGCACGATGCCCACGTCCTTGCCCGACAGGCCCTTGAGGCGCTCGGCGACGTACGCCGCCGCCTCGGGCCACGTCACGGGCTGCAGCTCGCCGTTCCGGCGCACCATGGGGCGCGTGAGGCGGTCGGGCGAGTCGACGTACTCGTGGCCGAAGCGCGTGCCGTCGTCGATCCAGGTCTTGTTGACGTCGGGGTTGAGGGCGGCCTTGACGCGCTCGATGCGGCCCGTGCGGGCGTCGACTATGACGGCCGAGCCGGTGGCGTCGTCCATGCTCGTGGTGCGGGTGTGGTCGTACTCCCAGTTGCGCCCGCGGAAGCGGCTCGAGGCGTCGAGCAGCGCGCCCACCGGGCAGATGTCGGTGATGTTGCCCGAGAAGTTGCTGGGCAGGCCCGCGTCGACGGTGCCGATGTAGGTGTGCGAGCCGCGCTCGATGAAGTCGAGCACCTCGTCGCCCGGCACCTCCTCGAAGAAGCGCACGCAGCGCTTGCAGTGGATGCAGCGCTCGCGGTCGAGGGTGATCAGCTCGGAGAGCTCGTGGTGCTTCTCGGAGCGGCGCTTGTCGAACTCGAAGCGCGACAGGCCGTCGCCGTACTCGTAGGCGCGGTCCTGCAGCTCGCAGGCGCCGCCCTTGTCGCAGACCGGGCAGTCGAGCGGGTGGTTGATGAGCGTGAACTCCACCATGCTGTTCTGCGCGTTCTTGACGGCCTCGGAGCGGGTGTCGATGACCATCCCCTCGGTCACCTGCGTGGTGCAGGTGGCCATCAGGTTGGGGAACCAGAAGATCTTGGGCTCGCCGGTCTCCTCGTCGAGGATCCAGTTGCCGTCCCGGTCCTTGCGCGGGGAGCCGACGCGCGCCAGGCACATGCGGCAGGCGCCGATCGGCGACATGTACTCCTGCGAGCAGAAGTAGGGGACGTCGTCGCCGGCCGCGAAGACGGCGTCGATGGCGCTGGTGCCGGGGGCCAGGTCGAGCTCGATGTCGTTGACAACAACCTTCATGCTTGCCACCAGTCGTTCTTCTGGTACTTCGGCCGGCCGTTGGCGGCGAGGTACTCGTACTCGTCGCGGAACCACTTCAGGCTGGCCTGCACCGGCATGACGCAGGCGTCGGCCAGCGGGCAGAAGGCGGTGCCGCGGATGTTGCCGACCACGTTCTCGAGGAGGTCGACGTCCTCGGGGCGGCCGAGGCCGGCCACCAGCTTCTGGTACATGCGCGGCAGCCAGTGGCCCACGCCCTCACGGCAGGGGGTGCACTTGCCGCAAGACTCGTGGGCGTAGAAGCGCACGAGGTTGTAGAGCGCGTCGACGATGCACTTGTCGCGCGGGATGACGATCACGCCGCCGGTGCCGAGCATCGAGCCGTTCTTGGCGAGGGTGCCGAAGTCCATCGACATGTCGAGGAAGCGGTCCTCCCAGGGGAACATGGGGGTGGAGGAGCCGCCCGGGATGAACGCCTTCGCCTCGACGGTGGGGCCGCCGGCGAAGTCGTAGATCAGCTCGCGGAAGGTGGCGCCCATGGGCATCTCGTAGACGCCCGGGCGCTTCACCGGCCCCGAGACCTGGTAGACCTTGGTGCCCTTGCTGTCCTCGCTGCCCATCGCGGCGAACCAGGCGGCGCCCTTGGAGACGATGTGCACCACGCTGGTCAGCGTCTCGACGTTGTTGATGGTGGTGGGGCGGCCGTACATGCCCGCCGCGGCCGGGAAGGGCGGCTTGAGGCGCGGGTTGGCGCGCAGGCCCTCCAGCGAGTTCATCAGCGCCGTCTCCTCGCCGCAGATGTAGGCGCCGGCCCCGCGGTGCACGGTGATGTCGAAGGAGAAGCCCGTGCCGAGGATGTCCTGGCCCAGCAGGCCGGCGGCGCGCGCTTCCTTCACCGCCTCCCAGGTGCGCTGGTAGCCCTCGTAGTACTCGCCGCGGATGTAGATGAAGCCGAAGGTCACCTGCATCGCGTAGGCGGCGATGATCATGCCCTCGATCAGCTGGTGCGGGTCGTCCTCGAGGAAGTAGCGGTCCTTGAAGGAGCCGGGCTCCGACTCGTCGGCGTTGCACACCAGGTAGCGCGGCCCGCCGTCGGGCGGCGGCATGAACGACCACTTGACGCCGGTGGGGAAGCCGGCACCGCCGCGCCCTCGGAGGCCGGCGGCCTTCACCTCGTCGATGACCTGGGCGGGCGTCATGGTGGTGAGCGCCTTGCGGGCCGCCTCGTAGCCGCCGGCGGCGCGGTAGCTCTCGAGGGCGTGCGCCCCCTCGACGCCCACGCGGCGGTACATGGTGACCTGGTAGCGCTCGTCGTGGCGGCTGAGGATGCCCTGCGGGCTGGCGGCTGGCTGGTCGCTCACGCCTCGCCCCCTTCCGCGCCGCCGAACGGCGTGGCCTTCTCGGCGCCCTCGTTGTCGCCGCCGCGCTCGCGCCACGGCTCGGGCATCTCGTCGCGCCTCAGCGCCTCGAGGAGGTGCCGGCAGCGGCTCTTGGTGACCCGCTCGTAGTAGGTGTCGTTCACGAGCAGCACGGGCGCGGTGCCGCAGGAGCCCACGCACTCGGCCTTCTGGAGCGAGAAGCGCCCCTCGGCGTCGGTCTCGCCGTTGACGATGCCGAGCTCGTTCACGAGGTGGTCGTACATCTCGTCGGCGCCGGCCAGGGCGCAGGAGAGCGTGGAGCAGATCTGGATGTGGTACCTGCCCACCGGCTGCTCGTGGTAGGTGGAGTAGAAGCTCAGGACGCCCTTCACCTCGGTGGCGGTGATGCCGACGATCTCGGCGATCTCGTGCATGCGCGCCTCGGAGATGTAGCGCTCGGCGCGCTGCACCTCCCAGAGCAGGGGCATCAGCGCGCTGCGGCGCCCCTCCTCGGGGTAGCGCGAGAGGATCTCGTCGACGACCTCTTGCTTGTCCTGGAAGAACGGGGTGGTGGTCTCTAGTTCGATCATCGGCTCACTTACTTGTCCACGTCGCCCAGCACCGGGTCGAAGCTGGCGATGTTGATGACCATGTCGGCGAACAGCCCCCCGATGCTCGAAGGCTCGAGGAGCTGCAGGTTGACGAGGCTGGGCACGCGCACCTTGACGCGGTAGGGCATCGAGCCGCCGTCGCTCACGATGTAGTAGCCGAGCTCACCGCGGGCGGACTCGGTGGGCACGTAGACCTCGCCCTTGGGCGGGTGGAACCCCTCCGTGACCAGCTTGAAGTGGAAGATCACCGCCTCCATGGAGTTCTCGAGCTCGTGGCGCGGCGGCAGGCTGATGCGGCGGTCGGGGTCCTTGATCGGGCCGGGCTCCAGCATGTCGAGCGCCTGGCGCACGATGCGCGCCGACTCGACCATCTCGTCGAAGCGGATCATCATGCGCGCCCACAGGTCGCCCTCCTGGTAGACGGGCACCACGAAGTCGTAGTCCTCGTAGCTGGAGTAGGGCGTGGCCTTGCGGAAGTCGAGGTCGACGCCGCTGGCGCGCAGGCTGGGGCCAGTGAGGCCGTAGTCGAGCGCCATCTGCCGGCTGACCACCGCGATGCCCTTGGTGCGGGCCAGCACGATGTCGTTGCCGACCCACAGGTTCCGGTACTCGTCGAGGCGGGCCTGGAAGTCGTCGTACCAGGCGCGCACGCGCTCCTCGAACCCCTCCGGGACGTCCTGGTAGAGGCCGCCCACGCGGAAGTAGCCGTAGTTCATGCGCACGCCCGCCACCATCTCGAAGATGTCGAGGATCTTCTCGCGCTCGCGCTGGGTGTAGAAGAACGGCGTGAGCGCGCCCATGTCGAGCAGGCCGGTGCCGAAGAAGATCAGGTGGCTGGCGATGCGGTTCAGCTCGTTGAGGATGACGCGGACGCGCTGGGCGCGGATCGGCACGCGCGCGTCCATCAGCTTCTCGACCGCCAGCACGTAGGCCAGGTCGTGGGCGAAGCCGTGCAGGTAGTCCATGCGGTTCGAGTAGGTGACGCCCTGCTGGTAGGTGCGGTGCTCGAACGTCTTCTCGAAGCCGGTGTGCAGGTAGCCGATCTGCGGCTTCAGCGACACGATCTGCTCGCCGTCGAGGTCGACCACCAGCCGCAGCACGCCGTGGGTGCTGGGGTGCTGCGGGCCCACGTTGATGCGCATGTACTCGGTGGAGAAGCTGCCCTGCTCGGCGGTCTCGGCCGGACGGGGAGGCGTCTTGAGGCTCACGGTTCACCGCCTTCCTCGGGACCCTGCGGGAGCGTCCCATGCGAACTGCGCACGCCCTCGCGCGCGCCGCCCTTCCAGCCCGTGAGGCCGGGGTCCTTGCCCATCAGGCCCGCGCGGAACGCGGGCGGGTCGATGAAGCGGCCGTCGTTGAACAGCGTGGGCGACTCGCCGAGCGGGAAGTCCTTGCGGTGCGGGTGCCCCTCCAGGTCCTCGGGGGTGAGGAGCTTGCGCAGGTTGGGATGGCCCTCGAACACCACGCCGAACATGTCGTAGGTCTCGCGCTCCATGAAGTTGGCGCCGGGCCACACCTCGGTGGCGGTCGGGAGGCTCTCGCCGTCGTCGAGCTCGACGCGCAGGAACAGGCGCGCTGCGCCGCTGATGTCGTGGACGTTGTAGACCACCGCGAAGCGCTTGCCGCGGTGGCCGGGGTAGGTCAGGTAGTCGATGCCGAAGATGTCGGTGAGCATCACGAGGCCTGCGGCCTTGACGGCCTCGAGCGCCTCGACGATGCGGTGCTTGGGCAGCGTGACGCTGACCATGCCCTTGAACTCGCTCGCCACGCCGTCGAGCTCGGCGAGGCTTGCCAGGGCCGCGGCCAGCGGGCCGCCCGCGGCGGGGGCGGTCATCCGTGCGCCCACCCTTCCACCATCGGCAGCTTCACGCCGCGCTCGTCGAACGCCTCGCCACGCACCTTCTTCTGCAGCTGCATCACGCCGTACATCAGCGCCTCGGGGCGCGGCGGGCAGCCGGGCACGAAGACGTCGACGGGCACCACCGAGTCGACGTTCTGCACGATGGCGTAGTTGTTGAACATGCCGCCCGAGCTGGCGCAGGCGCCCATGCTGATGACCCACTTGGGGTCGGGCATCTGGTCGTAGACGCGCTTGAGGACCGGCGCCATCTTCTTGCTGAGCCGCCCGGCCACGATCATCACGTCGGCCTGCCTGGGGCTCGCGCGGAACACCTCGGAGCCCATGCGCGCCATGTCGGTGCGCGGGTTGGTGGAGGCCATCATCTCGATGGCGCAGCAGGCGAGCCCGAAGGTGGCGGGCCAGAGCGAGTTGGAGCGGCCCCACGCCACCAGCTTCTGCAGGCTGGTGAACAGGATGCCCTCGGCCTCCAGCTCCTGCACGTCCTTCTCGAACAAGTCACGTAGGCCCATGCTCACTTCCAGTTCAGGACGCCCTTGCGCAGGAGGTAGAGGTACCCCACCGCGAGGATCGTCACGAAGAGAATCGCGTTGGCGAAGAGGAACTGCGGGGCGGCGTTGAACTTCACCGCCAGGGGGTAGAAGAACGCCGTCTCGAGGTCGAAGATGATGAACATCATCGCCACCAGGTAGAAGTGGACGGGGAACCGTTCACGCGCCGTACCGCTGGCGGGGATGCCGGACTCGTACGCGGAGAGCTTCGCCTCTCCCCCACGCTTCGGGCCGACCAACCCGCTCACGACCAGGGCCGCGGCCGCGATGAAGCCAGCCGCCAGGAACATCATCAGAACCTCTAGGTACAAGGCGCCTTACTCCCTTCGAACCTGCCGCGCGAGCGGCGTAGCGGTGGCGAGAAGCGCGCGGTGGGGGACCGAGGCCCTCGTGCGCGTTTTCACAACCATTTTCCCACCCAGTCTAGCAGGGGGCCAGGGGGCCAACAAGAAGAATCTAGCGCCATGACCGAACGCCAACGGTACACATGCGTCGACCGCACCCCGGCCCGCGGGCGGCCGGAACCGCGGGCGCCGCGATCGCCTTGCCCGTCGGCAACGAGGCGACGTCGCCCCGCTTGACAAGGCGAGCCCCCGCGCCTATATACTGCTCGGGCTGTTGGGGTCGTTAGCTCAGTCGGTAGAGCAGCTGACTTTTAATCAGCGGGTCGTAGGTTCGAGTCCTACACGACCCACCACGACCCCGGGAACCGCAAGGCCAAGCCGTCGAGGCCCCTTCGACTAGCGGTTAGGTCACCACCCTTTCAAGGTGGCGGCACGGGTTCGAATCCCGTAGGGGTCACCAAGCAGGAGGCGCCATCGCGGCGCCTCCTCTTACTTTCCGGGGCGCCCGCGGCCCGGCTCCCAGCGCGCCACCGGTAAGATGCAGCCAGCGTGGGCGATTAGCTCAGCGGGAGAGCGTCCGCCTTACAAGCGGAGGGTCGGCGGTTCGAATCCGTCATCGCCCACCAAGCGCGGGGCGCGCGGCCGTTGCGGTCGCGCGCCCCGTCCCCTCTCTCCGACCCCGGTCAGCCGCGCTGGCCCCCCGCCAGCCACGCCATCGTCTTCTCGGCCAGGCGGTCGAGCGCCACCACCGACGCCTCCAGGTGCTCCTCCTCGGTGTCCTCGATCTTGTTGTGGGAGATGCCGTGCAGGCTCTGCACGAACAGCATCACCGTGGGCACGCCGGCGCGCGCTACCTCGGCGGCGTCGTGCAGCGGGCCGCTCGGCAACCGGTGCGACACGCCCACCGCCTCCTTCACCGCCTCGTCGGCCAGCTCGATGAGCTCGGGGTGGAACGGCATGGGGTCGATGCGCCAGATGGTGTCCCACGCCACCTCGACGTCGCCCTCGGCGGCGAAGCGCTCGCTGGCGGCCACGGCGCGCTCGTACATGGCCGTGAGCGCCGCGCGGTCGAGGTGGCGCTGGTCGAGGGTGATGTCGCACTCGGCCACCACCGAGGTGACGATGCCGGGCCGCGTCACGCAGCTGCCGATGGTGCAGACGCCGCCGAGCTCGTCGGTGATGCGGTAGATCTCCTGGCTCATCTTGCCTGCCGCCAGGAAGGCGTCGCGGCGCCGGTTCATGGGCGTGGAGCCGGAGTGCGCCGCCTGGCCCCGGAAGCCGATGGCGTGGCGCTCGACGCCGAAGGTGCCCAGCACCACCCCGAGCGGCAGGTCGAGGTCGAGCAGCACCGGCCCCTGCTCGATGTGCAGCTCGAGGTAGGCGCCGGCGTTCCTCAGCTCGGCGTGGGCCTCGTTCATGCGGTCGAGCTCGACGCCACAGCGCCTCAGGGCGTCGGTGAGCAGCACCCCGTCGGCGTCCTTGCGGTGGCGCTCCTCGTCGGGCACCAGGGTGCCGCCGGCGGCGCTGGAGCCGAGCAGGCTGCGCCCGAAGCGCGCGCCCTCCTCGTCGGCCCAGTCGACGAGGCGCACGGTCACGGGCGGGCGGCCGTGCTCCTCCTTGATGCGCCGCACCACCTCGAGGCCGGCCAGCACGTTGAGCGCGCCGTCGAGCCAGCCGCCGCCCGGCACCGAGTCGAGGTGGCCGCCGATCAGGAGCTCGGTGTCGGACTCGCCCGGCAGCGTCGACCACACGTTGCCGGCGGCGTCCATGTGCGTCTCGAGCCCCAAGGCGTCGGTCTTCTCGCGCATCCAGGCGCGCGCCTCGAGCCAGGTGTCGGTCCAGGCGACGCGCCAGGCGCCGTTCTCGTCGGCCGTGCGGGCGCGGAGGTCCTTCAGCTCCTGCACGGTGCGTTTCGGGTCGAGTAGGCCCATGAGTCCTCCCGGTGACGGCGGCTTAGCGCCACGAGCAGCTGGTTGTCGCAGACACCGACATCCTAGCAAGCCGCGCGGGGGACGGGCGCAGGACGCAGGCGCGGTCCTCGGACGGACGCCCGGGGACCGCTCGCGCCTAGCGCGGGGCGCGGACTACCACACGATGCGGTTGCGCCCCTGCCGCTTGGCCTCGTACAGGCGCGAGTCGGCGAGCGCGAACAGCGCCTCGTGCCGCTCGCCGGCGCCGTCGGACTCGGAGGCGTCGATCTCGCCGAGGGCGGCGATGCCGATGCTGACGGTGAGGGCCAGGCCGGCGCCGAAGCGCTCCCAGTCGTGGTCCTGCATCAGGCGCCGCGTGCGCTCGGCGATGGCCTGGGCGGTCCTGCGGCTGAAGTCGGGGAGCAGCACCGCGAACTCCTCGCCGCCCCAGCGCGCCACCACGTCGGTCTCGCGGAAGGCGGCGCGCAGCAGCGCCGCCACCTCCGCCAGCACCTTGTCGCCGACGGTGTGCGAGAAGCGGTCGTTCACCGCCTTGAAGTGGTCGACGTCGATGAGCATCAGCACCAGGTCGTGCTCGAAGCGCGCGGCGCGGGTCTCCTCCTCGGCCACCCGCAGGCGGAAGAAGCGCCGGTTGAAGAGGCCCGTGAGGTCGTCGGTGATCGACAGCCCCTCGAGGTGCTGCGCGCGCTCGCGCAGCTCGCGGTTGGCCTCTATGACGGCCTGGTGCGCCACCAGCTTGAGCTCGTGCTCGTGGCCGAGCTGCGCCTCCAGCTCGAGCAGCTGCAACGGCAGCACCAGGTCGGTGCTCGTCTGCTCCAGGCGCTCGCGCTCGCTGACGTGCTCGCGCAGGCGCCGGTACGCCTCCTCGAAGCGCCCCAGCTCGGCGAGGGCGTGGGAGACGCGCTCGAGGAGCGTGACGGCGGTGGCGCTCTTGTCGAGCCGCCGGGCGGCCTCGAGCCCGCGCTCGTACTGCGTGAGCGCCTCCGCCAGGCGGCCCTGCGACGTGAGGAAGTCGCCGTACTGGGTGCGCACCTCGTCGGCGAACGGGTCGAGGTGGGGGCGCGGCTCCTCCAGCACGGCCACGGCCTGATGGAAGCGCTGCTCGGCGCGCCTGGGGTCGCCGGTCATGGCGTGACCCTCGGCGGCCTTGGCGATGGTGGCGGCGAGGTAGCTGCGGTTGTCGAGCCCCTCCTGCAGCGCCACGCCCTCCTCCAGCGCCGCCACCCCCTCCTGCGGCCGCGCCATGCGCACCAGCGCCCGCCCCTCGTTGCAGCGCGCGAGCGACGCCCGGAAGCGGTCGCCGTCCTCCTCGAACTGCTCGCGCGCGCGGGTGAAGCATGCGAGCGCCTCGTCGAGGCGGCCGGTGTCCAGGTAGATGTTGCCTAGGTTGTTGATCAGCGCGCCCGGCACGGGCAGGTCGTGCGTCTCCAGGATGGCGATGGCGGAGCGCATGTAGCGCATCGCGACGTCCAGCAGCTGGTGCGAGCCGTACACGGCGCCCAGCTCCGAGTGGGCGCGCGCCTCGAGCTCGAACAGGCCGTGCTGGTGCGCCAGGCCGATGGCCTCCTGGCCCGCCTGGGCCGCCAGCGCCAGGTCGTTGAGCTGGAAGGCGGCGCGCAGCGTGGCCAGCTTGGTCTCGACGAGCACGGCGGGGGCGTCCTCGAGCTCGCCGGCGGCGCTCTCCACCAGCAGCTGCGGCACCTGGCCGGCGGCGGTCAACGCCTCCTCGGGCTCCTCGAGCAGCGCGCTGGCCACGGCGGTGGTGGCCAGCGCCAGGCCGCTGACGGCGCTGCTGGGCCGGGCCTGCAGCGCCTCGCGGGCCAACGCCAGGGCCTGGCGCGGCTGCTTGAAGCGCGCCTCCCAGGCGGCGCGAGCGGCTTCGCTGGCGCCCGCGGGCGACTGGTGGCGGGCGGCGGTGAGGTCTTCGTTCATCGTCACTCTATCCGGGCCTGGCGGGGCTCGCGGCGCTGGCGCGCCGCAGGCCCGCTACCCCGAGGCAAGCTTAGCCACCGCGTTCTCACAGGATTCTTGGTCGCCACCCCGTTCTAGCCGCGGCTAGCGTGGGTGACGGCCTCGAGGGGCTGCCCCAAGCCTACCCCGCGCGCCCGCCGCCGCGGGAAGGGGCTGGTATCCCGCCCAGGCGGCCTAGTCCCGCGGCAGCGAGCGCAACGCCTCGCGCCGCAGCGCCTCGGCGTCGCCCTCCACGCGGTGGCGCCGGAAGGAGGTGACGAGCGAGACCACGTCGCGCTCCAGGAGCTCGCGCGCCTGGCGCGCGGCGCTCGCCACCTCGAGCAGCTGCGGCACGTCGATGAGCACCACGCGCCCGTCGTGCCACAGCAGGTTGTAGGTCGAGAAGTCGCCGTGCACCAGCCCCAGGCGCGCCAGGCGCAGCAGCAGGTCGACGCTCTGCCGGTACGCCGCCTCGGCCTCCGCGGCCGACAGCCGCACGTCGGAGAGGCGCGGCGCCGGGGTGTCGCCGTGACCCACGAACTCCATCAGCACCACGGAGCCCGCCTCGGCGCACTCGCTGACGGCGGGGCCGATGGCGGGGCGCGGCACCGGCAGGCCGGCCTCCACCAGGCGCCACAGGTTGGCGTACTCGCGCATGACCCAGATCGCCTGCTGCGCCGCCTGGCCCACGCGGCTGCGCTGCTTCAGGGCCTTGGCGACGCGCCGGTCGGGGACGTACACCCCGGCCCAGTAGCCGGCGTCGTTGCGGAACGAGCGCGACTCGAGGTCGGCGTACACCTTGGCGGCGAGGCGCTCCTCGCCCCGCCCCACCAGGTAGACGGTGGCCTCCTTGCCGCCCTTCACCAGCCCGACGAGGCTGTCGAAGTAGCCGCGCTGGTGCAGGTGCTCGAGGTCGGGGTCGGCGAAGGTGGGGGCGTCGGCGCCAGCCGCGGCGCCCGGCGGCGCGGGCGTGGTCAGCAGGTCGGCGACGGTGCGCTTGGCGTTGGGGCGGCGACGCTCGCGGCGCTTGCAGGCGCCCTGGTCGCGGCCACGGGTGGTGGCGCCGAACGCTTCGGCGTCGTCGAGCCAATCGTCGTGACGGTCAGACAGGGTGGTTCCTCCGGGAGGCTAGGGGCGTGAGGCCGGGCGCCTGACGCCTGCCCGTTGCCTCCAGGACCCGCGACTCCCGGGGCCCTCGCGTGGCGAGGTTGCCGTGGTGCTGCGCGTGATCAGGGGTTCAGCGGACGCGGCGTTCGTGGCGCGCTTGCTGGGTAGGTTCAGCTCGATCGTGTGCCATACGCGAACACCGCCTCTCCGTCGACGGCCGCTGGGGCCGCGACACGCTCGTCGCTGCCGAGTATGGGCGGTGCGCGCGCCGCCTGTCAAGGCGCGCCTCGCCGGGGCGTTAGCGCACCGCGGCCCGCGCCACGTCCTCCAGCGCACACGCCCCAAGCGTGAAGCTCGCTTACCATCCAGGGCGTCCTACGGCGCGCACGCGCGCTCCGCGACCGCTCACGGAGGGTTACATGAAGAGACTCGCTTACCTGCTCGTCCTCGCCCTGCTACTGCCGCTGGCCGCCGCGCAGGACCAGCTCAACACCGCCATCGGCTCCAACCCGCCGACCCTCGACCCCCAGAAGACCTTCAACGGCTTCTCCTTCGCCATCACCAACCAGATCTACGAGACCCTGTTCGTCGTGACGCCCGAGGGCGAGATCGAGGGCCTGCTGGCCGACGAGTGGGAGTACCTCGACGAGAACCGCCTGCAGGTGCGGCTGGTGGAGGGCGTCGCCTTCTCCGACGGCACGCCGCTGAACGCCGAGGCCGTGCGCGCCTCGTTGCTGCGCCTCCTCGACCCCGCCACCGCCGCGCCCGGGCGCTTCGTGGTGTCGGCGATCCAGGACGTGGAGGTGGTCGACGAGACCACCGTCGTCATCGTCACCGCCGCGCCGTTCGCCCCGCTGCTGGCGCACCTCGCCCACCCGGTGGCGGCCATCGTGCCGGCCGCGGCCGGCGACGCGCTGGCGCGGAACCCCGTCGGCTCGGGCCCCTTCGAGCTCGTGGAGTGGCAGCAGAGCAACCAGATCCTGCTGCGCGCCAACGACGACTACTGGGGCGGCCGTCCGGCCATCGACGAGGTGCTCTACCGCATCGTCCCCGAGGTGAGCACCCAGATCGTGGAGCTCCGCAGCGGCGGCCTCGACATCCTCTTCAACATCCCCCCCGACAACTACGCCGCGCTGCAGAACGACGCCAACATCGAGACCGAGGCCTACCTCGGCTGGGGCAGCGTGCTGCTGGGCCTCAACACCGCCAACCCGAAGCTCGCCGACCTGCAGGTGCGCCAGGCCATCGCCCACGCCATCGACAAGAGCCTGATCATCGACGAGTTCCTGAGCGGCCTCGCCGAGCCGGGCGTGGCGCCCATCCCGCCCACCGTGCGTTTCGCCGCCAGCGACCTGGCCGACCCCTACCCCTACGACCCCGAGGCGGCGCGCGCGCTGCTGGCGGCCGCTGGCGCCGAGGGCCTGGCGCTGACGCTCGACGTCTACCAGAACCCCGACCTGGAGGCGGTGGCGCAGGTGCTGCAGTTCATGCTCGCCGAGGTGGGCATCGACCTGAACATCCGCGTGCAGGAGTTCGCCGCCTACTCCGAGCAGACGGTCAGCGACGACCTCGAGCTCTACCTCACCAGCTGGGGCACCGTCACGCTCGACGCCGACTACGCGCTCTACGCCTTCTTCCACTCCTCCGAGATCCCCGAGAACAACAGCTCGCGCTACCAGGTGGCGGCGGTCGACGCGCTGCTCGACGAGGCGCGCGCCAACCCCGACGAGGCGGTGCGCGAGGCGGCCTACCGCGACGTGCAGGAGGTCGTGCTCAACGACGCGCCCATGATCACGCTGTACTACCCGCTGTCGACCGTCGCCAAGCGGCCGGTGCTCACGGGCGAGGTCGTGCGCTTCTCCTGGATCAACCTCGACCTGCGCGACGCGACGCTTTCACGCTGAGCGCTAGGCGCTGACGGGTAGCCTGCGAGGGTGACGCTCTACGTACTTCGGCGCCTGGTGGCGCTCGTGCCGGTGCTGTTGGGCGTCACCGTCCTCGTGTTCGTGATGCTGTGGCTGGCCCCCGGCGACCCGGTGCTCGCCCTGCTCGGCGAGACGGCCCAGGGGCTCGGACGCGAGCAGCTGCAGGCGCTGCGCGAGGCGTACGGCCTCGACCGCAACCCGGTGGTGCAGTACTTCGACTACCTGGGCGGCGTGCTGCAGGGCGACCTCGGCACCTCGGTGCGCAGCTCGCAGCCCGTGCTGAGCGAGCTCCTGAGCCGCTTCCCCGCCACGCTGCAGCTGGCGGGGGCGGCGATGGCCATCGCCATCCTGGTGGGCGTGACGCTCGGGGTGCTGGCGGCCGTCTACCAGCGCACGGTCGTGGACTACCTGGCCGTGGTGGTGGCGCTGCTGGGCGTGTCGGTGCCGGTGTTCTGGTCGGGGCTGCTGCTCATGACGCTCTTCGCGCTGCAGCTGGGCTGGCTGCCCGCCTCGGGCTACGGCACCTGGCGCCACCTGGTGCTGCCCGCCGCCGCCGTGGGCATCTCCTCCTCCGCCTTCATCGCGCGCATCACGCGCGCCAGCATGATCGAGACGCTGCGCGCCGACTACGTGCGCACGGCGCGCGCCAAGGGCGTGCCCGACCACGGCGTGACGCTGCGCCACGCGCTGCGCAACGCCCTGCTGCCGGTGGTCACGGTGGTGGGCCTCGAGTTCGGCGGCCTGCTGGGCGGCGCCGTGCTCACCGAGACGGTCTTCGCCTGGCCGGGCGTGGGGCGCTTGCTGGTCGACGCCATCACCTCGCGCGACCTGCCGCTGGTGCAGGGGGCGGTGCTGTTCATCGCCGTGGTGTTCATCCTCGTCAACCTGCTCGTCGACCTGTCGTACGCGCTGCTCAACCCGCGGGTGCGCTATGACTGAGCGGCGCGCACCAGCCACCTCCGGGGGCGCGGCGTGAGCGACCAGGTGGTGGCGTTCGACAGCGCGCCCGCCACGGGCCTCGCGCGCCTGTGGCGCGGCGCGGCCGCCCGGCGCTTCCGCCGCAACCGCGCCGCGGTGGTGGGGCTGGTGCTGGTGCTGCTGCTGGTGCTGGTGGCCGCCTTCGCGCCGCTGCTGGCGCCCTACGCGCCCGACGCCCAGAACCTGCGCGCCCGCCTGCGGCCGCCGTCGGCCGAGCACTGGTTCGGCACCGACGAGTTCGGCCGCGACATCCTCAGTCGCGTGATCTTCGGCGCGCGCATCAGCCTCTTCACCGGCCTGGTGCCGGTGTTCGCGGCGTCCGTGGTGGGCACACTGGTGGGCCTGGTGGCGGGCTTCTACCGCGGCCGCGTGGACGCCGTGCTGATGCGCCTGATGGACGTGCTGCTGGCGTTCCCCTCGCTGCTGCTGGCGCTGGCGGTGGTGGGGGCGCTAGGCCCGGGGCTGCGCAACGCCGTCATCGCCGTGGCGGTCGTGGGGGTGCCGGGCTACGCCCGCATCGTGCGCAGCGTGGTGATCGCGGCGCGCGAGGAGGAGTACGTCCAGGCCGCGCGCGCCCTCGGCGCGGGCGACGGGCGCCTGCTGCTGCGCGAGCTGCTGCCGGCCGCCTTCGGGGCGCTCAGCGTGCAGGCCACCTTGGGCATCGGCTTCGCCATCCTGAGCATGGCCGGGCTGTCGTTCCTGGGGCTGGGGGTGCAGCCCCCCACCTCCGACTGGGGCGAGATGCTCTCGCGCGGGCGCCGCTTCCTCCCCGACTCGGGCTGGCTGCTGCTCTACCCGGGTGCGGCGATCTCGCTGACGGTGCTGGCGTTCAACCTGCTCGGCGACGGGCTGCGCGACGCCCTCGACCCGCGCGGATGATGGTGGGTCGAGGCCTCGACCCACGCGGCTGATAGCGGGTCGAGGCGTCGACCCGCGCGGCTAGGCGCGACCGCCGGCGGGCGCTAGCCCGCCCCCGCGCGCCTGATAGCCTGACGGGCATGATCCCCGTCTTCGATGGCCACAACGACACCGTCCTGCAGCACCTCGACGACCCCGCCCGCGACTTCTTCGCGCGCCACGACGACGGCCACCTCGACGCCGTGCGCGCCGCCGAGGGCGGGCTGGTGGGCGGCTTCTTCGCGGTCTACACGCGCTCGCCGGCGGTGGGCGCGCGCTACCAGGACGCCATCGAGGCGGCGGGCCTCTCCAAGCCCACGCCGCTGGGCGCCATCGACCCCACCGACGCCGTGCGCAACACCAACGCGGCGGTGGCCACCATCCTGGGCTGGGCCGCCGACCCCGAGGGGCGCTTCCGGGTGGCGCGCAGCGTGGCGGAGCTCGAGGCGGCCATGGCCGACGGCGTGATGGCCGGCGTGCTGCACTTCGAGGGCGCCGAGGCGATCGGCCCCGACCTGGCGGCGCTCGACGTCTACCACGCCGCCGGGCTGCGCTCGCTGGGGCCCGTGTGGAGCCGCCCCAACCTGTTCGCCGAGGGGGTGCCGTTCGCATACCCCTCGAGCCCCGACACCGGCCCGGGCCTCACCGCGCACGGGCGCGCGCTGGTGCGGCGCTGCAACGAGCTCCGCATCATGATCGACCTGTCGCACATCAACGAGCGCGGCTTCTGGGACGTGGCCGCCCTGTCCGACGCGCCGCTGGTGGCCACCCACTCGAACGCGCACGCCATCTGCCCCTCGGCGCGCAACCTCACCGACGAGCAGCTGGCGGCGGTGCGCGCCTCGCAGGGGGTGGTGGGCCTCAACTTCGCGGTGGCGTTCCTGGCGCCCGACGGCCGCTTCGACCGCGCCATGCCGCTGGAGGTGATGGTCCGCCACGTCGACCACCTGGTCGACAAGCTCGGCATCGACGGCGTGGCGCTCGGCTCCGACTTCGACGGCGCCGGCATCCCCGACGCCATCGGCGACGTGACCGGGGTGCAGCGCCTGCTCGAGGCGCTGCGCGAGGCGGGCTACGACCAGGAGGCGCTCGAGAAGATCGCCTACCGCAACTGGCTGCGGGTGCTGCGGCTGACCTGGGGCGGCTGACCCCTAGCTAGCCGGGCTGGCCCGGGCCGCGCGCCGCTAGCCCACGCGCTGCGGCGCGCGCTTCAGCGTCTCGGGCACGCGCGCGGCGATCCACAGCGCCGCGCCGCCCCCCACCGCGCCCACCGCCAGCGCCGCCGGCACCAGCCCGGCCGCGTCGGCCACGAAGCCCACCAGCAGCGGGCCGCCCACGAAGCCGGCGTCGCCGACGATGTGCCACAGCGCCAGGAACTCTGCGAGCGCCTCGCGCGGCGCCAGGTCGGCGCCCAGCGTCATCATGCTGCCGGTCGACAGGCCGTTGCCGAAGCCGCCCAGGGCGGCGGCCAGCAACAGCGTGGTGAAGCCGCCGGTGAGCGGCAGCAGCGCCATCGCCAGCCCCTGCAGCACGAAGCTCGGCACGATGGCGGCCTTGCGCCCGAAGCGGTCCATGATCACCCCGGCCGGGTAGAAGAGCGAGAAGTCGATGAGGCTGGCGACGCTCACGATCAGGCCCACCGAGCCCACGTCGAGGCCCAGCACCTGGCTGCCGTAGAGCGGCACCAGCACGCGCCGCCCGGCGCGCAGCATCTGCACCATCAGCTGTGCGGTGCCGGCGTTGACCAGCACCGGCGCGCTGCGGCGCAGCGCCGCGCGGGCGGCCGCGCGCTTCTCGCCGGCGCGCCCGCCGCCGGGGCGCTCCTCGGGCGGCAGCAGCAGGACGATGAGCAGCAGCGTCAGCAGCACCACGCAGGCGTACACCAGGAACGGCGCCCGCAGCCCCCACCAGAACGCCACCGCCCCGCCCACCGCCGGGCCCAGGAAGCCGCCCAGGCGCGACACGCCCCCGAACAGCCCCATGGTGCGGCCGCGGTTGGCGCTGTGGGTCACGTTCGTGAGGTAGGCGTGCCGCGACAGGCTCCACAGCGAGAAGCCGGCGCCGCACAGCACGCGCGTGAGGACGACCAACCACAGCGAGGGCGCCAGCGCCGTGCCCAGCACCGCCGCGCCCACCAGCCCCACGCCCGTGAGCATGGCGGTCTTGGGCCGCAGGCGGCTCACCAGGTAGCCGGCGGGGCCGTCGGCCAGCAGCATCCCGATCGACTCGGCGGCCAGCACCAGCCCCACCAGCGCCAGCGACACACCGAACGAGTCGGCGAACACCGGCAGCGTCGGCACCAGCATGCCGTCGGAGAACGCCAGCAGGGCGGCGGGGACGTAGATGGCGAAGACGACGCGGCTCAACGCGTCGGATGCTATCACCGCCCTCGGGTGTCATGCTGGGAGGACGTGAGCGTCAGCGACCCGGACCCGCGCGCGCAGCCGTGGCGGCGCCTGACCCGCTACCTGCCCGCCAGCCTGCCGGGCGAGGCCGCGTCGGTGGTGCTGACCGCCGCCGTGGTGGGCGCGCTCGCCGGCCTGGCGGCGGTGGCGTTCGACGTGGCCGTGCGCCTCACCGGCGAGGCCCTGAGCGCGCTGCCGCGGCTGCTGGGGCCCTTCCTGGGCACGGCCCTCACCACCGTCACGCCGGCCATCGGCGGCCTGCTGGTGGCGCCGATCGTGGTGCGCTTCTCCCCCGAGTCGCGCGGCTCGGGCATCCCGGCCGTGATCTACGCCGTCTCGAACCTGGGCGGCAACGTGCCGCGCCGGCTGGCGTTCTGGCGCCCGCTGGCCAGCCTGCTGTCGATCGGCAGCGGCGCCTCGCTCGGGACGGAAGGCCCCGTGGTGCAGCTCAGCGCCGCGGTGTCGTCGATCATCGCCAAGCCGCTGAAGCTCAACACCGAGCGGCGGCGCGTGCTGGTGGCGGTGGCGGCCGCCGGCGGCATCGCCGCCACGTTCAACACCCCAATCGCCGGGGTGCTGTTCGCGGTCGAGGTGATCCTGGGCGAGGTGCGGGCGCGCTTCTTCTCCTCGATCGTCATCGGCGCGGTGGCGGCCACCGCGGTGTCGCGCGCCATCCTCGGCGACGACCCCGCCTTCCCCGTGCCCGACTACGGCCTCGCCTCCCCGCTGGAGCTGCCCCTCTACCTGGGGCTGGGGCTGGTGTGCGCCTTCGTGGCGTTCGCGTTCACGCGCGTGTTCGTGGGCTCCGAGAACGTGTTCAACCGCTGGCGCATCCCGCCGATGCTGCGGCCCGCCGCCGGGGGCCTGGCGGTGGGGCTGCTGGCGCTGCTGGTGCCGCGCGTGCTGGGGCGCGGCTACGACACCATCGGCGAGCTCCTGCAGGGCAACGCCGCCCCCACCCACCTGCTGCTCGTCTGGGTGGTGGCCAAGCTGCTGGCCAGCGGCGCCTCGTTCGGCTCCTGGGGCTCGGGCGGCATCTTCGCCCCGGTGCTGTTCGTGGGCGCCGGCGTGGGCGCGGCGTTCGGGCAGCTCGTGGCGCCGCTGTTCCCCGAGGCGGCGCCCGGCGCGTACGCGCTGGTGGGCATGGCGGCGGTGATGTCGGGCGTCACCCACGCGCCGATGAGCAGCATCGTGATGGTGTTCGAGCTCTCGGGCAGCTACGCGCTCATCCTGCCGCTGCTGCTGGCGGCGGTCATCTCCACGCTGGTGTCGGACGTGATGCGCCAGGAGTCGATCTACCACGTGATGCTGTCGCGCGCCGGGCGCACGCTCTACCGCCTGCGCGAGATCGACCTGATGCAGACGGTGCGGGTGCACGAGCTGATGGACCCCGACGTGCCGACCATGTACGACGACCAGACGCTCGGCGACCTCACCGAGCGCACCGCCACCCTGGGGCAGACGGCGTTCCTGGTGAGCCCGCGCAGCGCGCCGGGCGAGATGCTGGGCCTCGTCACGCTCGTCGACCTGGAGCGCGCCCGGCGCACCGAGCTGCCGGCCACCACGCCCCTGGCCGAGGTGGCGCGCCGCGGGGTGCCGACCGCGCGGCCCGACGAGACCGCGGGCGAGGCGCTCGAGCGCATGGCGCGCACGGGCGTGAGCCTGATGCCGGTGGTGGAGCCGAGCGACCCGCGGCGCGTGGTGGGGCTGGTGACGCAGGCCGACCTGGCGCGCGGCTACTACCAGGCGCTGGAGCGCGAGCGGGTGCGCGAGCAGGCGAGCGAGGAGCTGCGCCTGCGCGACCTCACCGGCCAGGAGATCCTCGAGGTGCGCGTGCACCCCGACTCCGAGCTGGCGGGCCACACCCTGCGCGAGGCGCGCCTGCCGCCCGACTGCATCGTGGTGGCCATCCGCCGCAGCGGCCGCACGCTGTTCCCGAACGGCGACAGCACCCTCGAGCCCGGCGACCTGGTGGTGGCCAACGTGGCCACGGCGCGCGCCGCGGAGTTCCGCGAGCTGTTCCACAAGCGCGCCTAGCGCCGCTGGCTCGGTGCGCGGTGGCGCCGCACGCCTCGCAGCGCCGGCGGCGACCGGCCGTCCCGGGCAGCGCCTATCGTGCCCGCCGCCGCGCGGCCAGCCGCCGCACGCGCACGGCCTGGCGGTAGCGCGCCACCAGCGCCTCGGTGGCCGCGTCCCACGACCAGCGCTCCGCCTCGGCGCGCCCGGCGCACGCCAGGCGGCGGCGCTCCTCCTCGTCCTGCAGCAGGCCCAGCAGGCTCGCGGCCAGCGCCGCGCCGTCGCCGGGCGGCACCAGCACGCCGTTGACGCCGTGCCGCACGATGTGCGGGATGCCGCCCGCGTCGGTGGCCACCACCGCCACCCCGGCGGCCATCGCCTCGATCGCCGCGAAGCCGAGCGTCTCGGAGTCGGAGGGGAACGCGAACACGTCGCCGGCGGCGTAGGCGGCCGCCAGCTCGTCGCCCGCCAGGAAGCCCGTGAAGGTGGTGGGGGTGCCGGCGAGCCGCTCGCGCAGCCACGGCAGCGCCGGCCCGTCGCCCACCACCGCGAAGCGCACCGCGCGCCCCGCCGGGCTGGCCTGCAGCGCCAGCACCGCCTCGGCCAAGGTGTCGACGCGCTTCTCGAACGACACGCGCCCGGCGTACACCACCAGCGGCGCCTCGGGCGCGCCGCCCGACAGGCGGGCGCGCGCCGCCGGCGTGGCGGCGTCCGGGTGGAAGCGCTGGCTGTCGACCGCCTTGGGCCACAGGCGCACGCGCCTGATGCCGAGGCCGCGCGCCAACGCCACCATCTGCGGGCTGGTGCAGAGGTTCACGTCGGCGAGGTTGTGCAGCTCGCGGTCGAGGACCTCCAGCGGGCGCTTGAACCAGGCGAGGCCCAGGCGCTCGACGACCTTGGGGTCGGTGTGGAAGCTGGCCAGCAGCGGCAGGCGCCGGCGGCGCGCCAGCCAGGCGCCCCAGGCGCCGAAGAACACGGGGTTCACGACGTGCACCACGTCGGGCGCGAACGCGGTCACGGCCCGCGCCAGCGCCGGGGCTGGGCGCGCTGCCGTGTGCTCGGGGTACCAGGGGAACGGCACGCCGGGCGCGGCCAGTACGCGGTGGCCGGCGAGCTCCTTCGGCGCGCCGGGCGGCGCCAGCACCAGCACCTCGTGGCCCTGGCGCGCCAGCGCCTCGAGGGTGGCCACCAGGCGCGTGACCACGCCGTCGACCTTGGGCAGGAACGTCTCGGTGACCAGCGCCACGCGCAGCCGCCCCCCGTCGGAGGGCGGCCGGGCGTCGGGCGTTAGCGTGCGGGGCGCGCCGATGGTCTCGGTGCCGCCGCTCAGGCGTAGCCCGCGAGCAGGTCGCTGAGCGTCTCGCGGCTGGGCCTCAGGGTGTCGTCGGGCAGCATCGAGAGCGGCGTCGCGGGCAGCTCGCTCGCCTCGGCCAGGGAGGGGCGCGAGGCGTCGTAGTAGAGCACGCCCGTGAGGAGCTCGCCCGCCAGGTCGGCCTGCCGCAGGCGCGTGATGGCGCGCGTGGGGTCGCTGGGCTCGTAGTCGGCCTCGAGCTTGCGCAGCGTCATGCGCGAGCCGTCGTGCAGCTCCACCACCTGCATCTCGCCGGGGCCGTAGTCGGCCACCACGATCTCCTCCTGCGCCGGGAAGAAGCCGATCTCCTGCAGCGCGCGCTGGTGCTCGCGGCCGTAGGCGTAGCTCTTGGTGGAGTCGGGCTCGTCGTTGAACGCCACGCAGGGGCTGATGATGTCGATGACCGCCGTGCCGCGGAACGACAGGCCGGCCTTGATGACCTCGCGCACCTGCTTGGCGTCGCCGGCGAAGGCGCGCGCCACGAAGCCGGCGCCGGCCGCGAGCGCCTCCAGGCAGATGTCGATGGGCGGGAACGGGTTGGTGCCGGCGTACTTGAGGCTCTGCCCGAGGTCGGCGGTGGCGGAGAACTGCCCCTTGGTGAGGCCGTAGACGCCGTTGTTCTCGACGATGTAGACCATGCGCACGTTGCGCCTGAGCATGTGCTTGAACTGGCCGAGGCCGATGGAGCCGGTGTCGCCGTCGCCGCTGATGCCGATGGCGCGCACGCTGTGGTTGGCCTGCAGCGCGCCGGTGCCGAGCGAGGGCATGCGGCCGTGCAGCGAGTTGAAGCCGTGCGACTGGCCCAGGAAGTAGGCGGGCGACTTGCTGGAGCAGCCGATGCCCGAGAGCTTGATGACGTCCTGCGGCTTCAGGTTCAGCTCGTACGCCACCTGGATCAGCTGGGCGGCCACGGAGTTGTGGCCGCACCCCTTGCAGAGCGTGGAGGGGGCGGCGGCGTAGTCGGCCTTGGAGAGGCCGACGAGGTTGAGCTTCGGAGCGCGGTCCATGCTCAGGCTCCTTCCATGAGGCGCCGCGCCTCTTCGGGGAGGAACGGCATGAGGCGCTCGAGCACCCAGGCGGCGGTGAGCGGCATGCCGTCGAGGTGGGCGATGGGGCGGATGCGGGCGGCGAACTCGGGGAGCTCGTCGCGCAGGATGGCGGTGAGCTGCGCGTCGCGGTTCATCTCGATGAGCACGAGGTCCTCGTGGCGCGCCACGAAGTCCCGCACCTCGTCGCCGATCGGCAGGGCGCGCACGCGCATGAAGCTGGTGGCCACGCCGGCGGCGGCCAGCTGGGCGCGCGCCTCCTCGATGGCGTAGCGCGTGGTGCCGTAGGCCACGATGGCCAGCTGCGCGCCGGGCTCCTCCTCGATCGCCGGCCCCGGCACCAGGGTGCGGGCGGTGTCGAACTTGCGCGCCAGCCGCGCCATGTTCTGCTCCCAGTCGGTGGGGCTCTCGGAGTAGCGCGCCATCTCGTCGTGGCCGGTGCCGCGCCCGAACCAGGCGGCGGCGGGGTTGGGGTTGCCGGGCAGGGTGCGGTAGGCGATGCCGTCGCCGTCGACGTCCTTGTAGCGCCCCCAGTCGCCGAGCGCCGCGACCTCCTCGGCGCTCAGCACCTTGCCGCGCTGCAGCGGCCGCTCGGGGTAGTCGAACGGCTTGCCCATCCAGTTGTTCATGCCCAGGTCGAGGTCGGAGAGGACCAGCACCGGGGTCTGCAGCGTGTCGGCCAGGTCGTGCGCCAGGTAGCCGAACTCGAAGCACTCCTCGATCGAGGAGGGGAACAGCAGCACGTGCTTGGTGTCGCCGTGGCCGATGGTGTAGGCGAAGCCCACGTCGCCCTGGCTGGTGCGGGTGGGGAGGCCGGTGCTGGGCCCGACGCGCTGGATGTCCCACACCACCGCCGGCACCTCGGCGTAGTAGGCGAGGCTCAGGAACTCGGCCATCAGCGAGAGGCCGGGGCCGCTCGTGGCGGTGAGCGCGCGGGCGCCCGCCCAGCCGGCGCCCACCACCATGCCGATGGCGGCGAGCTCGTCCTCGGCCTGCACCACGCTGTAGGTGGGGCGGCCGTCCTCGTCGTGCCGGAGCTTGGCGAGGAAGTCGCGCAGCGCGTCGATGAAGCTGGTGGAGGGGGTGATGGGGTACCAGCCCGAGACGCTGACGCCGCCGTAGACGGCGCCGAGCGCGCCGGCCTCGTTGCCGGTCATGAGGATGAGGCCCTCGGTGGCGTTCATGGGCTCGACGCGGTAGGGGTCGGCCTTGGCGACGTTCGCCACCGCCCAGTCGTAGGCCAGCCGCACGACCTCGAAGTTGCTGTCGACGAGCTTCTGGCGCTTGCCGAAGTGGTGCTCGAGCGCCCCTTCGATCACGTCGAGCGGCACGCCCAGCAGGTGGGCGACCACGCCGACGTAGGTCATGTTGGCGATGTACTCCTTGATCTTGCCCTTGACGTCGACGCCCGCGAGCAGCTCCTTGACCGGCACCGGGTAGTAGGTGAGGTCGGAGCGGCCCTCGTTGAGGCGCAGGTCGGAGTTGTAGACGCAGACGCCGCCGGCTTCGAGCATGGCGACGTCCTGGTGCATGGTGTCGCGGTTGAACGCCACCAGCAGCTCGGGCGGGCGGCGCGCCACGAAGCCGTCCTTGCTGACGCGGATGTGGTACCAGGTGGGCTGCCCCTGGATGTTGGAGGGGAAGATGTTCTTGCCGTGCACCGGGATCCCCATCTTGAAGAACGACCGCAGCAACGTGAGGTTGGCGGTCTGGCTCCCGGTCCCGTTGGCGGTGGCTACGGCGATGGAGAAGTCGTTGACTTTCGCTCCCGCCTGCGCCCCCGCGTCGGGGCGGACTAACGTGTCGATGGCCATGCCTTGAGCGCACCTCCAGCGGCCGGGTGGCTTCGGGCGCCGGGTGGCGCTTCAGCCGGCTCCGCGACCGCTGCTGCCACCGCGAGCGGGCGCCGTCGGGCCCGTGCCTCGCTTACCCGATGCGGACTGCTCCAGCTGTGTTGCCCCCTCGGGTGCCGGCATCCTACCCCGCTGCGCGCCGCCGCACGCGGCGCTCCGGGGCCCCACGTATAAGGGCGCCCGGCCGTGTGGACCGGGCGCCCTGCTGCGCTCGCCGACGGCGGCCCTGCGCCGCCGTGCCGCTGTCTCGCCGTTGGCTCAGGCCTCGAGGATGGCCAGCTGCTCGGCCTCGGCGTCCTCCTCTTCGATGACGTCGTCTGCGCTGCCGGCCGTGGCGGGCGCGCCGGCCAGCTGCGCCAGCACCAGCTCGCGCACGCGCGCCATCAGCTGCGGGTCGGCGGCCACCGCCTCCGCCGCCTTCTCCTTGCCCTGCCCCAGGCGCGTGTCGCCGAACGAGAACCACGAGCCCGACTTG
>JAAYYF010000073.1 GCA_012515535.1 Deinococcales bacterium
GGGGCTGGCTCGTCGACGGCGGCGGCCCCGGCTTCGGCGCCTTCTGCCTGCTCGTCGCCGAGCTGAGCCTCGGGCCGCTCGCCGGCGCGGTGGGCCTGTACGTCCTGGCCAGCCGCGTGCGCGTGTCGCCGGCCGGGGTCAGCGTGCGCGCCTGGGGGGCTGTCCGAACGCGCGGTCGCCTGGAGCGACCTGCGAGTCCCCGACCCTGCCTACCCCAGGGGCCCGAAGTTGCTCACGCCGCGCGACGAGCGCGCCGGCAGCACCTTCGCCGCCCTCTTCGACCGGAACGCGGTGGTGGTGTACCTGGGCGGCTACGTGAACGAGGGGTTGCTGTTCGACCCACCGGCGGAGGCGGCGGCCGCTCGGGCGGGTCGGGCCGCGCCCACAGCGGAGACGGTCCCTTGACGGCCACGTGCTCCCCGGGATGCCGACCTTCCCATACCGCCCCGGCGAGCGGCATGCTACCTGTAGGTGACCCAGAACCGCGCCATCCCGGCCCCAAGGAGACCTGCACATGACCCTCCCGGGCGTGAACGCCACCGACATCCCTGACGACGCGACCCCCGCCCCCGTGACCGGCCCAGCCGCGCTCGAGGTGCGGGGGCTCACCAAGCGCTTCGACGCCACCGTGGCCGTGAACGGCCTCGACCTCACCGTGCCCCTCGGCGAGTTCTACGCCCTGCTCGGGCCCAACGGCGCGGGCAAGACCACCACCCTTCGCATGGTGGCCGGGCTGCTGGAGCCCGACGCCGGCGAGGCGTTCGTGATGGGCCACAGCGTGCGCCGCGAGCCCACCGCCGCCAAGCGGCCGCTCGCCTTCCTGCCCGACGAGCCGCTGCTCTACGCCAAGCTGAGCGCCGTCGAGTACCTCGAGTTCGTGGCGGGCCTGTGGGGCGTGCCGCCCGACGCGGCGGCGCCGCGCGCCGAGGAGCTGCTGCGCTGGCTCGACCTGTGGGGCGTGCGCCACCAGCTCACCGAGACCTACTCGCGCGGCATGAAGCAGAAGCTGGCGCTGGCCGGCGGGCTGATACACGAGCCGCGCGTGATGATCCTCGACGAGCCGCTCACCGGCCTCGACGCCGCGGCCGCCAAGGGCGTCAAGGACCTGCTGGTCGACTACGTGCAGCGCGGCAACACCGTAATCCTGACCACCCACATCATGGAGATCGCCGAGCGGCTGGCGGAGCGCATCGGCATCATCGCCCGCGGGCGCCTGGTGGCCGAGGGGACGCTCGACGAGCTGCGCACGCGCAGCGGCGACCTCGGCGCCACCCTCGAGGCGGTGTTCCTCGAGCTGGTGGAGCAGCCGTGAGCGGCGCCGGCGCCCGCCGCGCCACCGGAGGCGCGGCGTGAGGGTCGGTTCGCTGGCGTGGCTGCTGCGCCACGAGCTGCGCCTCGCCTGGCGCGACCTCACCGCCAACATCGCCGCCGGCTGGCTGGCGCTGCTGGCGGTCGCGCTGCTCGCGGGCCTGCACATGGCGCTGTGGGGCCTGCTGCGCGGGCTGAAGCTCGACCTGAGCGGCGCGCCGCCCTTCGAGGTCGTGGCCATCGTGGGGCTCGTGCTGGCGGCGCTCTTCCCGCTGGCGCTCACCTTCGGCATCAACCGCAGCGTCACGGTCTTCTACGAGCGCGGCGACATGGACCTGCTGGCCTCCTCGCCCCTCGGCGCGCGCGTGATCTTCGCGAGCCGCGTGCTGAGCGTGGCCGGCGCGCTGTTCGTCACCGCCCTCGTGCTGGCGGTGCCGCTGGCCGGCGCTGGGCTGCTGACGGGCGCGCCGCGCCTGCTGGGGGCGTACCCGCTGGCGCTGGCGACGGCGCTCACGGCCGCCAGCCTGGGCATGCTGGTCACCCTGGGGCTCGTGCGCCTGCTCGGCGCGCGGCGCGCCCGCACGGCGTCGCAGGTGCTCGCCGCGGTGGCCGGCGGCGCGCTGTTCCTCGCGGCGCAGGTGCCGAACCTGATGCGCGACCAGGCGTCGAGCGCCCTCCAGCGGTGGGTGCTGCAGCTGCAGCCGCTGTTCGCCGAGGGCGGGGCGCTGGGGCCCGGCTCCGTGGTGTGGCTGCCGGCGCGCGCGCTGTTCCTCGACCCGCTGGCGCTGGCGGTCACGCTGTGCGGCGCGGCGGCGCTCGCCTGGCTCACGGCCGCCACGCTGCACGGCACCTTCATGAGCGGCGGCCGCCAGGCGGTCACGGCGCCGACGCGTCGCCGCGCGGACGCCGGTGGCGTGCGCTTCCGGCCCCGAAGCGTCACGCGGCTGGTGCTGCTCAAGGAGTGGCGCCTGATCCTGCGCGACCCGTACCTGCTGTCGCAGGTGCTGCTGCAGCTCGTCTACATGGTCCCGCTCCTGGTGGTCCTGCCGCGCGGCCCCGGCTCCGTGGGCTCGCTCGACCTCACGGCGGGGCTGGCCGGCATGCTGGTGATGCTGGCGGGCACGCTGGTGATGGGCCTGACGCTCATCGTGGTGGGTGGCGAGGAGGCCCACGACCTGCTGGCCGCCGCCCCGGTGCCGCGGGCGCGGCTCGAGCGCCTCAAGCTGGCGGCGGCGCTCGCACCCGTGTGGGCGTTGGCGCTGGTGCCGCTGGCGCTGCTGGCGTGGCAGCGCCCGGCGCTCGGGATGCTGACGGCCGTGGCGTTGGGGCTCGCCACCCTCTCGAGCGCGCTGCTGCGCCTGTGGAACCCGGCGCCCGCCAAGCGCGCCGACCTGTTCAAGCGCCGCGGCCGCCGCGGCGACCCGGTGATGAACTTCGTGGAGGGCCTGCTGCCCCTGCTGTGGGGCGGCTGGGTGGCGTTCGTGGGCTCCGGCGCCGCCTGGGCGTGGTGGCTGCCGCCGGTGGCGTTGGCGCTGACCGGGGCGGGCTACCTCTACGGCCCGCGCCGCGCCGCGGCCGCGCGCCTGCTCACGCGCGGCGAGCGCGCCACCACGTGAGGCACACCGCGCGGTTCCGGCCCCCGCCACCGCCCGGGCCGGAACCGCGCCCGAGGGCCTAGCCGAGCTTCACCGCGAACGGCGTCATCAGCAGCCCGCGCTCGAGCAGCAGCGGGGCCACCGCGCGCAGCAGCGCCTCGCCGTCCTGCGCCAGCGGCAGCACGTGCTTGGGGGGCGGGGTCACGTTCCACACGGGCGCGTCGTCGGGCAGGTTCGCCAGGCGCTTCGCCAGCGCCACGGCGCTCGCCACGTCGCCGAGCTCGTCGACCAGGCCGAGCTCGAGGGCGTCGGCGCCCGACCAGATGCGCCCGCGGCCGATCTCGTTCACGCGCTCGGGGTCGAGGCCGCGCCCGTCCGCCACGCGCGCCACGAAGCGCTCGTAGATCTCGCCCATGTAGCGCTCGACCAGCGCGCGCTCCTCGTCGTCGTAGCCGCGGGCGCTGCTGTTCAGGTCGGCGAAGCGGCCGCGCTTGAGGGTCTCGGGGTTGAAGCCGTACCGCTCGTTGAACCCCTCCATCACGAACTTGGCGCTGAGCACGCCGATCGAGCCGGTGATGGTGGTGGGGGCGGCCACGACCTTGGTGGCGTGGGTCAGCACGTAGTAGCCGCCGCTGCCCGCCACCTCGCCCATCACGGCCACCACGGGCAGGCGCGCGGCCAGCAGCTTGACCTCGCGCCAGATCAGGTCGGAGGCCAGCGCCGAGCCGCCGCCCGAGTCGACGTGGAACACCACCGCCTCGGTGTTGGGGTCCTTGCCGGCGGCGCGCAGGGCGCGCACCAGCGTCTCGCTGCCGGCCATGGCCTCGCCGAAGACCGGCAGCGGCACGGGCGGCTTGCGCGACTTGCCGGTCACGATGGCGCCCTCGAGCGACACCACCGCCACGCGCCCCGGCTGCGGCGGCCGCACGGGCACGGGCAGGAAGCGCGCCCCGGCGGCGAACGGCTTGTGCTCGGCGCCCAGCAGCTCGTCCTCGTAGGCCAGGCGGTCGACCATGCCGGCCGCCTGGGCGCTCGCCGCCGACGTCACGCCCGCGTCGACCCAGGCGCGCACCTCCTCGGGGTCGCGCCCGCGCCCGTCGGCGACCTGCTCCAGGAAGGTGCGCTGCACGCTGTCGAGCAGCGCGTCCAGCTGCTCGCGCTGGCCCTCGCTCATGTCGCGGCGCACCAGGTTCTCCATGGCGCTCTTGTACTCGCGGATGGCGAGCTTCTCGACCCTCACCCCGTAGCGGTCGAGGAACTCGGCCATGTAGGTCGACGTGACGGCCATGCCGTTGACGAAGAACTCGGCGCTCTCCGGTACCACCAGCTCGTCGGCCGCGCTGGCCACGTAGAGGTCGGAGTCGGTGAGCATGGTGGCGGTCACCACCACGCGCTTGCCGCCCGCCCGGAGGCGCTCGAGCTGGCGCCTCACGGCGTAGCCGGTGGCCAGGCCGACGCGCAGCTCGTGGAGCCGCACCACCACGCCCTCGAGCCAGTCGGCGGCCAGCAGGGCGGTGACGTGCGCCTCGAGCTCCTCCTGCGACACGACCCTCTCCTTGCCCAGGAGGGCGTCGGGGGAGAAGAGCCGGCGCTTCTTGCGGCGCGCGGGGAAGCTGCCCGTCAGCTCGAGCACCAGCCAGCGCGGGCGCTCGCCCGGCAGCGCCGCCACCAGGGCGTTGCGCAGCCGCGCCGCGCCGCTACGCACGCCGCCGGCCAGCGCCCCGACGGCCCGCTTCATCTCGCTCTGTTCCTTGGCCATGCCCCGATGGTACACGCCCACCGGGGCGGCGCTCACGCTCGGCCGGCCGCCGTCAGCAGCACGCTCGGCTCGTCGCCGATGAGGCCGTCGACCCCGAGCTCGAGCAGCTCCGCCGCCAGCTCGAGCGAGTTGACGGTCCAGGCGAACACCGCCAGCCCCGCCTCGTGCCAGCCGCGCAGGCGCTCGGCCGTCACCAGCGAGTGGTGCGGGTGCACCGCCGCCACCGGCAGGCACGGCAGCAGGCGCAGCGCGCTAGCTTGGCTGGCCAGGAACGCCAGCGGCACCGGCACCTCGGCCTCCGCCAAGCGCAGGAGCAGCAGCGGGTCGAACGACGACAGCCACAGGCGCTCGCGCAGCGCCGCGGGCCACGCCTGCAGCTGCACCGCCAGCTCGGCGGCGCGGGCGTCGCCGTGGGGCGCGTCGGTCTTGACCTCGAGGTTCACCAGCGCCTCCGGGCGCTGCTCGAGCAGCTCGCGCAGCTGCGCCAGGCCGATCGTCTCGGGCGCCAGGCGTAGCACCTCGGCCTCGGACAGCGCGGCGATGCTCTCGCCGCCCGCCAGGTGCGGGTCGTGATGCAGCAGCAGCGCGCCGTCCTTGGCGCGCTGCAGGTCGGTCTCGACCCCGTCGAGCCAGGCGTCGAGCGCCGCGTCGAGGGCCGCGCGGCTGTTCTCGAGCGCCTGGCGCGGGGCGCCGCGGTGCCCGAGGAGGAGCGGGGCGCCGCGCTGGCGCCAGGGGAGGGGGGCCGGGTCGGGGGCGAGCGGTTCGGCTGGCATGGCCGGATGATACGCGAGCGGCGCGGCGGGTGCGGCGGGGACGAGTGCCGCTTCCGTGCGCGGCCGCGTGCGCCCCTGCTTAGAATCGGGCGATGCCCGAGCCCGACGCCTCCCTCGCCCTGACGCTGACGCGCTTCCACGACCCCACGGCGTTCGCGCGCGTGGCCGAGCCGCTGATGCTGCGCGACGAGGCCGCCAACTGCCTGCAGCTCGGCCTGCTCGACGCCCTGCGCGCCGGCCAGTACCGGGAGCCGTTCCTGGCCACCGTCGACGCCTACGGCAGCCAGCCGCTCCTGAGCGTGATGATGACGCCGCCCTACCGCCTCATCCTGGGCGAGCCCGCCGCCGAACGCGACGCGGCCGCGCTGCTGGCCCCGGTGCTGGACGCGCTGCCCGCCGGGCTGCCGGGGGTGCTGGGGCCCGTCGACCTGAGCGGCTGCTTCGCCGAGGCGTACGCGCGCCGCCACGGCGTGAGCGCCACCCTCGCCATGGCCGAGCGCATCTACCGCTGCGAGCGCGTCACGCCGCCCAGCGGCGTGGCGGGCCGCATGCGCCGCGCCACCGCCGCCGACCTCGAGCTGCTAGTGGCGTGGCGGCGCGCCTTCCGCGAGGAGGCGGCGACCGGCGACCCCGCCAGCGACCGCGAGGCGGTCGAGCGCGACCTGAGCCAGGACCCTGGCGGCCTGTGGTTCTGGGAGGTGGACGGCGAGCCCGTGTCCATGGCGGGCGCCCGCGGCCCCACCCCCAGCGGCATCCGCGTCGGCCCCGTCTACACCCCGCCCGAGCTCCGCGGCCGCGGCTACGCCGGCGCCCTGGTGGGCGCGCTCACCCAGCTGCTGCTCGACGAGGGGCGGCGCTTCGTGTTCCTGTTCACCGACCTCGCCAACCCCACCTCCAACGCCCTCTACCAGCGCCTCGGCTACCGCGGGGTGGCCGACCGGAGCGTCTACGACTTCAGCGCGTGAGAGCCGTTGAGCCCAAGGCCGCTCGCGGCCCGCACCCCCGCGCCACGCTGGCCGCGCCCGCCGCGGGCGCGCCGGCGCGCCGCCCCTTAGGAGCCGCCTGATGGGCATGCGCGCGCCGCGGGTGCCGCCCGACCAGCTGCCGCCCGTCTCGCCGCGGCTCATGCTGCGCGACCTGGGCGCCACGCTGGGGCTGGTGTGGGAGGCCAACCGGCTGCAGACCGTGCTGATCGCGACGCTCAGCGTGGTGCAGGCGCTGCTGCCGGCCGCCACGCTGTGGGTGGCGAAGCTCCTGCTCGACGCCGTGGCCGCCGCCATCGCCGGCGAGCTCGGCGCGCCCGCCGAGGCGCTCGGGCGCATGCTAGGCCTCCTGCTCCTGCAGGTGGGCATCAGCGCCGTCGCCAGCGTCCTCGCGTCGTTCCAGGGGGCCATCCGCGAGCTGCTCGGCGACGCGCTGCAGAACCGCATCAGCCGCCGCATCCTGGCCAAGGCCAACGAGCTCGACCTGCCGCAGTTCGAGGACCCCACCAGCTACGACGCGCTGCAGAACGCCTACCGCGAGGTGGGCACGCGCCCGCTGGGCGTCTTCACCCAGATCGTGGCGCTGGTGCAGGCGCTCGTCACGCTGGGCTCGGTGAGCGCGTTGATGTCGCAGCTGGGCTGGGCGGTGGTGCCTCTGGTGCTGCTGGCCTCGGTGCCCAGCGTCATCGTGAGCTCGCGCTTCGGCACCGAGGGCTACCGCATGATCCGCCGCCAGGCGGCCGACGCGCGGCGCCAGAACTACCTGGGCATGCTCCTCACCAACGACCAGGCGGTGAAGGAGATCCGCCTCTTCGACTTCGGCGACTACCTGATGGAGCGCTGGCAGGAGTACTACCTGGGCTTCCGGCGCCAGCTGGTCTCCCTGATACGCCGCCGCAGCGGCTGGGGGCTCGCCGCCTCCCTCACCTCCACCGGCCTGGTGGGCGCCGCCACCTACCTGGTGCTGCGGCGCGCCGCCGCCGGCGCCCTCACCGTCGGCGACTTCGGCCTCTTCATCCAGGGCATCGCGCAGCTGCAGAGCCAGTTCTCCAACCTGCTGTCGGGCTTCACCGGCATCTACCAGCACCTGCTCTACATGCGCAACCTGTTCGAGTTCCTGGAGCTGTCCACTGGCGACTCCGAGACCGGCGAGGAGTGGTCGGGGCCCATCGAGTCGATCGAGTTCCGCGACGTCACCTTCCGTTACCCCCTCACCGACCGCGACGTCCTGCGGGGCATCGACTTCCGCGTCGATAAGGGTCAGATGCTGGCGCTGGTGGGCGAGAACGGCGCCGGCAAGTCGACCATCGTCAAGCTCATCACGGCGCTCTACCGCCCCACCAGCGGCACGATCCTGGTCAACGGCCAGGACGCCAGCCGCTTCAGCGCCGCCAGCCTGCGCGCCGAGATGAGCACGGTGTTCCAGGACTTCGGGCAGTACCAGATGACCGTCAGGGAGAACATCGCCCTGGGGCGCGGCAGCGAGGAGCTCGACGCCGAGGAGGCGGCGGTGGGGGCCGAGGCCGCCGCCATCGACGCCGCCGTGCGCCAGGCGGGCCGCCGCGCCGGCGCCGAGGAGTTCGTGAGCCAGCTGCCCAAGGGCTACGACAACATGCTGGGGCGCTGGTTCGAGGGCGGCCGGCAGCTGTCGGGCGGGCAGTGGCAGCGCCTGGCGCTGGCGCGCCTCTACTTCCGCGGCGGCTCGGTGCTGATCTTCGACGAGCCCACCTCGGCGCTCGACGCCGACGCCGAGTACGAGGTGATCGAGACGCTGCGCGAGCAGGCGCGCGGGCGCATCGCCATCATCGTGTCGCACCGCTTCAGCACCGTGCGCATGGCCGAGCGCATCGTGGTGCTGGAGGGCGGCGTCATCACCGAGCAGGGCAGCCACGAGGAGCTGCTGGAGGTGGACGGCACCTACGCGCGCATGTTCCACCGCCAGGCGCGCGGCTACCTCGAGGGGTACTAGCGGCCCGTGCGCGCCCGCCGGTAGGTGCGGCTGGCCTTGGCCAGCGCCGCGAGCATGTCGTTGGCGGCCTTGATCGTCACCTCGTTGGGCGAGAAGACGTCGTCCTCGATGTACTGCGTGTAGAACGGCACGTTCACGGCCGGCATCACCGGGTGGAGGCGCAGCGCCTGCAGCGTGGGCAGCAGCGCCACCATGGCGCGCGTGCCGCCCGAGACGCCGCCGTAGGTGACGAAGCCGAGCGGCTTGTCGGCCCACTCCCGGCTCAGGTAGTCGATGGCGTTCTTCAGCGGCGCCGTGAAGGAGAAGTTGTACTCGGGGGTCACGAACACGAAGGCGTCGGCGGCGCTCACGCGCGCGCTCCACGCCTTGGTGTGCTGCTGGGTGTAGCGCTGCAGGCGCGGGTGGTTGGGCTCGGTCATGAGCGGCAGGTCGAGCTCGGCCAGGTCGACGACGTCGAGCACGAACGCCTCGTGCTGGGCGGCCTGCTCCTCGAACCAGCGCCCGACCGAGAGGCCACCGCGGCCCTGGCGGATGCTGGCGATGACGATCATCAGGCGGTGCGTGTCGTGCTGCGGATCGGGGTCGTTGCTGGTCATCCGCCGAGCGTAACGGCCCGTCACACGGGCGCCTGTTATCCGTAGGGCGCGACGCTTGCGCGTGGGACCGGGAGCAATCCTGCAACAATCGGAGAGCATGCGTCCCTGACGCGTCGAAAGGAGCTAGGCATGCCCACGACCAAAGCCGAAGCCGTGTGGAACGGGACCCTCCGCGAGGGCAACGGCGTCATGAAGCTCCCCAGCGGGACCTACGAGGGCCCGTACACCTTCTACTCCCGCTTCGAGAAGGGCGCCGGTGAGGACACCGGCACCAACCCCGAGGAGCTCATCGCCGCGGCGCACGCCGGCTGCTTCTCGATGGCGCTCTCGGGCCAGCTGGCCAACGCCGGCTTCCCGCCCGAGACCATCGCGAGCACCGCCGAGGTCACCATGGCCACCGGCGAGGGCGGCTCGCGGATCACCAAGAGCCACCTGATCACGCGCGCCCGCGTGCCGGGCATCGACGAGCAGACCTTCCAGGAGAAGGTGCAGGCCGCCGCGGCCGGCTGCCCGGTGTCGAAGGCGCTGGCCGGCATCGAGATCACCGTCGAGGCCACGCTCGAGGGCTGAGCGCCAGCGAGCGAGCACGGGCGCCCCGTGCTCGCTCGCGGTCGGCTGGTCCTAGCGGGCCGCGGGGCGCCCCGCGCTCAGTCGCGCTTCTTGACCGGCACGCGTAGCACGTACCAGACGCCGTAGGCGGCGAAGGCCAGGATGCTCACGGCGATCCACGGCTTCTCGCGGACGACCCCCAGCCGGTAGGCGCTCCAGCCCGAGAACGTCACGATCATGACGGGCGCGTAGACCTTGACCCACAGCGGGATCCCCTTGCCGGCGCGGTAGTCGCGGATGAGGGGCCCGAACTGGCGATGGTTCATCAGCCAGTTGTAGAAGCGCGGGCTCGACTGCCCGAACGCCCAGGCGGCGATCAGGAAGAAGACCGTGCCGGGCAGGCCCGGCAGCATGTAGCCGAGCACGCCGAGCCCGATGGCGCCCACGCCCATGGCGCGGAACACCACGCGGAGCGCCCGGTAGCGGCTGATGGTCATCTCGCCGCTGTAGTCGACCCACTCCCGCTCGGCGGCGCGCCGCGCGGCCGCGGGGGGCGTCTGGGGCAGCGGTTCGCCAGCCGGGGTGGTAGGGAGGTCGGGGTTGGGGTTCGAGGGGGGAGCTTCGTTCACTACGGTGGAGTCTAACCGCCCCGGCCCGCTCCGCAGGTCGGGCGCGGGCCGGTACCGCGCCGGGTCTCGGGTGGCGAAACGCCTAGCACGGCCGCCGGCGCGTCGCCAAGCGCACTTCCCTGTGTCCTACCGTGCCGTCCGTCACTTGCGGTTTTAGCGTCTGCATCGTAAGCTTCACGTGTTCAGGAACAACCTGCAGGTGGTTTCAGAACAGGGGCCCCAGGCTCCGAAATCGAATGCCCGGCGACGGGCAGGTTGGGAAATGGTCGCAACATGGCAACAGGCAAGGTCAAGTGGTTCAGCAGCGAGAAGGGCTTCGGCTTCATCGAGCAGGGCGGCGGTCAGCCGGACGTCTTCGTGCACTTCTCCGCCATCAAGGGCAACGGCTTCCGTAACCTCAACGAAGGTGACGAGGTCGAGTTCGACGTCGAGCAGGGCAAGAAGGGCCTGCAGGCGGCCAACGTCGAGGTGACGGTCCCGGCTGCCGGCGGCCGCTACTGAGCTAGCTCCAGAAGCTTCCCGATACTAGTCCGTTCGCTCGGCCCGTGGCAGCCTCCGCTGCCGGGGCCGAGCGAACTGTCGTTGGGCCCGCCGCTCCGGCGCCTAGTTCCAGCGCCGCCGGCGCCGGCGCACGTGCAGGCGCGGCTCGCCGTCGTCGGCGCGCACGCCCAGGTAGAACTCCTGCACGTTCTCGTTGCTGCGCAGCTCCTCGGCGCTGCCCTCCAGCACGAAGCGCCCGCCCTCCAGCACGTAGCCGTAGTCGGCGATCGCCAGCGCCTGGTTGGCGTTCTGCTCCACGAGCAGGATGCCCATGCCGCTGCGGTTGATCTCGCGGATGACGCCGAAGATCTCCTCGACCAGCAGCGGGGCGAGGCCCAGGCTGGGCTCGTCGAGCATCAGCAGCTTCGGGCGGCTCATCAGGGCGCGGGCGATGGCGAGCATCTGCTGCTCGCCGCCCGACAGGGTGCCGGAGGCCTGCTTCTGGCGCTCGGCCAGGCGCGGGAAGTAGCCGAAGATGCGCTCCAGGTCCGCCCTCACCTCGGCGCGGTCGTTGCGGTGGTAGGCGCCCAGCCGCAGGCTCTCGCCCACGGTCAGGTCGGGGAACATGCCGCGGTCCTCCACCACGTACGCGATGCCGGCCTGCGAGATGCGCTCGGTGTCGGCGCGCGTCATGTCGCGGCCCATCACCCGCACGGTGCCCTTGCGCGGCTCGTCGTCGATGAGGCCCATGACGGTCTTGAGCATGGTGCTCTTGCCGGCGCCGTTGGAGCCCAGCACCGCCACGCAGGTGCCCGGCATCAGCTTCAACGACACCCCTTTGAGCACGCGCAGCTGCTTGTGGTAGCCGCTCTCGACGGTGCGCAGCTCGAGCAGCGGCGTGCCCGCCGGCACCCCCAGCGCCCCCGAGCTGCCGGGGCGCGGCACCGACGCCAGCGCGCTCACGCGCCCACCTCCGCCACCGGCCCGTCGGCGCCGGACGCGCCCTCGGCCAGGCGCGTGGTGCCCAGGTAGGCGCGCACCACGGCCGGGTCGTCCTGCACCTCGCTGGGCGTGCCGTCGGCGATCAGGGTGCCGTGGTCGAGGACCAGCACGCGCTCGGCCAGGCGGCTCACCACGCGTAGGTCGTGCTCGACCACCAGCATGGTGAGGTCGAGCTCCGAGCGCAGGCGCAGGAGGGTGACCATCATGTCGTCCTTCTCCTCGACGGTCATGCCGGCGGCGGGCTCGTCGAGCAGCAGCAGCTTGGGCTCGGCGGCCAGGGCGCGCGCCACCTCGATGAGCTTCTGCACGCCGTACGGCAGCGCTCCCACCGGCATGTCGCGGTAGGCCTGCAGGTCGAGCAGGTCCATCAGCTCCTCGGCGCGGCGCCGCTGCGCCACCTCGTCACGCACCCAGGCGCGGGTGGCGAACATGGCGCCGAACAGGTTCGAGCGCACGTGCAGGTGCCGGCCCAGCAGCAGGTTGTCGAGGCAGGTGAGGGTCTTGAACAGCTCGATGTTCTGGAAGCTGCGGCCGATGCCGGCGCGCGCCACGCGGTGCGGCGGCGTGCCGGTGATGTCCTGGCCGCGCCAGCGCACCGTGCCGCGCTGGGGCCTGTAGAAGCCGCACACCACGTTGAAGAGGCTGGTCTTGCCGGCGCCGTTGGGGCCGATGAGCGCCGCCACCTGGCCCTCGGGCAGCGCGAACGACACCTCCGACAGCGCGTTGAGGCCGCGGAAAGATAGGGTCACGTCTTCGAGAGAGAGCAGTTCCGACATATGGGAGGGGGCCGTGGGGCGGGCGCCGGGGTGCGGCGCCACGCCCCACGGGCGGCGGCTCAGAGCTCGAGCCAGCCCGAGACGGGCCTGAGGCCCTGCGGGGTGACCTGCAGCAGCATCACCGAGTTGTTGCCCTTGTAGCCGTTGGCGAAGCTGAGGTTGTGGTACAGGCCGTCCTGGTAGCCGTCGATCTGCTCGAGGGCCGCGACGAGCCCGGCGCGCGTGAGGTCGGGGCCGGCCGCCTCCAGCGCCAGCACCAGCGGCTCGGCGAAGGCGATGCCCGCCAGCGCGCGGAACGGGTCGGCGGCGATCTGCGGGGCGTAGGCCACGATCACGTCGCGGTAGAGCGCGTCGGCGATGGGGTCGCCGTTGCCCTCGCCCACGATCACCGACGGCAGGCGCAGGAACACCGAGAAGAGCGCGCCCTGCATGCCGGGGTTGCTCAGCAGGCTGGGGTCGAGCAGGGTGACGGTGGCCAGCATCTGCGGCTTGTAGTCGAGGCGCTGGAACTCGTTCACCAGGTTGGCGGCGGCGGTGGGGTCGGAGAACATCAGCACGCTGTCGGCGCCCGCGCCGCGCAGGCGCAGCGCCTGCACCCCGAGGTTGGTGGTGCCGCGCTCGTAGCTGACGCGGTCGCCGACGGTGACGTCGTGGCCCTCGGCGCGCAGGCGCTCGATCTCGGCCTCGAGGCCGCGCAGGCCGGCCTGGCCGTAGCCGTCGTTCTGGTAGAAGATGGCGATGTTCTTGCTGCCCAGCTCGGTGACGGCGTGGCGCGTCATGAGGATGGCCTCCACCTCGTAGTCGGTGAAGGTGGCGAAGATCAGGCCGTTGGAGTTCTCGGCGAACTCCTCGGAGCCGGTGGCGGGCCCGATCCACGGCACGCCGGCGCGCTGGATGAGCGGCATGGCGGCCAGGCCGTTGGCGGTGCCCACGCCCGCCACGAAGGCGAACACGCCCTCGCGGTCGATCAGCTCGCGCACCGCGGCCACGGTGCGGGCCGGGTCGTAGCCGTCGTCGCGCGTGGCCAGCACCAGCTGGCGCCCGTGGATGCCGCCCTGGTCGTTGATGTACTGGAAGTAGGCGTCGACGGCCGTGCCGACCGTGCCCCAGGCGGCGGCCGGTCCCGACTGCGGGCCCCAGTTGCCGATGAGCACCTGGGTGTCGGTGACCCCCGGGTCCTGGGCGTGGCCGAAGGCGAGCACCGCTCCGAGAGTAACGAGCGCTAGAAGCCGCTTCATGTTGCTCCTTTCCCCTTGACGGGTGCCAGATAGGTTGTGAGACCCCTCACGCTACCACGCGCCGGGCGCGCGTTCGGGCCGCCCCGAAGCCCGCCCGGGCACGCGTTCGCGGTCACACGCGCTTGACCTCCGCGCGCCCCAAGAGGCCGTGCGGCCGCAGCACCAGCACCAGCACCACCACCAGGAACGCGAACGACGCCTTGAACTCGAGCGACACGTAGATGCCCACCAGCAGCTCGAGGACGCCCAGCAGGTAGCCGCCCACCACCGCCCCCGGCAGCGAGTTCATGCCGCCGATGACGGCCGCCACGAACCCCTTGGAGAGCGGGTCGAGCATCATGGTGGGGTTGAGCAGCGTGGTGGGGGCGAACAGCAGCGCCGCGGCCGCGGCCAGCACCGCCGACGCCGCCCAGGTGGCCACCAGCACCCGCTTCACCGGCAGGCCCATCGCCTCGGCCACGTCCTCGCGCTGCGCCACCGCGCGCATGGCCACCCCCAGCTTGGTGAAGCCCAGCAGCGCCCAGAGCGCCAGCATCAGCACCACCCCGAAGGCGGCCGTCACCAGCGACACCAGGCTCAGCGAGGCGCCGCCCAGGCGCACGATGCGGTCGGCGACGAGCGTGGGCACCACCTTGTTGTCGGTGCCGAACAGGAGCGCGTCGAGACCCCCCAGCGCCAGCGCCAGGCCCAGGGTGAGGATCAGGAGCCCGAGCTCGCTCTGGTTCTTGGCGGGGCGCACCAGCAGCAGGTAGACGAGGCCGCCGATGGCGCCCGCCGCCGCCAGCGCCAGCAGGAACGACAGCCCGAACGGCAGGTCCAGCTGCCGCAGCAGCGTGTAGGCGACGAAGGTGCCCAGCACCCCCAGGTCGCCGTGGGCGAAGTTGAGGATGCGCGTGGTGCGGTAGAGCAGCACGAGCCCCAGCGCCACCAGGGCGTAGACGCTGCCGACGCTGGCCCCGCTCACCAGCACCTGCAGCAGGTCGGCGAAGCCGCTCACGCGCGCGCCTCCGGGCGGGAGCCGAGCGGCGTCACAGCGGCCACGACTTCCAGAAGCGCTTGATCTTGAGCCAGCGCCCGTAGAGGCCGGCCGGCTCCAGCATCATGATGGCGATCACCACCACGCCGAACACCAGCTGCGACCAGCTGCGGAAGGTCGAGAGCCACACGTCGAGGCCGGTGATGAAGCCGGCGCCCAGCAGCGCCCCCGGCAGGAAGCCCAGGCCGCCCACGATGGTCATGAGCAGGAACTTGATCGACAGCAGCAGGTTGAAGCTCTCGGGGGTGATGTAGCCGATGAGCGGCCCGTACAGCGCCCCCGCCAGCCCCGCCACCCCGGCCGAGATCACGAACGCGAGCGTCTTGTAGCGCGCCAGGCCGATGCCGCTCATCTGGGCGGCGAGGTCGGCGTCGCGGGTGGCACGGAAGGCGCGGCCCACGTGCGAGCGCTCCAGGTTGAAGAGCGCCCAGGTGGTGACGCCGGCCACCGCCAGCACCAGGTAGTAGTAGGGGGTGTCGCCGTAGAGGTCGACGCCGAACAGCACCGGGCGCTCGACCAGCATGCCGGTGGAGGCGCCCACCAGGCGCCAGTTGTTGAGGATCTGCTGGATCGCGAGCCCGAAGCCCAGCGTGGCGATGGCCAGGTAGGGGCCCTCGAGGCGCAGCGCCGGCACGCCGATGACCACCCCCAGCAGCGCCACCAAGGCGATGGTGAGGGGCAGAGCCAGCAGGAACGGCACCCCCTGCGACACCAGCACCGCCTGGGCGTAGGCGCCCGCCGCCAGGAAGCCCGCGTGCCCCAGCGACACCTGGCCGGTGAGCCCCACCAGCACCGAGAGCGACAGCGCCACCAGCGCGTAGACGAAGAACAGCGTGAAGTTGTAGACCACGTAGCCCTTGAACAGGAACGGCAGCGCCAGCAGGAACAGCCCCGCCACGCCGGCCGCCACCCACGCCTGGCTGCCGCGGATCAGCCAGAGGTCGTGCTCGTAGCGCTCACGGAAGAGCATGGTTCGTCACCGCCGGGCGTAGGGGAGGGAAGGCGTGCGGCTCAGGCATACAGCTCCTCGATGAGGTCGGCGTACTTGGCGGCGATGCTCGAGCGCTTCACCTTCAGCGTGGCCGTGACCTCGCCGTCCTCGTGGTAGAGGCGTTTGGGCAGGATGGCGAAGCGCTTGATGGTCTCGACGCGCGCCAGCCCCGCGTTCACGCGCTCGACCTCGCTCTCGATCAGCGCGCGCACCTCGGGGTTCCTCGCCAGGTCGGTGTAGGTGGAGTAGGAGAGCTGGCGCTCCGTGGCCCAGTGGGTGACGTTGTCCTCGTCGAGCACCAGCAGCGCCACCAGGTAGCGGCGCCGGTCGCCGATCACCACCGCGTCGTTGATGTAGACGCTCGACTTCAGCTGGTTCTCGATCTTCTGCGGCGCCACGTTCTTGCCGCCGGCGGTGATGAGGATGTCCTTCTTGCGGTCGGTGATGACGAGGTTGCCGTCGGCGTCGAGCTCGCCGATGTCGCCGGTGTGGAGCCAGCCGCCCTCCAGCGCCGCGGCGGTGGCGGCCGGGTCCTTGTGGTAGCCCTTGAAGTTGCCCGGGCTCCGGCTGAGGATCTCGCCGTCGTCGGCGATCCTCACCTCCACGTCGGGGAAGGCGGGGCCCACGCTGCCGAGGCGCACCTGCTCGCGGTGGATGGCGATGATGCCGGTGGACTCGGTGAGCCCGTACCCCTCGCGCACGTCGATGCCGATGGCGCGGAAGTAGGCGAGGATCTCGGGCGCGATGGGCGCCGCGCCGGAGATGGCCACCCGCACGCGGTCGAGGCCGAGGCGCAGGCGCAGCAGCCGCAGCACCGCCAGGTGCGCCACGGTGGCGGCCACGCCGTTGCCGCCGCGCACGGCGCGCAGCGCCTGGCCGTAGGCCCAGCGCTTGATGACGTTGGCGTCCTTCATGTGCAACTCGACCAGCGAGTAGATCTTCTCCCAGATGCGCGGCACCGCGAAGAAGACCGTGGGGCGGATCTCCTGCAGGTTGGTCAGCACCGTGTCGAGGTTCTCGGTGAACGACACCGTGTATCCGTAGCGCAGCGGCGCCGTGACGCTGATGAGGCGCTCGACGATGTGCGACAGCGGCAGGAACGAGATGAACTCGTCGCGCGCGTCCATGGGCATGGCGCGCGCCAGCGAGTCGATGGCCCACAGCAGGTTGGCGTGGCTGAGCATGGCGCCCTTGGGGTCGCCGGTGGTGCCGGAGGTGTAGATGAACAGCGCCGTGTCGTGGGGCTCGATGGCCGCCAGGCGCGCGTCGACGGGGCCGGGGTCGGTGGCGTAGCGCTCGCGGCCGCGCGCCACCACCTCGTCCCAGGCCAGCGTGCCCTCCACGTCCTCGGGCTCGACCACGATGACCCACCGCACGGTGGGGCACTCGTGGCGCACCGCCAGCCACTTCTCGAGCTGCTCGGCGTCCTCGAGCACGAGGCCCACGGCGTCGGAGTGGTTCAGGTGGTAGGCCAGCTGGCCGGCGCTGGAGGTGGTGTAGACGCCCACCGTGGCGCCGCCCGCCGTCTGGATCGCCAGGTCGGCGACGAGCCACTCGGGGCGGTTCTCGCACAGCACCGCCACGCGGTCGCCGGGCCGGTGGCCCAGCTCGACCATCTCGCGCGCCAGGCCGTCGACCTGCGCGGCGTACTCGCGCCAGCTGATGCCGGTCCAGAGGCCCAGGCGCTTCACGCGCAGCGCCAGGCCGTCGTCGTCTCGGCGGCCGCGCAGCAGCGCCGGCACGCTGCGCGCGCTTGCCGCTTCGGGTTGCATGTACCCCGCACTCTACCGCGCCCGCGGCCGTAGGGCTACGAGGCGCGCCGCGGCCCGGGAACCCCGGCGCGGGCGCCGGCGGCTCAGGCGGGCTGCAGCGCCGCGCGGGCGGCGCGCGCGCGGTACTCGGCGGCCACCTTGGCCGCCCACGCCGCCACGCGCTCGGCGGTGCGCTCGGGCTCGTTGTCCTCGTCGACGCCCAGCCCCAGGAACTCGTCGCCGCGCTGGGCGCGCGAGGCCAGGAAGGCGTAGCCGGCGGTGGGCCAGCGCCCGATCGGCTCGGCACCGGTGGGCAGGAGCGCCTCGGCCACGATGTCCAGCGCGTCGAGGTAGGTGTCGGGGTAGCCGACCGCGTCGCCGGTGCCGAACAGCGCCAGGCGCGTGCCCGCCAGGTCGAGCGCGGCCAGCTCGGGCAGGCGCGCCTCGAGGTGGCTGGGCAGCTGGCCGATGTTCCAGGTGGGGCAGCCCAAGACGATCAGGTCGAAGCCCGCCAGCGCGCTGGGCTCGAGCCATGCCAGGTCGCGGCACGGCACCTCCACGCCCAGCTCGCGGCCGAGGGCGGCCGCGACCTGCTCGGCGACCAGCTCGGTGGCGCCGAACATGGTGGCGTACACGACGATGGGGCGGGGGGCGCCCGTGGGCTCGGGGGCCGTGGGCTGCGGCAGGTTCACGTCCCGATGCTAAGCCGCGCCCGCCGCCGCGCGCGTCCGGTCGGTAACGAAGGGCGCCGCCCCGGAAGGCGGCGCCTCGCACGTCGCGCTCAGGCGGCGTCGTTCAGCGCTTGGCGCGCCCCGCGGCGGAGGCGCCGGAGGAGCGGCCGCGGGAGCCGCCCGAAGCGCGCCGGCCCGAACCCGAGCTCTTCTTGCCCGACACGGTGTCCTTGAGGCTCTTGCCTGCCTTGAAGGCGGGGTACTGGCTGGCGGGGATGTTGATCTTCTCGGTGGTGCCAGGCTTGACCCCGGTGCGCGCCTTGCGGTTGCGCACCTCGAAGGTGCCGAAGCCGGTGAGGGTGACCTTGTTGCCCTTGGCGATGTTCTCGGTCATCGTCTCGAGGAGCGAGTCCATCGTCTCCTTCACGGCCTTCTTGGACAGCCCCGTGTTCTCGGCGACCTCGTTGACCAGCTCTGCCTTGCTGACGGTCTTGGTCTTGGCCATTGGCGAGCTCCTTTCCCGAACTCGCCCGGAGTATAGGGCATGGGTAACGGCAAAAAGGCAGATAGGTACGATGGCGGTCGGGAAATCGACGCGCCGTGCCCGCGCCGGACGGCGGCCGACGTTCGCCCCTGTGCGACGGCGGCCCGGCGGCATAGTCTGTGACGCGATGACCGGCGAGATGCTCACCGTGATGCTCGTGCTGCTCGGCGCCGTCGCGCTGTTCGTCTCCGACCGCGTGCGCCTCGACGTGGTGGCGCTGCTGGTGATCCTGGCCCTGACCCTCACGGGCAGCCTCACCCCGGCGCAGGCGCTGGCGGGCTTCGCCGACCCCCTGGTGGTGATGATCGCCGCGCTGTTCGTGGTGTCGGGGGCGCTGGTGCAGACGGGCGTGGCCGACGCCTTCGGGCGCGCCCTGGGGCGCCTGGCGGGCGGGGGCGAGACGCGCATGGTGGTGGCGGTCATGCTGGCCACCGGCCTGCTGTCGGCGTTCATGAGCTCCACCGGCACGGTGGCGGTGATGCTGCCCATCGTGATGGCCATGGCGTGGCGCGCCGGCGTGAGCCCCAGCAAGCTGCTGATCCCCACCGCCTACGCCGCGCTGGTGGGCGGCATGCTCACGCTCATCGCCACGCCGCCCAACCTGGTGGCGTCGCAGGCGCTCGAGGGCGCGGGGCGCGCGCCGTTCGGCTTCTTCGCCTTCACCCCCTTCGGGCTGGGCATGCTGGCCGTCAGCGTGGCGTTCATGGCCACGCTGGGGCGGCGCCTGCTGCCCGCCCGCGCGCCCGCGGCGCCCGGCGCCGAGGCGCGCGGCGACGTGCCGCGCGAGTCGCTCACCGCGGTGGCCGAGCGCTTCGGGCTGCCCACCTCGCTGGCGCGCGTGGTGCTGCCGCCGGGCTCGCCGCTCGTGGGGCGGCGGCTCAAGGAGCTGCGCTGGCCCGAGCGGCTCGGGGTGCAGGTGCTGGCGGTCGACACCGAGCCCGCGGCGGCGGCTGGCGGGGCGCGCTCGCGGCGCCACCTGGGGCGCTCGAAGCGCATCGGCCCCGACACCACCCTGGCGGCCCACGACCGCCTGCTGCTGCAGGGCAGCCCCGAGGCGCTGGCGACGGTGGCCGCGCGCGCCGGGACCGAGGCCGAGCCCGTCGACGGCGAGGAGCTGGCCGAGGGGGTGGTGCCCGCCAACCTGGGCTTCGCGGAGGTGCTGCTGCCGCCGCGCTCGAGCTGGATCGGCAAGAGCCTCGCCGAGCTGCGCTTCCGCGAGCGCTACGGGGTGCAGGTGGTGGCGGTGCTGCGCGGGCCCGAGCGCGTGAGGCTCGGCGAGGGCGAGAAGCGCCTGGCCGCGCTGCGCCTGCGCTTCGGCGACACGCTGCTGCTGCAGGGGCCCGTCAAGGCCGTGGCCGAGCTGCGGCGCGAGCGCCACGACGCCGTGGTGCTCAGCGAGGCGGGCGAGCCGCCCGAGGCGCCGCGCCGCCGCAAGGCGCCCCTGGTGGTGGTCGTCCTGCTGGCCATGCTGCTGGTGATGACGGTGGGCTGGGTGGCGCCGGTGGTGGCGGTGCTGCTGGCGGTGATCGCCCTGGTGCTGACGGGCGCCATCTCGATGGAGGAGGCGTACCGCGCCGTGCAGTGGGAGTCGGTGGTGCTCATCGCGGGCATGCTGCCGCTGGCCACGGCGCTCGAGCTGTCGGGCGGCGTCGCCTACCTGGCCGACGGGGTGGTGGCGCTGCTGGGCGACAGCGCGCCGCTGGTGCTGCTGGCGGGCGTATACCTGGTCACCACGGCGTTGGGGCAGCTGATGTCGAACACCGCCACCGCCGTGCTGATCGCGCCCATCGCGCTGCGCGCCGCCCTCGACCTGGGGGTGGCGCCCGAGCCCGTGATGATGATGGTGGCGCTGGCGGCCGCCTCGTCGTTCTGCACGCCGATGGCATCGCCGGTCAACACGCTGGTGGTGGGTCCCGGCAAGTACCGCTTCAGCGACTTCGTGCGGGTGGGGCTGCCGATGCAGGCGCTGATGCTGGTGGTGGGCCTGACGCTGATCCCGCTGCTGTTCGGCCTCTGAGGCGCGTGGGGCACGCGCGCCTCCTCGCCTTGCGCGAAGGCCGCGGCTTCCGCTATAATCCACCTTCTGGTAGCCGGGCGCGCTCCGCTGGGGTGGCGTCCGTCTCATCCTGGCTAGAGTGAGGGCCGCCTCCACGCAGGGCGGAGGCCCCTGGAGGTTGGAAGATGTTCGCAATCGTCAAGACGGGCGGCAAGCAGTACCGCGTCGCCGAGGGCGACGTGCTCCGGGTCGAGAAGCTCGACGCCGACGCCGGCACCGAGCTGGAGCTCCCCGTGCTCATGCTCGCCGGCGACGACGTCAAGGTCGGCCCCCAGGTCGACGGCGCCACGGTCAAGGTCGAGGTCATCGGCCACGGCCGCGGCGACAAGATCGACGTCTACAAGTACAAGGCCAAGACCAACTACCGCCGCAAGATCGGCCATCGTCAGGACTACACCGAGGTCCGCGTCAAGAGCGTCGGCTGAGCAGCGAGGAAGAGGTAAGAGATGGCACACAAGAAAGGCGTCGGCAGCACCCGTAACGGCCGCGACAGCCACTCGCAGCGCCTCGGCGTGAAGCGCTTCGACGGTCAGTTCGTGCTCGCCGGCAACATCCTGGTCCGCCAGCGCGGCACCAAGTTCAAGCCCGGCCACAACGTCGGCCTCGGCAACGACTACACCCTGTTCGCGCTCCGCGACGGCTACGTCAAGTTCCACAACAAGGGCGCCAAGGGGCGCTTCATCAGCATCGAACAGCGGGACGACGCGCTAGCGGCCGACTGAGGCCGCGCGCCCGTCACCTAGCACCTGACGCGGCCCCTTCGTGGGCCGCGTTCTTCTTTGGAGCGACGAATGGCTTTCCGCGACGTTCTCGACATCACCGTGCAGGGCGGGAAGGGGGGCGACGGCGGCCTCTCCTTCCTGCGCCTGATGTACATCCCGAAGGGTGGCCCCGACGGCGGCCACGGCGGCCGCGGCGGCTCGGTCATCCTCCGCGCGGTCGACGACGTCACCTCGCTCGACCGTCTCGTGGGGCGCACGCACTTCCGGGCGCCCGTCGGCCAGCAGGGGGAGGGGCGCAACAAGGCGGGCGCCTCCGGGGCCGACCTCTACGTCGACGTGCCGGTGGGCACCATGGCCACCGACCTCGACACCGGCGAGCTCGTCGCCGACCTGGTCGAGGTGGGCGAGACGGCGGTGGTGGCCAAGGGCGGCGAGGGCGGGCGCGGCAACGCCAGCTTCGCCACCTCGACGCGCCGCGCGCCGCGCTTCGCCGAGTTCGGCACGCCCGGCGAGAAGCGCCGCCTGCGCCTCGAGCTGCGCACCATCGCCGACGTGGGGCTGGTGGGCTACCCCAACGCCGGCAAGTCGAGCCTGCTGGCGGCGCTGTCGAACGCCGCGCCCGCCATCGCCTCCTACCCCTTCACCACCCTGAGCCCGAACCTGGGCGTGATCGAGCGCGACGGCGGCCTCGAGCGCTTCACCATGGCCGACATCCCTGGCATCATCGAGGACGCCCACCTGGGCAAGGGGCTGGGGCTCGACTTCCTGCGCCACATCTCGCGCACGCGCCTGCTGGTCTACGTGCTCGACGCCGCCGAGGAGCCCGAGGAGACGCTGCGCGCCCTGCGCCGCGAGCTGGAGGCCTACGACCCTGGCCTGCTCGAGCGCCCCGCCATGATCCTCCTCAACAAGGTCGACCTGCTCGAGGGCCTCGAGGAGGAGGTCGAGCGCCAGGAGCGCGAGCTAGCCGCCTGGGGCCTGCCGGTGCTGACGGCGTCGGCGCTCGAGGGCCAGGGGCTCGACGAGGTGCGCGAGGCGCTGTTCGAGCTGCTGCCGCCGCGCCCCGCACCGGTGCGGGCGCAGCCCGAGCGGCGCGTGACGGTGGCGCCGCTGGAGGTCAAGCGCGACATGAGCGGCCAGGGCTGGGTGATCACCGGCACCGAGATCGAGGCGGTGGTGGCGCGCTTCGACCCCACCAACCCCGACGCCGTGGCCTACCTGCAGCACCACTTCCGCACCCTGGGCGTCAACAAGCTGCTGAAGCAGGCGGGCGCCAGCACCGGCGAGGAGGTGCAGATCGGCGACGCCGTCTTCGACTACTTCGACGACACCGCCCCCGTCACCGAGGTCGACGCCCAGGACGACGCCGAGCGGGCGGGCGAGCGCTACCTGCGCCAGGCGGGAGCCGAGGACGACGAGGCGGACGCGGTGGGCGCGCCGGAGGCGGGCGACGACGCGGACGCGGGCGCGGTGCTGCCGGGAGAGGACGGCGAGGGCGCGGGCACGGCCGACGCCTCGGCTACGGCCGACGCCTCGGCTACGGCCGA
>JAAYYF010000074.1 GCA_012515535.1 Deinococcales bacterium
CGATGTAGGGAACGCCCACCTGGCGCGCCAGCAGGATGTGCTCGCGGGTCTGGGGCATGGGGCCGTCGGCCGCGCTCACCACCAGGATGGCGCCGTCCATCTGCGCCGCGCCGGTGATCATGTTCTTGATGTAGTCGGCGTGCCCGGGGGTGTCGACGTGCGAGTAGTGACGCGCGGGCGTCTGGTACTCGACGTGCGAGGCGTTGATGGTGATGCCGCGCGCCTTCTCCTCGGGGGCCTTGTCGATCTCCTCGTAGCTCTGCGTGACCGCGGTGGGGTCCATGGCCGCCGCGGTGAAGGTGATCGCCGCGGTGGTGGTGGTCTTGCCGTGGTCGACGTGGCCGATCGTGCCCACGTTCACGTGGGGCTTGGTACGTTCGAATACACCCTTAGCCATCTCTGTTGCTCCTCGTTCCTGTTACTTCTTGAGTAGTTGGTCCTGGACGTTGCGGGGCACGGCCTCGTAATGATCGAAGATCATCGTGAAGGTCGCGCGGCCCTGCGACATGCTGCGGAGGTCGGTGGCGTAGCCGAACATCTCGGCGAGCGGCACGTTGGCGGTGACCACCTGCGCGTTGCCGCGCGGCGTCATGCCCTGGATCTGGCCGCGACGCGAGTTCAGGCTGCCGATGACGTCGCCCATGTACTGCTCGGGGGTGGTCGCCTCCACGCGCATGATCGGCTCGAGGATCACCGCCTGGCCCTGGTTCATCGCCTCACGGATCGCCATGGAGGCGGCGATCTTGAAGGCCATCTCCGACGAGTCGACCTCGTGGTACGAGCCGTCGTAGAGCGACACCTTCATGTCGACGATCGGGAAGCCCAGGAGCGGCCCCGACTGCATGGCCTCCTCCACGCCCTTCTCGACGGCGGGGATGAAGTCCTTGGGCACGGTACCGCCCACCACGATGTTCTCGAACTGGTTACCGGTGCCGCGCGGCAGGGGCTCGGCCTTGATCTTGACGTGGCCGTACTGGCCGCGACCGCCGGTCTGGCGCACGAACTTGCCCTCGACGTCGACCGGGACCGTGATGGTCTCGCGGTAGGCCACCTGCGGAGCGCCCACGTTGGCGTTCACGTGGAACTCGCGCTTGAGGCGGTCGACGATGATGTCGAGGTGCAGCTCGCCCATGCCCGAGATCTTGGTCTGGCCGGTCTCGGGGTCGGTCTCGACGCGGAAGGTCGGGTCCTCCTCGGTGAGCTTGACCAGCCCGTTGGTGAGCTTGTCCTGGTCGGCCTTCGAGGCGGGCTCGATGGCGACGGTGATGACCGGCTCCGGCACCTCGATCGACTCGAGGAGGATCGGGTGGTCGGCGTCGACCAGCGAGTCGCCGGTGGAGGTGTCCTTCAGGCCCACCACGGCGCCCAGGCTGCCGGCCTCGATGACCTCCACCTCTTCGCGCGAGTTGGCGTGCATCTTGAGCAGGCGGCCGATACGCTCGCGACGGCCGGTGCTGGCGTTGTACACGTAGCTGCCCGAGGTGAGGGCGCCCGAGTAGACGCGCACGAACACGAGGCGACCGACGAACGGGTCGGTGGCGACCTTGAAGGCCAGGGCCGCGGTCGGGGCGGTGACATCGGAGGGACGGCTCTCCTCCTCGCCCGTCTCGGGGTTCACGCCCTTGACCGGCGGGATGTCGAGCGGGCTCGGCAGGTAGTAGGCGACCGCGTCGAGGAGGCGCTGCACGCCCTTGTTCTTGAGGGCCGAGCCGCACATCACCGGGAAGATCTTGAGGTCGATGGTGGCGCGGCGGATGGCGGCGCGCAGCGTGTCGACGTCGGGCTCCTCGCCCTCGAGGAAGAGCATCGCCACGTCGTCGTCGACGTCGGCGAGGCGCTCGACCATCAGGGCGCGCTTCTCCTCGGCCAGGGCCTGGAGGTCGGCGGGGATGTCGACGATCTCGATCTTCTGGCCCACGTCGTCGTGGTAGTAGATGGCCTTCATCTCGATGAGGTCGATCATGCCCTCGAAGGAGTCCTCGGCGCCGATGGGCCACTGCAGCGGCACGGCGGTGGCGCCCAGGCGCTCCTTCATCGAGTCGAGCACCAGCTGCAGGCTGGCGCCGGTCTTGTCCATCTTGTTCGCGAACGCGATGCGGGGCACGTGGTACTTGTCGGCCTGCCGCCACACGGTCTCGGACTGCGGCTCGACGCCCTGGCTGGCGTCGAAGACGGCCACGGCACCGTCGAGCACGCGCATGGAGCGCTCGACCTCCATGGTGAAGTCGACGTGCCCCGGGGTGTCGATCACGTTGATGCGCGTGTCGTGCCAGAACGCCTGCGTCACGGCGGAGGTGATGGTGATGCCGCGCTCGCGCTCCTGCTCCATCCAGTCCATCTGGGCGGCGCCCTCGTGGGTCTCGCCGACCTTGTGGATGCGGCCGGTGAAGAAGAGGATGCGTTCGGTCAGCGTCGTCTTGCCCGCGTCGATGTGGGCCGCGATGCCGATGTTGCGCGTCTTGCTGAGGTCGGTTGCTGCGGTGGTTTTGCTCATGATCGTCGTCGCTATCGAGCTCTACGCGGATGACCCGGGGGTCACCAGCGGTAGTGAGCGTAGGCGCGGTTGGCCTCGGCCATCCGCTCGACGTCCTCCTTCTTCTTGACGGCACCACCGCGCCCAGCGGCGGCGTCGAGGAGCTCCCCAGCGACCCGCTCGACGGCGGTGCGCTCGGGGCGGGCGTCGCAAGCGGCGACGAGCCAACGCAGGCTCAGCGACTGCGCGCGGCGCGGCGCGACCTCGACCGGCACCTGGTAGGTGGAGCCACCCACGCGGCGGCTGCGCACCTCGATGCGCGGCTTGATGTTGTCGAGCGCCTGACGGAACACCTTGAGGGGCTCCTGGCCGCTGCGCTCCTGGATCAGGCGGCAGGCGCCGTAGAAGATCCGGCTGGCGGCGTTCTTCTTGCCGTCGCGCATGAGCTTGTTGATCAGCGCGGTGACGGTGGTGTCGGAGTAGACCAGGTCCGGCTCGAGGCGGCGGACTTCAGCGCGTCTTCTGCGTCCCATGTGCGGTTACTTCCCTGCCTTCGGCTTCTTGGTGCCGTACTTGCTGCGGCTCTGGTTGCGCTGGACGTAACGGCCGACGCCGACGCCCTGGGCGTCGAGCGCGCCGCGGACGATGTGGTAACGGACGCCCGGGAGGTCCTTGACACGGCCGCCGCGGATGAGGACCACGGAGTGCTCCTGGAGGTTGTGCTTCTCGCCCGGGATGTAGGCGGTGACCTCCTGGCCGCCGGAGAGGCGGACACGCGCGATCTTGCGGAGGGCCGAGTTCGGCTTCTTCGGGGTCTGGGTCTTGACGGCGGTGCAGACGCCGCGGCGCTGGGGCGAACCCTTCAGGGCCGGCGTCTTGCTCTTCTTGGCTACCTTCTTGCGCCCCTTGCGGAGCAGCTGGTTAACGGTCGGCAGAACGATCACTCCCTCGTTACTGTTCTCGCGCCCCTACAAGCGCGGCTACGGCTTCGGGCCTCGAACTCTCGGCTTTCCCACGTCGTTCGCGGCCCCAAACAGGCAGCACACGACAAACTGGCCCTGGACCCATCGTTGCGGGCCGAGGGCAAACCTACTGAGTCTAGCCGTTCCAAGGTACGGAGCGCAAGCCCCAGGACGACGGCCAGGGCGCAGCTGGCGCGGTCATTCTAGACACCGTCGCGGCGGGGCGCGGTCGCACGGCTCACCAGGCCCGGGCGGCGCGGGGCCAGGGCCGTGGCCGCTGCGCGGGGTCAGGGGCCGGCGTCGCTGCGCGGGGTCAGGGGCCATCGTCGCCGCGCTCGTCGGCCGCCGCGCGCGCGAGCCGGTCGCGCACCGCCAGCCACGCCTCCCCCGCCGGCGGCGCCTCCACCAGGATCACCCGCGGGGCCGCGGCGTCGAGCTCGCGCAGCGCCGCGTACAGCCCGCGGGCGTACCCGGCCGGGTCGGCCGGCAGCGCCCGCCACGCCCCCGCGAAACCGGCCGGCGCCGGGCGCCGCGCCAGCACCGCCGCGCCCGGCAGGGCGCCGGCCAGGGCGAGCAGCTCGTCGGCGGCCACCAGGCGCGTGGGCGCCGTCGGCGCGTAGTGGCTCTTGAGGCCACCCGGCGCGCGCGGCGCGGCGGCGCGCGCCTCGCCCGGCAGCAACGGCCGCCGCCCGAGCACGGCCTCGAGCTCGGCCCGGCTCACGCCGCCGGGGCGCAGCAATCTCGCCTCGCCCGCCCGCTCCAGGTCGCTGAGGTCGAGGATCGTCGACTCCACCCCCACGTCGCTGGGGCCGCCGTCGAGCACGACGAGGGCCGGGTCGTCGAACTCCTCGGCCACGTGCGCCGCCAGGGTGGGGCTGATGCGCCCGAAGCGGTTGGCGGACGGGGCGGCGACGCCGTCGCCGAACGCCGCCAGCAGCGCCAGCGCCACCGGGTGGCCGGGCACGCGCAGCGCCACGGTGTCCTGCCCGCCGGTCACGGCGTCGGGCACGCCGCCTTCGCGCCGCAGCACCAGCGTCAGCGGGCCGGGCCAGAAGCGGCGCGCGAGCTCGCGCGCCGCGGGCGGCACCTCCTCGGCCCAAGCGTCGAGGTGCGACGCGGCCGGCAGGTGCACGATGAGCGGGTGCCCGCGGGGGCGGCCCTTCAGCTCGTAGACGCGCGCCACCGCGGCCGGCTGGCGCGCGGCGGCACCGAGGCCGTAGACCGTCTCGGTGGGGAACGCCACCACGCCGCCCTCGCGCAGCAGGGCGGCGGCGCGCTCGACGTTCTCGGGGGTGGCGGGCAGCAGGCGGCTCATGGTCGGACGCGAGGATAACCGGGCGCGCGCCGCGGCCTGCGGCCGCTGGCTACCCCTCGAGCAGCACCACCCGCAGGTCGTTGACGTTGGTGCCGGTGGGGCCCGTCACCAGCAGGCCGCCCACCCGCGCCAGCAGGTCGTGCGAGCCGTGGGCCGCGAGCGCCGCGCGCGCCGCGTCGGGCGTGAGCCGCGCCGCCTCCGCCGGCCCCAGCAGCGCGCCGGCGGGCGCGGCCGGCCCCTGGCCCCCGTCGATGCCGTCGGTGTCGGCGGCCAGCAGGGCGTAGCGCGCGCCGGGCGCCG
>JAAYYF010000075.1 GCA_012515535.1 Deinococcales bacterium
CCGTCGAGCCGCTCGAGCTCCGCCATGCGCGCGTCGAGCTCCTCCTCCTCGACCACCACGCGCCGTAGCGGGCGCCCGCTCGACAGGGGCAGGGTGGTGACGCGGCTCGGCTTGCCGGGCGACGCCTCCACCAGCAGCACGCCCTTGGCGTCGCCGACCTCGCCGAAGTCGAGCTGCAGCAGGCTGCCGCTGTAGCGCGCCTTGTTCTCGGGCAGGCCCACCACGCTCTGCGGCTTGTGGATGTGGCCGAGCGCCACGTAGTTGGCGCTGTCGGGCACGATCGTGGAGGGCACGGTGTAGCTCGAGGTGCAATGGAACGCGTACTCCGAGTTGGCGAGCGTGGCGCCCTCGAAGGTCGTGTGCATGGCCAGCAGGTTGACGCTGCCGTGGTCGAAGCCGCCCGCCAGGTTGTCCACCAGCTTGCGCATGATCGCGCGGTAGGTGTCGCGCTGGGCGCCGACGTCGGACTCCATCAGCGCCTCGGCGTCGACCATTCGCCGCTCCGAGAGGAACGGCAGCGCGCCGACCTTGAGGCGCTCGCCGCCGACCTCGAGGGTCAGCAGGCCGCCGGCGCCGGCGGGCCGGAAGCCGCCCACCGCGTGCACGTCGGCGAGGCGCAGCACCCGCGCCACGGCGTCGAGGCGCGCGGGCGAGTCGTGGTTGCCGGCGATGACCACGCTGGGGATGCCGGCCGCGCTGGTGCGCAGGAAGAAGTCGTACACCGCCTCCTCGGCGGCGGCGCTGGGGTTGCGCGAGTCGAACACGTCGCCCGCCACCACGATCACGTCGGCGCGCTCGCTGACCGCCAGCTCGGCGATCTCCTCGAGCGCCCGCCGCACCTCCGGCGTCCGGTCGACGCCGTGCAACGTGCGACCGGCGTGCCAGTCGGCGGTGTGAAGGATCCTCATGGCGTTCAGTGTACGAGCCGGCTGCGGCGGCGAGTGACGCGCCGGGATGCAGAGGCGCGGGCGGTCGCGCGGGGCGCGGCGCTGCTATCATCCGCGCGTGCCCGCCGCCCCGCCCTCCGGTACCCCGCTCCCGGCCGCCTTCCGGCGCCGCATGGAGGGGCTGCTGGGCGACGAGGCGGCGGCGCTGTTCGACGCCCTGGGGCGGCCGCCGGTGGTGGGCCTGCGCGTGAACACGCTGCGCGGGCCGGTCGCCACGCTGGCCGCGCGGCTGCCGTGGCCGCTCGAGGCGCTGCCTTGGTGCGAGGAGGGGTTCGTGGTGGCCGCGCCGCCGCCCGCCCCCGGCCGCGCCGCGGGCGTGCCGCCGCCCGGGCGCCACCCCTACCAGGACGCCGGCGTCTACTACCTGCAGGACCCCGCCGCGATGATGGTGGCGGCCGCGTTGGCGCCGCGCCCGGGCGAGCTGGTGATCGACCTGGCCGCCGCCCCGGGTGGCAAGAGCACGCACTTGGCGGCGCGCCTGGCCGGGCGCGGCTGGCTGGTGGCCAACGACGTGCACCCGCAGCGCGCCCGCGCCCTGATCGGCAACCTGGAGCGCTGCGGGGTCGCGAACGCCACCGTCACGAACGAGGCGCCGGCGCGCCTGGCGGAGCGGTGGCCGGGCGCCTTCGACCGCGTGCTCCTGGACGCCCCCTGCTCGGGCGAGGGGATGTTCCGCAAGTCCGAGGAGGCGCTGGCGATGTGGAGCGAGGCGGCGGTGGCGAGCTGCGCCCGCCGCCAGGACGAGCTGCTGCTGGCCGCCGCCGAGCTGGTGGCGCCCGGCGGCCACCTCGCCTACTCCACCTGCACCTTCGCCCCCGAGGAGAACGAGCGCTTGGTGGCCGCCTTCCTGGCGGCGCGCCCCGACTTCGCGCTGGTGCCGCTGGCGCTGCCGGGCACCGCGCCGGGCCGCCCCGACTGGGTGCCTGGCGGCGCGCCGGCGCTGGCGGGGGCGGCACGGGTGTGGCCACACCGGGCGCCGGGCGAGGGCCACTTCGTGGCGCTGCTGCGGCGCGACCCCGACGCGCCGGCCGCACGCGGCGCGGACCGCGGGGCGGCGACCGCCACGCCGACCGACGCGCCTACGGGCGCGCGCCGGCACCGGGGCGCGCCCGCGGGGCGCCGCGCCACGGGGCGGGGGACGGCGCGCGCTGCGGCCGTGCTCGACGCCGACGCGCGCGCCGCCTGGGAGCGCTTCGCCGCCACGACGCTGGCCGACGGCTGGGCCGCGCGCCTCGCCCCCACGGCGCGCCAGGGCGACTGGCTGGGCCGCGCCGCGGGCGCCCCCGCGCCGAACGCCGACCCGGCGGCGCCCCTCGACCCGAACGGGCTGCGCTGGCTGCGCCACGGCCTGCAGCTGGGGCGGGCGCGCGGCGGGCGGGACGGGGCGCGCCTCGAGCCCGCGCACGCGCTCGCCATGGCGCTGCCGGGCGAGGCCGTGCGCGAGCGGCTCTCGCTGCCCCCGGACGACGCGCGCCTGCCGGCGTTCCTGGCCGGCGCCGACCTCGAGGCGGCGGGCGAGCCCGGCTACGTGCGCGTGGAGGTCGACGGCTTCCCGCTCGGCTGGGGCAAGCGCAGCGGCGGCGTGGTGCGCAGCCTGCTGCCGAAGGGGCTCAGGCGCCCGGGCTGAGCGCGGGGGCCGTGACGCGCGCA